>JBDHIW010000134.1:0-6802 GCA_039587215.1 Gemmatimonadota bacterium | reverse complement strand
GGCCATCTTGTAGATGTGGGCGAGCATCCGGACGGTGGTCGTCTTGCCGTTCGTGCCGGTGACGGCGAGGATCGGGATGCGCGCCGGCGACCCCGACGGGAACAGCATGTCCATGACGCGCGCGGCCACGTCCCGCGAAGTGCCCTCGCTCGGATGGGTGTGCATCCGGAAGCCCGGTGCGGCATTGACCTCACAGATCGCCCCGCCCGTTTCCTTGTAGGACTGACTGATGTCCTCCGTCAGAAAGTCGACGCCCGCGATGTCGAGCCCGATCGCGCGCGCCGCGCGCTCCGCCATGTCGCGGTTGTCGGGATGGATCACGTCGGTCTGATCGACCGCGGTGCCTCCGGTTGAGAGGTTGCCCGTCGAACGGAGGTAGACGATCTCGCCCGCCGCAGGCACCGTCTCCTGCGTGTACCCGAGCAGCGTCAGCAGGCGGTTCGCCTGGTAGTCGAACTCGATGCGCGTCAGGACCTTTTCGTGGCCGATGCCGCGGCGCGGGTCACTGTTCACCTCGTCGACCAACGCGGCGATCGAACGAACGCCATCGCCCACGACGTGGCCGGGGACGCGCTTGGCGACCGCGACCATTTCCCCGTCGATGACGAGGATGCGGTGGTCGAACCCCCGCACCATCGATTCCACGATGACGCCGCGGCTGAATTCCCGCGCTTGCGTAAACGCCAGCGTCGTGTGTTCTGCGTCGTTCAGGTTGAGCGAGACCCCTCGGCCGTGATTGGCGTTGAAGGGCTTCACCACCACGGGATATCCGATGCGCTCGGCCGCCCGTCTGGCGTCCTGCTCGGAATACACCAGACGCTGTCGCGGAACTGGGAGGCCGAGGTCGCCGAGAATGCGGTTCGTCTCCTCCTTGTCGGAAGCCATCTCGACGGCGATGTGCGGTGTCCGACTGGTGATGGTCGCTTGTATCCGCTGTTGGTACTTGCCGTGTCCGAACTGGACCAGACTGTACTCGTTGAGGCGCAGCCACGGGACGTTGCGCTCTTCGGCGGCCCGCACGAGCGAAGCGGTGCTGGGCCCGAACGTATTCCGCTGCGCGAAGCGGATGAACGAATCGCGTGCGTCTTCCCAGGTGAAATCGTCGGACACCACGCCGTCCGTGCGGAGGTCGGCCGGCAAGAGCGATTCGAGCAGCGTCAGAGCGAGACGGCCGGCTTCTACCCCGACCTTGGGGTCGCCGTACTCGAACACGACGTTGTACACGCCCTCGTCGCCGGCTCCGCGCGTCTTGCCGAACGTGACGTCGTCACCCGCGATGTTCTGGAGCTCGATGGCGACGTGTTCGAGCACGTGGCCCATCCACGTTCCTTCACCCTCGCGCAGGCGCCGTACGAACCCCCCCGCCTCACCGTAGGAGCACCCATGCTCCACCAAACCCGGCAGCGCCTCGAGCAGGCGGTGGATGAACTCCTCCCCCAGCCGCATCGTGGGCCATGCCTCGAGCGTCTCGAGGTCGACGGTAAAGCGGATGACCGGAAAACGCGCATACAGGTTGGGGCCGAGGTACACGGCCCGCTCGACGATCCGCATGAGGTCAGCTCGCCGGCGCGGCGTGGGCGGAAACGGCCGCTCGACGACCCAGGTCGTAGCCCCACCCGTCGGTCAGCACGTGGAGCCGCAACCCTACGACACAGAGCGGATCGTGCTGGTGCGCGGAGTCCATCGAGGAGTGCTCGACGTGCGACGGGTCCACGATGGTAATCGAACCGCTGCCCACGACGGACAGGATGCCCGTCGGATCGATGAAGGCGGCCGTGTCTTCGTCCAGGCCCATGCCGACCGCGAACGGGTTGTAGCCGATCGCGGTGATGAGTCGGCCCAGGCGATCCCGCTCGCGGAAGTGCTGGTCCACGACGACCGTGTTGGTGAGGCCGAGGCCCGGCGCGAGCGTGACCATGTCGGCCCGCGGGGACGGTCCCTCCTTACCGAAGGCGATCATATGCTCGGGGAGGAAGGCCGCGCCCGCCGATGTTCCCGCGACGTGCACGCCGGTCGCACTCACGGAGCGGATCGCGTACGCGGCCGGTGTCCCCCCAAGCGTCGTCGACAGCCGCAGCTGATTGCCGCCCGTCATGAAGATGCCGTCGGCGCGTTTGAGGGCCTCGATCTCCTCCTCGTCGTGGCACGCGTCGCGTGTGGCGAAGGGAAACACGCGGGCGCCGGCTACCCCGAGGTCTTTGAACAGCTCGGCATACCGCGGCCCCGTATCGTCGCGCTCCGATGCCGTCGGGATCACCGCGATGCGCGCGTTCCGGTGGCCGCACAGATCGACGAACCGACTGAGGATGGCGCGGTCGCGGATCTTCTCTTCGCCGCCGCCGATAGGGATGATATAGCCCTGCCGAACACCGTCCCGGGTCCGGCCGGGCGTCGGGATGTGCTTCACGTAAACGCTCCGGGATTGGTGCGCGCCGACCCGTGCTCAGGTGGCCGCGCGCCGTAACGTCTTCTGCGGCCCGTGCGGAGTCAAGGACCGACACGCCTGCGCACCGCCGGGGGGCGCCGTCAGGTGCCGCCGATCTCGACGGGTGCCGGGGGAGCGACGGCCTGGGGATGCACGACCATGATCGAGGAGGGTAGATCGTGGAGCAGGTCGTAGCTGACGCTGCCGAGCACGAGCCGGTCCAGCTGACTGCGGCTGTGATGCCCGACGACGACGAGGTCGGCGTCCCAGGCTCGCGCTTCAACCTCGATCACGGCCGTCGGACTGCCCTCCCGGACCACGCGGTCGGCGGTGGGGTCGCTGATGAGCGGCCACACGCGTTGCTCCAGAATCGTTCGCGAGGCCCGGTGGACCTCGTCGACATCGACGTACGGTTCCAGGTCGGCGGCGTAGGGAATCGGCTCGAGTGCGTGGATGAAGCGAAGGTCGGCGCCGAGCTGGGCGGCCAAGTGTTCGCCAGCGGCGATCGTCGCCGCAGCCGTGTCGTCGACGTCGACGGCGACGAGCATTCGGCGCACCGTGGCCATTGTGGGCGTCGCGACCAGGATCGGCGTCACGGAAATGCGGAGCAGTTGGTGCACGGTGCTCCCGGCGAGCCATCGTCCGAGGGCGGAGTGCCGCTTCCCGCCGACCACGATGAGCGCGGCGCCAAGTTCGGCCGCGGCCTCGGCCAGGACCGACGCCGGCGAACCGAACCGCACATCCAGTCGCTCGAGGCACGCGTCGGGTACGTGATCCACGAGGGACTCGCGCACGGCGTCGCTCGCGTGGTGGGCGAGCTGCGCCCGCACGTCCTCGTCCGTTCCGATCGGCGGTCGTCCCGGTGGGATCCATGCGTCGCTCACGGCGTGGATGAGGGCCGTGCGACCCGCGACGGCGTCCGCGAGCCGCCAAGCGGTCACGGCCGCCCAGCCTCCCTCGGGCGAGGTGTCGACCCCGGCGACCACGATGGTTCCGGTCATGATGGGTCTCCTTCCGCCAACGCGTCCCCGGCGGAGTGCGACGAGGGAGCGCGAACGATCAGTACCGGCGTGGTGGCGCCTCGAATGACCTTGTCGGCAACACTGCCCAGGACCAGCCGCGGCAGCCCGCCCCGCCCGTGCGTCGTGACGACCACGAGACTGGCCCGCGTGCGGTCTGCGTATCGGGTGATCCCCGTGCCCGGCTGAACGCCGGGTAGGATCTCGGTCTGGACGGTCATGCCGGTCGCGCCGAGTCTATCCTGGAGCGTGGTCAGGTACGTCCGTGCCGTGGCTTCGTCCTGCTCGAGCAGTTCCTGGGTTTCCCGAACCGTGTGCGGGAGGTACGGCGAGGTGACGAAGCGCGATGGAACGGCGCGGACGAGTGCGATGGCCGCACCGGTCGCCTCGGCGATGTGCTTTGCCCACACCAGCCCGTACTCCGCCCGTTCCGAGCCGTCCAGTGCGACCACGACGCTCCCGAACGTGTAGGAGGTTTCGAAGCCGTCAGGCGTCTCGTCCTCGGGTCGGAGCAGCAGCACCGGCACGCGCGCATGGCGCACGAGGCGATCGGCGACGCTGCCGAGCCACGCGCGACTGAGCGGGCCGCGCCCGTGCGTGCTCATGATGACGATCGCGTCGGGGCCGTCGGCGACGTGTGTCTCGAGCGTCTCGGCGACGGGGCCGCTCAGCACGGTGGTGACCACGTCGAGGTCCGCGGCGGACGGGAGGCGCTGCAGGACGCTCTGCTGGTACGCCTCGTAAGACGCGCGCAACTCCTCCCCGGGAATCTGCCACTCGGCGATGAGTGGTTCCTCGAGGTAGATGGACACCAGTTCGATCCGGGCGCCGAGCGCACGCGCGAGGCTCAGCGATACGGGAATGGCCGTCTCGGCAAACGGCGAACCGTCCAACGGCACGACAACTTTCATGCTCGACACCGCCACCTCCTGCCCACTGCCCTCTCGCACCGTACCCCTTTGGAGGTGAGGGTGGGCTAAACGCTCCTGTAACGGCAGTTCATGGAGCGCGCACCCCGCGCCCGCCGGGGTGTCGTAAGTTTCTGCAGGAACCACCAAAGGCGGTCGCAGTGCGTTGGTCGTGGCGTGTCGGCTCGGTGTCGGGCATTCGGGTTCAGGTCCACTGGACGTTTCTCATCCTGATCGGATGGGTCGTGCTTCAGGACGTTTCACGCGGCGCCGACGTTCCCGGTGTGATTCGGGGTGTGGTGCTGGTCGCTGCGGTCTTCGCGTGCGTCGTGCTGCACGAACTCGGGCATGCGCTCACGGCTCGCCGCTACGGGATCGCCACCCGTGACATCACGCTGCTGCCGATCGGCGGGGTGGCGCGCCTCGAACGCATGCCCGAGAAGCCCATGGAGGAGCTGTGGGTCGCGGCAATGGGGCCGGCTGTGAACGTAGCCATCGCCGGGGCGCTGGCTGTCGTGCTGATGCTCATGGGGAATCTGACCTCGGCGACAACCGCCCTCAGCCCCGGTGCGGGTTTCCTCTCGCAGCTCCTCTGGATCAACGTGATCCTCGTCGTGTTCAACCTGCTCCCGGCTTTCCCGATGGACGGCGGCCGGATTCTCCGGGGGCTCCTCGGGACCCGCCTGGGCTTCGCCCGCGCCACGGCGATCGCCGCCTCCGTCGGGCAGCTCATGGCGATGGTGTTCGGGTTCCTGGGACTCATCGGCGGAAACCCGTTTCTCATCTTCATCGCGATCTTCGTGTACCTCGGCGCGCAGGCGGAGTCACGCCACGCGCAGGCACGAGAGGCGCTGCGAGACCTGCGGGTGGGCGATGTGATGGTGACGGAGTTGCGGGTTTTCCTCGACGGCACGCTTCTGAGCGATGCGGCGGCCATGCTTGCTGTCGGAAGCCAGCGCGACTTCCCGGTCGTCGACGCCGGAGGCCGGCTCACGGGCCTCGTCCTCTCACGAGATCTCGGGACAGCGCTCCGCACCTACGGCCCGGACGGCACGGTGCGCCAGGTCGCCCGGCGCGACGTTGTGGTCGCGGCTCCGCAGGATCCGCTCCACGACGCGCTCCTGCGTCTCCGCCTGGCCGGACAGCCCGCGGCGCCCGTCGTCGAGCACGGGACAGTGGTTGGCCTCCTGGCAGTGGAGCAGTTCGGAGAGTTCCTTATGGTGCGGCGGCGCGAACCACGGCCTGGGCGCTCCGGTCTGGCGGACCTGCTGGCGACCGACTGAAGATCGCGGCCGAACAGACGCCGAACCGACTGCCGGGAACTCCCCCACGGACTGGCGTGTTTTTCAAACGGTACTCCCGACTCCGTCGGGGCGAGTTCAGTCCTACCACACCTCAGGAGGAAGACCCGATGCTCAAACGCCTCATCGGCACGCTCGCGGTCGGCGCGCTCGTGTTCGCAGCCGCGCCCACCGCCGCCGCCGCGCAGATGCCCGAGAAGCCGCAGGGGACCGAGATGACGGTCAGCGGCACGGTCATCGACCTCTCGTGCAAGTTCCGGCACAACCTGTCGGGCCCGGATCACCGGATGTGTGCGCAGGTGTGTGCTGACCGTGGGGTCCCGCTCGCCATCCTCGGCGATGACGGAACGCTCTACATCCCCGTCAGTGAAGCTATGCCGGGCGGAAGCGAGAACGCGCCGCTGAAGCCGCATGCGGAGCACAAGGTGACGGTGACCGGTCTCGTCTTCGAGGCCGGTGGCGCCAAGGCGATCCAGATCGCCGACATCAGCATGTAATGAAGCCAGGACCCGCTCGTGTTGCGGGCCGGACGCCTGTCCGGTCCGCGGCACTCGTCGGTGCCGCGCTCGTCGTGGCCGTGGGTCTGTTGGCCCTCGTCGACGGCAGCGCGCCGGTGGCACGCGGCCCCATCGCGGAGCCCAATCCCGAGCACGTGCCTCCCGGTACGAGAGTCGAGGGTGGGGTGCGGGTGGTCGAGCATGCGACGGCACCGGAACGGCTCCGTCTCGACTCGATTCCTCCCACGGCCGAGGAGGACGCGACGCTGCTGTGGTTTCAGGGCATCACCACCGCCGTGGCGCCCGACGGAGACGCGGTCGTGTTGGACGGCGCCGGTGGAGCGGTGCGATTCGACCGCCGGCTCACCCCGCATCGTGTCGCGCTCCAACTCGAGGGCCGCGAGCCGCTCGGGGTGGTGACCGCGGGGAGTGGAGGGTACTGGGTGGCGGACGTCGAAGGTGCGGTGCACCGCACCGACGAAGAGGGCCGGATCACGCACACGACGGCGTCACCGTTCGGGTTCGCCTCGCTGGTCGGGGACCCGCTCGGTGGCGCGTGGCTCGTGCGGTCCAGCCGGCACTTCGCGTTTCGCATCCCGGGCGCGGATGACCCGCTGCTCGTGCGCGTGTCCGGTGCCGGCCGGCTCGGTGA
>JBDHIW010000133.1:0-6804 GCA_039587215.1 Gemmatimonadota bacterium | reverse complement strand
GCGCGAAGATCGGCGGCTCGAGCCCGAGCGCGCGGTACACGGCGATCTGCTTCGGTGTGTTCGAGATGTGATCGTCACCGCGCATGACGTGACTGATGCGCATCTCCGCGTCGTCGGCGACCACGGTGAAGTTGTACGTGGGTGTGCGGTCCGAGCGAAGGATGATCCAGTCCTGGATGTCTGCACCTTCGAAGCTGATCCGTCCGTAGACCGCGTCGTCCCACGCGATCGTCTCCTGCGGCATACGAAACCGGATGGCGCCGTCATCCTCGTACGCCGCGTCCTCGGCGAGCAGCCGGTCGGCCAGGCGGCGGTGTCGCTCGATGCCCGCCGCCTGGAACACGATGTCGTCGTCGACGTTCAATCCCAGCCAGGCGAGGCCGTCGAGGATCACGTCGACGTGCTCGGGCTTGGACCGTTCGCGGTCGGTGTCTTCGATGCGCAGCAGGAAGGCGCCGCCGGTCTGGCGGGCATACAGCCAGTTGAAGAGCGCCGTACGGGCGCCGCCGACGTGGAGGAATCCGGTGGGCGAGGGAGCGAAACGCAGACGGGTCATCGTGTCGGGTGCTCTCCCCGCGGCCGAGGCCGTGTGGGCAGGGACGTGTGCGCCGTCGGCCCGCAGGGGGGACGGCGCGCGCCAGGGCGCGTCGATCGCCCGTGGCATACGGAGAGGGGGGGATTCGAACCCCCGGTAGGGCTAATAACCCTACAACGGTTTAGCAAACCGGCGCCTTCAGCCACTCGGCCACCTCTCCCTCGCGTGGCGGGACGCTTGGCCTCCCGCACGCCATGCGCGGACCACGGGTCCGTGCGGGCCGAAAAGTAACGGGAGGCCGGACCCCAGGACAGGTGCCGTCTCCCTCGGGACGCCGCCGCGACGCCCGGCTGTTATGTTCCCGGACTATGCCGAAGGCACCGCTTCCCTCCACCCTCAAGCCGCCGGCCGAGGCGAACCCTCGGACCGACCCGGTTCTCGACTTTCCCGACCGCGCGTTCGGCGAGATGACGGTCGGTGACTACGAGGCCATCGGCTTCCTCGGAGGACTCGAGGTGCACCAGCAGCTCGCGACCGAACGCAAGCTGTTTTGCCGGTGCCCGGCCGGCCGGTACGTCGACCGGTGGGACGCCGAGGTGCTGCGGCACATGCGCCCGACGCTCAGCGAACTGGGGGAGTACGACGGCACGGCGCTGATGGAGTTCAAGACGCGCAAGGAGATCGTGTATCAGCTGGAGCGCGGCAGCGTCTGCACGTATGAAATCGATGACACGCCCCCGTTCCCGATCGACTCGAACGCCGTGGCCATCGCGATCGAACTCAGCGCGTTGCTCGGTCTCCAGCTGGTGTCCGAGCTCCACGTGATGCGCAAGCAGTACCTGGACGGCTCGATCCCCACGGGGTTTCAGCGGACGGCCATGGTGGGTTTGTCCGGCGTCATCCCGTTCGTCGTGCCCGAACTCGGGGTCGGCCGGGAGTTGCGAATGCGCCAGCTGTCCCTCGAGGAGGACTCCTGTCGCGAGATCGCGGATGTGGGTCACCGCATCACGTTTCGAACCGACCGGCTGGGCATGCCGCTCACCGAGGCGGTCACCGAGCCCGAGCTGTATACGCCGTGGGAGGTGGCGGCGGCGGGCGCGATCATCGCGGACGCGGCCCGCGCGACCGACAAGGTGCTGCGCGGGCCCGGCGCTGCCCGGCAGGACGTCAATGTGTCGGTTGCGGGCGGGCGCCGCGTCGAGATCAAGGGCGTGGATACCCATCTGGGCATTCCGCGGCTCGTGCACGTCGAGGCGTTGCGTCAACTGAACCTGCTTCGCGTCCGCGCCGAGCTCGCGCGGCGTGGCGTGACGGCCGATCGCCTGGCAATGCCGGACGCGGGCGTGCCGTGGGAGGTGTCGCCTCTCGTGGCGGACGTGACCGACGTCCTCGATGGGCGGGGAGCGCCGAACGTGTTCGGCAGGCTCGGCCGGCGGGACCGGGTCGTGGCCGTGCGGCTGCCGGGGTTCGGCGGCCTGCTGACGCACGCGACGCAACCGGGGCACGGCTTCGGTCATGAGTTTGCGGAGCGCGTGCGCGTGATCGCGTGTCCCATGGCCTCCCGATATATGATCGACTCCGACACCCATCCGGGCGCGATGGACGCGGACCGCTGGGCCGAGGCGCGCGCGGCCGTGGACGCGGATGGGGACGACACCGTCGTCGTGACGTGGATGCCGGAACAGGACGCCGCGACGGCGGCGCGGGAGATTCTCCTCCGGGCGGTCGACGCGGTGGCCGGCGTGCCGGCGGAGACGCGGCAGGGGCACGCCGACGGGACGACCGGGTTCGAACGCATTCTCCCCGGGGCGGATCGCATGTATCCGGACACCGACACGCCGCCGATCCCGATCGCGGACGAACTCATCGAGCGCATTACCACGTCCTTGCCCGAGCGGCCCTGGGAGCGCGAACGCCGGTACGTGGACAAGGGACTGACCTTCGCGATGGCGCGGCAGCTCGCGCGGTCGCCATGGGCGGTGATCTTCGACGAGCTCGATCCCACGGAGGGAGTGGTGGCGCGCCGTGTCGCGGCGGGGCTCCTGCAGCGCTTGCCGTTTCTTCGACGGTCGGGGACGCCGATGGGGGCCGCCGTCGCCGCGCGGTTCGCGTCGCTCGTCCGGGCGCTCGAGGGTGGCACCATTCGCCTCGAGGCCACGACCCGGGCGATCGACGCCCTCGTGCGGGAGGTCGGTGTCCCGACCAAGGACGTCCTCGCTCCGTTCACGGTGACGCCGCGGGACGAGGCGGAGCTCGCCGAGACGCTCGACACGGTCGCGGTCACCGCAGGGCAGCTGCAGTCCCGGGACGTCGAGGCCCGCCGCCGGTGGGCGATGGGCGAGGTCATGGGCCGCTTCGTGGGGCGGGTGGATCCGGCGGTCGTGGCACGCGCGCTCGCCGATCGCGTGCGCGGGCCGGTGGCCGAGGCGGCGATGTGACGGACGATCGGTTTCGCGGATACCGCGACCCCTGCCGGGAGGTCATGGAACGTCTCGGGTTCGGGGTGTGGAGTGAGGTCCGGCTGCAGACGACGCGCGGCGTGTTCGAAGGACTGGTGCTCCCGCGCTCGGAAACGAGTGACGAACTGCACGTCGTTCTCAAGCTCGCGATGGGCTACAACGTCGGCGTGCGGCACGACACGATCGAGGCGGCCGAAGAGATCGGGTATCGGCAGGCCAACTACAAGATCCCCGAGCGCGAGTTTCCCCGGGACCCCGCGAAGCCCAAGGTGCGGCTCTTCGGGACGGGCGGGACGATCGCCTCCCGGCTCGACTACCGCACGGGTGCGGTCATCCCGGCGTTCACCCCCGGTGAGCTCTACGGCTCGGTGCCCGAGCTTGCGGACATCTGCAATCTCGAGACCGAGAAGCTGTTCGGTGTGTTCTCGGAGAATATGGGGCCGGAGCAGTATCTGATCCTGGCCGAGAAGATCGACGGCGCCATCCGCGAGGGCTACGACGGCGTGGTCGTCGGGCACGGCACCGACACGATGCACCATACGGCGGCGGCGCTGAGCTTCATGGTGCAGGACCCGCCGGTGCCGATCGTCATGGTGGGGAGTCAGCGGTCGTCCGACCGCCCCTCGTCCGATGCGGCGCGGAATCTCATCAACGCGACGTCGACCGCGGCACGCGGGCCGATCGCGGAGGTGATGGTCTGCATGTTCGGCCCGACGTCCGACCGGTACAACCTGCTGCACCGCGGCACGCGGGTGCGGAAGATGCACAGCTCGTATCGCAGCACGTTCCGCACGTTGGGCGACATCCCGCTGGCCATGGTCGAGGAGGGGAGGGTGACGCCGCTGAAAGACGACTGGCATCCCCGTCGAAAGGGAGAAACGGCGACGCTCCGCGCGGCGTTCGAGCCGAAGGTCACCGTCGTGTACTACTACCCCGGGATGCAGCCCGACATCATCGACGCACTCGTACAGGCAGGCTACAAGGGTATCGTCATCGCCGGGACGGGCCTCGGGCACGTGAACCGTGCCATCTATCCGGCCCTCGCGCGCGCGCGGGACGCCGGGGTGCATATGTACATGACGCTGCAGACGCTTTGGGGGTTCGTGCAGATGCAGGTCTACGAGACCGGGCGGGAGATTCTCCAGTTGGGTGTGGTCCCGTTGGCCAACATGCTGCCCGAGGTCGCGTACATCAAACTCGGGTGGGCCCTCGGGCTCCACCCGGACGATCCGGCCGCCGTCCAGTCCGCGATGACGACGCCGATCGCCGACGACATGACCGACCGGGAACCGCATGACGGTTACTTGATCCTGCAGGGCGGAGTGCCCGAGGTGCAGGACTATATCGAAAAGGTGTGGAAATGACGGAGCCCACGCGGGGTCAGGATCTCGTCCGCGCCATGGTGGAGCGGGACGTCGCCGACGACCGGTTCGGCCGCCCCGTCATGACGCGGTTTCCGCCCGAACCGAACGGGTACCTGCATCTGGGGCACGCACAGGCGATCTGTCTGAACTTCGGCATCGCGGCGGAGTACGGCGGGACGTGCAACCTCCGGTTCGATGACACCAATCCGTTCACGGAAGACATGGCGTACGTCGAGGCCATCAAGGAGGATGTGCGATGGCTCGGGTTCGAGTGGGACGACCGCGAGTACTATGCGTCCGACTACTTCGAGCAGCTCTACGAATTTGCGGTGAAGCTGGTACGGGAGGGAAAGGCGTACGTCGACAGTCAGTCCGAGGACGAAATCCGCGCCGGGCGCGGAACGATCACCGAACCGGGTACGCCCAGTCCACACCGGGACCGCCCGGTCGAGGAGAACCTCGCCCTGCTCGAAGGCATGCGGGCCGGCGAGTATCCGGACGGAACGCATCTGTTGCGCGCCAAGATCGACATGGCGCACCCGAACATGATCATGCGCGACACGCCGCTGCTCCGTATCCGGCACGCGTCGCACTATCGGCGCGGGGACGCGTGGTGCGTCTACCCGCTGTACGACTTCGCACACTGCCTGTCGGACGCTATCGAGGGGATCACGCACTCGCTGTGTACCCTCGAGTTCAAGGACAACAACGACATCTATAAGTGGCTCGTGCGCGAAGTCGGCTTCGAGCGGCCGCCCGAACAGACCGAGGTCGCGCGGCTCAACGTCGACTACACGGTCATGAGCAAGCGGAAGCTGGTGCGGCTGGTGGACGAGGGGCACGTGTCCGGCTGGGACGATCCCCGCCTGCCCACGATCGCCGGGTTGCGCCGCCGGGGCGTGACGCCGGAGGCGATCAAGAAATTCGTCGCGATGATCGGGCTGTCGCGCACCGACCGGACGGCAGAGATCGCCATGCTGGAGCATGCGGTGCGTGACGACCTCAACATGAAGGTGCCGCGCGTACTGTGCGTGACGCGGCCGCTCAAGGTCGTCATCACGAACTACCCCGAGGGCGAGGTCGAAGCACTCGACGCCCCCCTCTATCCGCACGACGTGCCGCTCGAGGGCTCGCGGCAGCTCCCCTTTTCCCGTGAGATCTACATCGACCGGGCGGACTTCATGGAGGACCCGCCGCGCAAGTTCTTCCGCCTGGCTCCGGGTAGGGAAGTCCGGCTCCGCTACGGCTATTTCATCACGTGCACTGACGTCGTGAAGGACGCGGACGGCGAGATCGTGGAGCTGCACTGCACGTACGACCCCGCGACGCGCGGCGGCGACTCGCCTGACGGACGCAAGGTGAAGGGCACCATCCACTGGGTATCCGCGGCGCGCGCGCTCGACTGCGAACTCCGGCTGTACGACCGCCTCTTCACCGTGCCCGACCCCGACGCGGTCGGCGAGGACACGGACTTCACGGACCACATCAATCCGGAGTCATTGGTCGTGGTGCCCGGGGCGAAGATCGAACCGTCGGTCGCGGAGGACCCGCCGGGAACGCGCTATCAGTTCGAGCGGACGGGGTATTTCATCAGTGACGCGGTCGATTCGACGCCCGGTGCGCTGGTGTTCAACCGGACGGTGTCGCTGCGGGACAGCTGGGCCAAGCGGAAGGGCTGACGCGGCGCTGGGGTTCGCCCCGTGCCCCGCCGATGGCCTTGCCGACGGCGGCGTTGCCTTGCGCTACGGGCGGAAGTAGTTGAGCGCGACCACGGTGTTGACCCCGACGTTGTCGCGCGGGATCGTGATCATCAACAGCGTCTCGTCGCCCGGCAGGGCCACGTAGCGGGAGTGCCAGGCGTTGTTGAAGTACTCATCGACGGGGAAGAGCTGCCGCCGCGCCCGCACGGCGAAGACCGGATCGGTCTGGAGCTCCGCTACCGTCAGATGGCCCTGGCTCTTGTAGAAGAGCTCGCGGCCGTTGTGGGCCCAGACCGGCTCCGTCCCGCCGTCCATGGAGACCTGCCAGACGGCGCCCGAGGCTGGCCCGGGGAACGGGCGTACGAACACCTCGGTGCCGCCGAGTTCATCGGACAGGTAGGCCAGCCACTGCCCATCGGGCGAGATCGCGGCCCCGCGCTCGCGTGCGTTGGGGCGGTCGAGGAACACCGTATCTCGGTCGTCCGTGAGCGAGCGCATCCGGATGCCGAGGTCGGCCGTAGGGCTGTCGGCGTTCCCGTCCCGATACACGAGCCACTCGCCATCGGGCGAGATCAGGGGCTCGAACTGCGCGCCCTCCCGCTCGAAGATCGGCTCCTCCGCCCCCCGGCCGTCCGTCGCCTTGCGGTAGAGGTCGCGCTCCCCGTCCCTGAAGCGGGAGAACGTGATGTAGCTCTGATCGGGGGACCAGGACGGATAGGTGTCCAGTCCTTCGAACGTCAGCCGTG
>JBDHIW010000132.1:0-7182 GCA_039587215.1 Gemmatimonadota bacterium | reverse complement strand
CGACTTCGTCCCCGATCCGATCCATGCCGGGGGGCTCCGCTATCACGGCATGGCGCCGCTCGTTTCTCATCTGTACGAGCTGGGCCTCGTCGAGGCCGAGGCGATTCCACAGATGGAGTGCTTCGAGGGCGCCCTCACCTTCGCCCGGAACGAGGGCATCATCCCCGCGCCGGAGCCGACCCACGCCATCGCGGCGGCGATCCGTGAGGCCCAGCTGGCGAAGGAGAGCGGCGAAGAGCGGGTCATCCTGACCGCGCTGTGCGGCCACGGTCACTTCGACCTCAAGGCGTACGAAGATTTCCTCGGCGGGCAGATGGTCGACTACGACTATCCGGAGGAGAAGGTGGCGGCCGCGATGGAGCGAATCCCGGAGGTGAGCGCGTGAGCGGGACATCCGAGTGACGCTCAGAGCATGGCGTATCGAGCCCCTGTCACCGATGACGCACACCAGACAGCGATAGGATCACGATGACCGCGAACACCGGCCGCCTCTCCGTCAAGGAAAAACTCGGCTACGGACTCGGGGACACCGCGTCGCACTTCGTGTGGGACATGGTCGGATTCTGGATCCTGATCTTCTACACGGACACGTTCGGGATCTCCGCCGCCGCGGCGGGCACGATCATGCTGGTCGCGCGGTTCTGGGACATGCTGAGCGACCCGCTCATGGGCGTGATCTCGGATCGCACCCGAACCAAGTGGGGCAAGTTCCGGCCGTACATCCTCTGGATGGCGCTCCCCTACGGGATCCTCGCGGTCATGGCGTTCTCGACCCCGGATCTCGGACCCACCGGCAAGGTGCTGTACGCGGCGATCACGTACCTGGCACTCATGACGGTCTACACGGCGATCAACCTGCCGTACTCCTCGCTCGGCGCCGTGATGACGTCGGACTCGTACGAACGCACGAGCCTCAACACGTACCGGTTCATCTGCGCCTTCATCGGACAGCTCATCGTCTCGGGGCTCGCGCTGACCCTCGCCAACTACTTCGGCGGGGGCGACACGGCCCGCGGCTACCAGCTCACGGTCATCTTGTTTGCCGTCGTGTCGCTCGCCCTCTTTCTGATCACGTTCTACACCACCAGGGAACGCATCCAGCCCCCCCCAACACAGCAGGACTCGATCAAGCAGGATTTCTCGATCCTGCTGCGCAACCGGCCCTGGATCATCCTGGCCGTCGTCGGGGTGGTCTCGTTCGTGATGTTCGCTCTGCAGAACCTCTCGCTCGCGTTCTACTTCAAGTACTACGTCGGGCGCGAGGAGAGCGTGCAGCTGTTCAACGTGGTGGGGAGTATCGCCCTCATCGCCGCGCTGCCGCTGTCCAAGCCACTGGCAGAGCGCTTCGGGAAGCGCAACACCTTCATCGGCAGTTCGATTCTCTCGGGGTCGTTCTTCTGCCTGCTCTACCTCCCCGGAGCGGATTCACTGGCGTGGGTCTACACGTTCAACGTCCTCGGCAAGATGGCCTACGCCCCGGCGGTCCCGCTCCTCTGGACCATGATCGCGGACGCAGCGGACTACGGAGAGTGGACCAGCGGGCGGCGCGCGACGGGGCTCTTCTTCTCGGCGGCTACGTTCGCGCAGAGGGGGGGATGGGGGATCGGCGGGGCGCTGGCGGGTTGGCTGCTGGCGATCTTCGGCTATGTGGAGCAAGCGACCGAGCAGACCGCGCTGGCGCTGACCGGGATCAAGCTGATGATCTCGGTCTTCCCGGGCCTGCTGTACATCTCCTGCGCCTTCGCACTCTTGTTCTACACGATCGACGCGGCCACCGTGGCCACGATGAAGCGGGAACTCGACGAACGGCGGGCGCGGGAGGCGGCGCCGGGGCTCGAGCCGACGGCATAGCGGCGACCCCGCGCGTTGGGCTAGAACTGCAGCCGCAGCCCCAGCGCAACGTGAACGGTCTGTCGGCGCTCCGCGGCGCGCGGGGCGTCGTACGATGTCCGCACACGCTTCCACTGCATGCCGCGCAACCCGCCCACGACGAGCCCGACCGTTCCGCCGAAGACGGCACCCACGCCCGCACCAACGAGGGTGACGGCGGCCACGTCACCGCCCGACGCACCGCAGAGTTCGAAGAAGCTGTTGCCCGAGCACGTGCCCGTTGCGGCCAGGCCAAGCCCGAGCCCGAGGAGACCCACGGCCACCGAGCCGCCGATGGCCCCCCTTGCCATGCTGCGTCCGACGGCGCTGTGGCCGACCTCGACGTGGCGCACGGACGACCACGGGATGGTGCGCCGGCCCCGGTCGGTCCTGAGCAGCAGGGCCGTTCCGGAGCCGTCCTCGGCGTCGATCAGCCCAAGGAACCGTCCGACCTGCCGCACGCGGAGACTGTCGGTGACCCGTACCACGGCGCCGCGCTCCAGCGGGAGTTGGGCGGACAGCGAGGGCGGACCGGCGAGCGCCGCGATCGCCAAGATGGCGGTCAATGTCGAGATTCGTTTCCACATATCCATACCCCCAGAGATGAGTGAGGTCGCTCACCCGGTTGAGTTCTCTGCGCCTGAACACGCTGGCGGCTGCCGCGAGCGCATGTCCGAACACGCAGGACAGGTCTGCTCCGGTGCCGGCCGCCAGCAGACTTCCTACCAAAAGCCCCCTCCCAATGGGGGGTTGGCCATCACCGCGACGGCACTGACCGTGACCAGCGCCATCAGCGCGACACCGATCAGCGTCGTCGTGGAGTTCAACGCCCTGCGCTCGATGCGGACGACGTCGCTCCGCGGCACGGCGACCGGCGTGCCGACCGCCAGCATGCCTCGGACCGAATCGGGAGAGACGCTGGCGCCGTAGAGTATCAGCCGCTCTTCCCGGGTTTCCGTGCCAGTGCCCCGCTGCACGACGATGCGCATTGTGCCGGCGGAACCGGGACTCGCCGCGGCGGGCTCGGGACGCGTGACGGGCGCCCACTGCCCGCATCCGAGCAACTGCAGGGAAAGCAGAACCGTCGCCACCGTCTGTTTCGCTCGCATAGCCCCCTCCTTTCCCACCGGCAATCATCCCGCGGAGCGTCAAGCAGGCGGCAAGCGGGTCCCGGATGCAGCGCAGAGGCTGTACATCCCGCTGAGGGCCTCTAGGTTACTCGGGGCTGCCGCCGCGACGGGCGCGAGCGGTGAGAATGCTCCGAGGCCGTCCTGCGAGCGACCCATGAACGACTCTTCCGTGCACATCGGCAGTACCCCCTACCGTCGGCCTGCTGGGGAGGTCGGCGGCGCGTACGTCATGCTCGGAACCGAGCGGTACTACCGCATCGCCAATTACGACCGCATGCCGCCGTTCTTCATGAGCGTGGTGAGCCCGTCGGACCACTGGTTGTTCATTTCGAGCAACGGCGGGATGACCGCCGGGCGCCGCGACGCGGATAACGCCCTCCTGCCGTACTACACGGAGGACAAGATCCACGACGGCGCGGACCATTCGGGCTCCCGAACGCTCGTGCGGGTCGTTCGCGACGGATCGCGGTGGTTGTGGGAGCCCTTCAGTCGCCGGTACGGCGCGCTCTACGCCGTGTCGCGCAACCTCTACAAGAACGTCGCGGGCAATACGCTGATGTTTGAAGAGGTGAACGCCGACCTCGGCCTCGTTTTCCGCTACCGCTGGACGTCGTCGGACCGCTTCGGGTTCGTCCGCGACGCCGCGCTCGTGAACACTGGCGATGCTCCGGTGACGGTCGAGCTCCTGGACGGGATCGAGAACATCCTCCCGTGTGGTCTGGGGCAGTTCTTCCAGAACACGTACAGCTGCCTGGGGGACGCGTACAAGCAGAGCGACGTCGATCCCGAGAGCGGGCTCGCGACCTTCGCGCTCAGCTCGGTGCCTGGCGATAGTCCCGAGCCGGCCGAGGCGCTGCGGGCGACCGTGTGCTGGTCGTCTCACCCGCCGGAGGTCACGCGACTGCTGTCGTCGCTGCAGCTGGACGCGTTCCGAAGCGGAGGGACGGTGCGTCCCGAGACGCGGGTGTGCGGCCGCCGGGGGGCGTACTTCGTGTCCGACACGCGCGAGCTGGCGCCGGGAGAGACACACGACTGGCTCATCGTCGCGGACGTCGAGTACGGTCTGTCGGACGTCGTCGCGCTCAAGCAGACGCTCGCGACCGAGCCCGACGTGACGGCGCGCGTGCGCGAGGACGTCGAGCTGGGCGGCGAACGCCTCGCGGCGATCGTCGGGCGGGCGGACGGCCTGCAGAAGACCGGCGACACCCTCGGGTCGGCCCACCATTTCGCGAACGTGCTGTTCAACGTCATGCGCGGCGGAGTGTTCGAGTCGGCGTACGCCATCGACACGGCTGATTTGCAGGCGTTCGTGCGGGCGTTCAACCGGGACACGGCGGCGCGCCACGCGGGCGTCTTCGAGGCGCTGGGCGAACGCATCGAGTTGCCGGCGCTGCTGGACCGCGTGCGGCAGCTGGACGACGTCGGGCTGCTGCGGCTCGTGTCGGAGTACCTGCCGCTCTCCTTCAGCCGCCGCCACGGCGATCCGAGCCGGCCGTGGAATCAGTTCGCGATCAACGTGAAGACCCGGGACGGGGCCAAAGTGCTCGACTACCAGGGCAACTGGCGAGACATCTTCCAGAACTGGGAGGCGCTCTGCCTGTCGTTCCCGGAGTACTTCCCGAGTGTGATCGCCAAGTTCGTGAACACGACCACGGCGGACGGCTACAACCCGTACCGGGTCACCAAGGACGGGTACGACTGGGAGGCGCCGAGCGAAGACGACCCCTGGGCCCACTTCGGATACTGGGGCGACCACCAGATCATCTACCTGCTCAAGCTTCTCGAGTGGTCGCGGGCGCATCACCCGGGCCAGCTCGAGGGCATGCTGCACGAGCGGCGGTTCGTGTACGCAGACGTGCCGTACGACATCAAGCCGTACGACGAGCTGCTCCGCGATCCGCGCGACTCGATCGTGTACGACACGGAGCGGGAGCGACGGATTGCGGCGCGAGTGGAGGCCGTGGGATTCGACGGGCGGTACGTGAGCGATCCGTCCGGCAGCATCTGCCGGGCCAACCTCGCCGAAAAGCTCCTGATTCCCCTGCTGGCGAAGGTGTCCAACTTCGTGCTCGGCGGCGGGTTCTGGCTGAACACCCAGCGCCCGGAGTGGAACGACGCCAACAACGCGCTCGCGGGCTACGGCGCCTCCATGGTGACGCTCTCCTACGCACGCCGCTACGTGGCCTTCTGCCGCGATCTCCTTCGCGCGGGCGGCGAGCGCGTGGATCTGCACGAGGAAGTCCTCGAGTGGTTCCGCGGTACGCACGGCGTGCTGGCCGACCACGGGCACCTCGCCGATGCCGAGCCGGACGACGCCGACCGCAAGCGCGTGCTGGACGGTCTGGGACGGGCCGCCGAGCGGTACCGCGAGGGTCTGTACGCGACCGGGCTGAGCGGCCGGCGCGCCGAGGTCGCCACGAGTGACCTGCTGGCATTCCTGGACCTGACGCTCGCGTTCTTCGACGGGACGATCGGGGGCAACCGACGCGACGACGGACTCTACCACGCGTACAACGTGCTGGAGCTGGGTCCGCACTCGATCGGCGTGACCCGATTGCCGCCGATGCTCGAGGGACAGGTCGCGGTGCTGAGCTCCGGCGCGCTGGAGCCGGCGGAGGCCGTCGAGGTGCTGCGCGCGCTCCGCCAGAGCGACATGTACCGCGCCGATCAGCACTCGTATCTCCTGTACCCCGAACGCGTCCTGCCAAGCTTCCTCGACAAGAACCGGATTCCTGCCGAGGCCGCGGACGGCTCCGAACTCGTGCGGACGCTGATCCTGGACGGGAATACCGACTTGGTGGAAGCGGACGTGCAGGGCGACCTACACTTCAACGGGACGTTCCGGAATATCCGGGACGTCCACGCGGCACTCGGGCGGCTCGAGGGGCAGGGGTACGGTGAACTGGTGGCCCGGGACCGTGCGGAGGTCGAGGCCCTGTGGGAGACCGTCTTCACGCACACGCAGTTCACGGGCCGGTCGGGCACCTTCTACGGCTACGAAGGGATCGGCTGCATCTACTGGCACATGGTGAGCAAGCTGCTGCTGGCGGTCCAGGAGTCGTGTCTGGCGGCGGCGACGGTGAGCGACGCCGCGGTCGAGGAACTCGCCACGTGGTACTACGACGTGCGTGCGGGAATCGGCTTCAACAAGGGACCCGACGTCTACGGCGCGTTCCCGACCGACCCCTACTCGCACACCCCGGGCTTCGCCGGCGCCAAGCAGCCCGGTCTGACGGGGCAGGTCAAGGAAGAAGTCATCACCCGACTCGGGGAACTCGGCGTGTCGGTGCGCCACGGCCAGGTCGGCTTCCGGCCGGTGCTGCTGCGGCGCTCCGAGTTCCTGGACGAGGCGGAGACCTTCGAGTATTACGACGTGCACGGCCGGCGCCGGTCGATCACGCTCGATCCGCAGAGCTTCGCCTTTACGTACTGTCAGGTGCCGATCGTATGCCGGATCGCGGACACGCCGCAGGTCACGGTGCACGCGGCGGACGGCACGGCGCGCGCGAACGACGGTCTGGTGCTGGACCGTGCGGCGAGCGCCGCGATCTTCACCCGGTCGGGCACGATCGAGCGCGTCGACGTCGCGCTGACGCCCGGATTGGACGCGTAAGCCGCCCCCGCGGCGGTCACCACACTCCTGGACGAGGGACGTGATGAACGATGGGTCGGTAGGAGCGACGCTCGAGGCGGACCGGGTACCGTTCGACCAGAAGGTCGCCTATGGCATCGGCATGCTCGGCAACCAGATGTTCCCGGCGGCCCTGGGTGTGTTCATGGTCGTGCTCGTCCAGGGGCTCGGCTTCCCGCCGCTGCTCTGGGGCATCCTCTTCTTCGCGCCGCGCATCCTGGACGCGCTCACCGATCCCGTCATGGGGTTCATCACCGACAACGCCAAGTCGCGGTGGGGACGGCGGCGACCGTACATCTTCATCGGGGGCATCATCACGGGCACCGCATACGTGGTGATGTGGCAGCTCTACGAGACGAACAGCCTGGCGTTAAACTTCACGTACTTCCTGGCGATGTCGCTCGTGTTCTACGTCGGCCTCACGATCTTCGCGACGCCGTACGTGGCCATGGGCTACGAGATGAGCCAGGACTTCCACGAGCGCACACGCCTCATGGCGGTCGCCCAGTGGATCGGCCAGTGGGCATGGGTGATCGTTCCGTGGTTCTGGCC
>JBDHIW010000131.1:0-7197 GCA_039587215.1 Gemmatimonadota bacterium | reverse complement strand
GAGGTGACGGACGACGTCGTCGGCTGCGTGCGGCGATTGGGCAAGGTGGCGGCGCGCCGCGGCCAGTCGATCGTGCAGTTGGCGCTCGCGTGGGTGCTGCGGCACGCACCGGTCACGTCGGTACTCATCGGTGCGAGCCGTGTCGCCCACGTCGATGAGGCGGTGACGATGCTCGACAACCTCGCCTTCACGGACGCGGAGCTGGATGAGATCGACGCCATCCTCGCGTGAAGGTGTGGGTAGACGCAGCGGGGGCGGGCAGTCCGAGTTCGGACCGCCCGCCCCCGCGGTGCGTCGGCCCCGGCGGGCCGGACGTCACACCTTGATGAAAATCTTCTTCTTGTAGAGGATCGCCGCCGGGACGTAGATGATGAACATGTACAGGACGGCGTAGCCCGCCGACGCCAGCTTGGCTGGAATCCCGAGGCCGGTCAGCCCGTCCATCCACACGCTGTTCAGCGCGACGCCGATCCATCGATCGTCGTAGAACACGACGAGCAGCATACCCGCGAGTACATACGACGCGATCGCGTTCGCGCCGTACACCCTGCCCAACTTCGTGCCGCGCGTGTACCCGAGCACGTCCACCACGAGGATCGACGCCGCCAGTCCCATGGCGCAGAGCCCGCCGGTCCACAGCGTATAGGAGCTGGTCCAGAGGTTCTTGTTGAGCGGCATGAACCATCCCCAGATGCCGCCCAGGAGGTACATCGCGAGTCCCGCGAAGAAGATCCACGTCAGCTTCTTGTAGGTGTCGTCGATCGACAGGAACAGCTTCCCGACCAGCATGCCGATGATGCCCGAGACGATCGCCGGGAACGTACTCATGAGCCCCTCGGGGTCCCACGTGACCTGCCAGAAGTCGCCCGGTACGACGATGCGATCGAGCCATGCGGTGATATTGACGCCGGGCTCGTAGTTGGCCGCGATGAACCCGCCGGCCACCTCCCGGATGGGCCCGATGTCGAGGAGGCCTCCCGAGTACTCGACCTGCCCGGTGGCGAGGGCGCTGCGAACGACGTCGTCGATCGGGACGGGGATCACGGCCATGGCGAGCCAGTAGGCCACGAGCGTCACCGCGGCGATCCAGAGCTGCTGCCGCCAGGTGGTGTGGAGGAAGAGCAGGGCGCACACGAAGAACACGATGGAGATGCGCGGCAGCACGCCCACGTAGCGCATGCCCTCGAAACTGAACGTCGGCCACAGCCACAGGAACCACCCCAGCAGCATGATCTTGATCGAGCGCGACACGATCTTCTTGTGCATCGCGGACGCCGAGATCCCCGCGTCCAGCTGTTTCGAGTACGCCAGCGCGATCGACACCCCGACGATGAAGAGAAACGACGGGAAGACCATGTCGGTCAGCGTGACGCCGTGCCAGTCGGCGTGGAGCAGGGGCGCGTACACGTGGCTCCACGACCCGGGGTCGTTCACGATCACCATGAGGGCGATCGTGTACCCGCGGAGCGCGTCCAGGGAAACGAGACGCTTGGAGAGGGTGTCGGTCTCGGTCATGGTATCGCGTTACTCCTCGTCGACGTGTGCGACGGTCGGGAGGCTGGCCCGCCCGCGGCTGTCGAACGTGCTGGCCATGATGACGGTCCCCGCGATGGCGACGGGGGCAGTGTAGAGCGGCGACGACACCGTCGGCATGGATCCATCGGTCGTGTAGCGCACGACCAGGCCCGGATACGCCGTGTTGACGGTCATGCGTCCGTCGTCGATGATCACGCCCGGTGAAGCGAGTCGATAGTTGTATCCGCCGTTCATCCGGTCGAGGCGCGGGAACTCACGGAGGCTCACCGCGTTCGTGAAGGCATTCCACGCGACGTCGATCGCAGCGTCGCGTTCCTGCCGGTCGTCGATGTCGCCCCACGGCGCCTGTCCGTACCACGCACGCTCCGCGAGGCCGAGCATCTTCGGGAGGTAGTAGTACTCGAGCCGGTCCACGCCTCGGATGGTCTCCGACCAGAGCTGGGCCTGCAGGCCGAGGATGTGGGTGCGGCCGACGTCCGTCAGCTTCTCCTTGCCGGCCAAGCGGGCGTCCGTGTATGGCGCGCCGCTTGGGTCGACGCGTATCGAACGGAAGAGGTCGAAGGGTACGAACTCGAATGCGTCCCGGGTGTTGATGAATCCGCCCCAATAGAGCCCCGGCTCCCGCGGGTCCTTGTTGTACGCGAGGTCGAAATAGAAGTTGGTGACGTTGGCGAGGATCACGTCGTAGCCCGCGTTTGCCAGGCGGTTCCCGAGATCCTCGTCTCCCCACAGGCTATTCCACACGTACGGAAGGGCATCGACGGCAGCGAACTCGTCGTTTGGTATCCACGTGCTGTCGCTCGTGAACGTCATGGCGATCTCTTCCCAGCCGGCCACGCGGATGTCCCGTTCCATCAGGTACTCGGTGATCCACCGGAAGTAGACTTTCTGGAGGTTCCGTGGGTTGCCCACCTCCGGGTTCTCCCGCAGGTAATCCGCGCACAGTGGCGAGCCGGTCCACGATCCGCGCGGCACCTCGTCGCCGCCGGTGGGGTACACCCGAAGGGGCGCGCCCGCTGCGTCATGCATGTCGATCATCGCGTCGAGGACGGCCGTGATGAACGTATAGGCCGATTCGCGGCAGACGTTGATGACGTTGTCCGTGTACCACTGAGCCGATCGATAGGTCGAGTTCTCGTCGGGATCGACCAGCCGATACTGCTCCGCCAACTCCGGCTCGCCCTCGGCCATGAGGCGTCGATACCGGGCTTCCATCGCCTTGACCGCGGCGCGGGAGTGCCCGGGGACGTTGATCTCGGGTATGACGGTGATGTGCCGCTGCGCCGCGTACCGCACGAGGTCGATGTACTGCTCGCGGCTGTAGAATCCACTGCCGTAGCTCGAGCTGGGATCGGGGAACGGGCCGGAGCCGTACGACGGGTGCAGGTACTCCGCGTCGTCGAGCGTGTGGCCGCGGAACCCACCCACCTCGGTGAGTTCGGGCAGGCCTGCGATCTCGACGCGCCAGCCTTCGTCCTGGCTCAAGTTGATGTGCAGCGCGTTCAGCTTGTAGAACGCCATCGCGTCCAGCAGCCGCTTCACGGCGGTCACGGAGTGAAAGTTGCGGCCCACGTCGAGGAACATGCCGCGGTACTGAAACGCCGGTGCATCGTCGATCTGGACCGCGGGAATCCGAACGGAGGGCAGCTCCTGACCGAAGGCCTCCCCGGGGATGAGGGCGAGGAGGCTTTGCGTGCCGTAAAAGACCCCCGCGGGATCACCGGCGATCACGACACCGCCGTCCGCGGACGCCGTGAGCCTGTAGGACCCGGGCACGTCCACGTCGCGGTGTCGAAGGTTGATACTGGTACCGCCGGTCGCCACACCCTCGCTGACCGTTACGGTGCCATCGAGGATGCCGTCCAGCGCCGTCCCGAGCATCCGCGCCTCGGCGTGCAGGCCGGAGTCGTAGAGAACGGTCGTGCTGGCGTCGATCGTGACCGTCCCGCTGCCCCGTGTGAGTGACTGCGGCATCGGAACGATCAGCTGGACCTGGTCGTCCGGGAGTGCGGCGATCGACGCCTGCTGCTCGAAGAGCCACTCCGCCGTCGGAATGGGCTCTTGGTCGCCCGGCCCGCGGTCGATCTGTTCCCGCCCTTCGAACGGCGCGATGACGTAATCGTCGACCGGATACGGTTGGGAATGACCGTCGCCGCCCTCGAACACCACGTACAACCCGACGGGGGCGTCGGATTCCTTGATGATGCCCCACCTGCCCTGGTACCGGATGGTGATCTCGGCGCCCGGCGGCAGTCGAAACCCGTCCGTCGGTTCCATGCGGTAGAAGTCGCCGCTGATCCACTCCACGGTGACCGGAGCCGTGATGCTGGCCTGGTCGATCTCCCGGGGAGCCATGCTCCAATACATCGCCCAGTTGTCGTCCGTCAGCTCGGTGTCACCCTGGTTGCGGATCGTGAAAGTCGCGCGGTGCCCGCCGCCGTCCGCGAAGTTCGTCTCGAGGTTCCAGATGACCGAGAGGTCGACGGACGGCGCCGGCGCTCGCGACTCGCGCGGCGCGAAACCGAGGATGACAGGGAATGCCAAGAGCGAGAGCCAACGCCTGTTCGTCATGGTCGATGCCTTTTACAGTCGCGTGAAGAGTTGTTGCCAGAGTCGGTCGTACGCGGTCCACGTCACCAGGTTGATGCCCCAGTGCGGGGACGCGCTCGAGGTGAAGGCCGAGGAGCGGCCCACGCCGTAGGACTGCACGGCCAGGAGGGGATGCCACGTTCCCTGGGACTCGATCTCGAGAATCGCCTCGGCGCCGTCCCGGAGCCGCGTTTCGTTGAATCCCAAGAGGGGGGGCATGGTCGCGAGGTCGATGCCCGCGAGCACCGGATGCTCGGTCGGCGCCCGCACGGCGTACCCGGCCGTGGATTCGATGAGGTCGTCGCCCTGGTTGCAGACGACGGGCAACACGTCATGGAAGATCGACCGCCCCCAGCCGCCCTTCCCGATCTCCCCGGCGAACGAGTACCACCCGCCCAGCATGTGGAAGTGCCCGCCGTCATGCACCCACTGGCGCAAAACGTCGAGGCGATCCGGGAAGGTGATGGGGTTGCCTTGCCACTTCTCGCGATTGAAGAAGTGCGGGTGCAGCATGAGACACTTGGTCTCGACGTCGCCGAACACGATCACGTCCGCCCACTGCAGGCGTTCGTCGAAGGTCTCGGGGCTCATGTTGTAGAGATCCCAGGAGGCCTCGGAGCGGACCTCGGCGCCTTCGATCCCGCCGAGGGCGTCGACGAAGGGCTGGCCGTAGTTCAGGACCTCGACGCCCTTGGTCGGCCCCAGGAACGGCGACTCGATGTACTTCTGACCGGTGTGGATGCACCAGTTGCCGACGTGCCAAAAGTTGTGGGCGCTCATATCGATGCGGGGTTCCAGGCGTCGTGGCGAAGTACCGGGACGTCCCTCTCGCGGGACGAGCGCGGTGCTGGTCCAGCGAGGCTGAAAGTTGTTGTGCTGTACCGACTTCCGCTAGTCAGCCCGGGGGCTGGTGGGCGCCGGGCGGGGCCCACATGTCCCCGCGAGTGGCGGGGTGGGTATCTTTGAAAAAGAGGTTCGTAAAGGGGGGGATATGGAGGGGTTTGTACTGCGCGTCGTGCACCGACGATTGTCGGCCGTGGCGTGTCTGTGTGCGATGGCCGCGACCGCGGCCGCCTGTGCCGCCGGGGCGTCGCCCCAGAGCCAGGCTGATCCCGACGCGGGGCAGCCCGAGAGTCGGGCCGACGCCGCGACCGCTGCGCGGCTCGATTCCGCCATCACGGCGGCGCTCGCCAGCGGCGATACAGTGGTGGACGTTTCGGTGCCCACCGATACTGAAGCGAGTGCGGGCTCCGTTCAGCCTGCCGAGATCGAGAAGCGGCCGCACGAGTCGATCGCCGCGTTGCTCCAGTCCAGAACGCCGGGCGTCGAGGTGTCGGCCAACATGAGCAGAGGCATCTCGGTGCGCATTCGCGGGTCGGGGTCGTTCTACGGCAGTTCGGAGCCGCTGTATATCGTCGACGGCTCGCCCTTCCGGGCCGGGCCTGGTGGGATGCTCACCGGGATCAACCCGTACGACATCGAGTCGATCAAGGTGCTCAAGCGACCACACGAGACCGCGCTCTACGGGGTGCGGGGGGCGAACGGCGTGATCGTGATTACCACGAAGAAGCCGGAGCGGTGACCTGAGCCCCGGGGCGGCGTCCGTCCCGGAGCGCGCCGTGTCTCACCCGCCGGTCAGTCGCCGTATCCCGAACCACTCCTCGACGTCGTCGGGATCCTGGGAGTAGGAGTCTTCGAGCCCGAACTTCCACCAGGCGTCGAGGAATTCGTGCACGACCACACCGGCGACCGGCTGCGCCGCCGAGCCGGCGTCCTCCACGTTCTGCAGGAGTCCCGTCATCTGCTCGGTTTCGGTGTTGCCGCCGTACCCGTAGTCGGGCGGCCCGACGTGGGCGGCGTTCGGTGCAACGCTGAGGCCCGTCTCCGTGACGAGGAGTGGCGTGGCGGGGTGGCGTGCCTTGAGTTCCTCGAGCCAGCCCTGAAAGCGGGTGCCCGACGCGCTGCCCAGCGCCGTGCCGGGGCGGAAGATCGGGACGGCGTAGGAGTAGGCGTTGTGACTCCGGAAGTCGAGGAAGGGCGTGTCGATCAGGTCGGCCGTGCGAATCTCGTTCGCATACGACACGAGGTGCGTGACCCCATACGTGTCGGACTCGTACTGCTTCACGTAGTCGGCCATCTCGGCCACGAAGACCTCGGCGGCGTTCAGGCCCGGCCCCGTCTGGATGAACGTCCCGGTGTAGCTGGTGAGACCGGGGTGGGCGCCGTTGGTCTCGGTGATCGTGGCGGCGCTCAGTTCGTTGCCCACGAGGTAGGCGATGAGCGGGGGGGCGTGGTCCGTGTACACGCCGTGGATGCGGTCGATCACGCTGCGGATGTAGGCGCGCGTCGCGTCCTTGAACGCCGGCGCGTGGAGGTCGCCCGCTTCGACGTCGATCCACAGCGTCTGCAGGAAAAACAGGTTGCCGGCCCGCTGCAGCGCTTCGTAGCAGTAGGCGGGCGCTCCCCAGAGGCGGACGGTGTTGGCCCCCATCTCGGCCATGTCGGCCATGTCCCGGTCGATACTCGCCTTGAGGCGCTCGGGAAGGACCGAGGCGGTCTCGATGTCCCAGGGGAGGAACCCGGGGTAGCCGGGCACGTAGACGACGCCCCGGACGGCGAAGGGCTCCCCGTCCTTGAGAATGTGGTCATCGTCGGTGGTGAAGACCTCGGAGCCCGAGACCGTGACGGGGGCATCCCAGGCGTTCTGGAGGGCCGTGTAGGACGGTCGGGGCGCGGTCGCGAATGGGGTCGTGACGTCTCCAGACCCCTTGGTGCCAGACGGGCCGGCCACATCGCCGCAGCCGCCGGCCAGCGTCAGGAGTACCAGCCCCACCGCGGCCCGTCCCATGTTCGTGTCCCGTCCGTCGCCCATGCGTCCTCCATCGGGGTGCCGAGCCCCCCGTCAAGGATAGTCGTGAGGCGTGGGGAGGTCGACGGGGCGGCGGCGGCCCCGAAACGCCGGTGACCCCACGGGGTACGAACTGACGATGGGGAAGGGGCGCTGGCGTGCGGGGTGAATCCCCGCACATTATGTTGAAGAAGCGGTCCGGACTCAGGAGGCCAGGATGCCCG
>JBDHIW010000130.1:0-7199 GCA_039587215.1 Gemmatimonadota bacterium | reverse complement strand
GAAGACGCGCCCGGGCTCGTCGAAGACGCGCATGGCGAGCCAGATTGGTCCGGGGGCGGGCGTCTCAGTTGGGTGGGGATCGGTCACGCGGTACCTCCTCGTAGGGCGTACGATGCGTCAGCAGGATGGAGCGGGCGTTCCCGGCCCTCGCATGGCTCGGCTCACGACGGCGATGGCCGTGACGACCCAGACGGGCTCGGTCCCGGCGCGGCCGATGACGGCGTAGCGCCGCGGACCGTCCGCCAGGATGCCCTCGAGTTGCGGCTGGATGGTCACTTGGACATCGAAGCAACCGTTGGGAGGGCGTACGGCGACCCCGATGACGCGGCGCGGGACGTCGTCGACGGATCGGTAGGCGGCGTACCCGTCGATGTCATTCGGGGGACCGCCCGAGGGCAGTTCGAGCTGCTCGATGCCTCCAAGGAGCGACAGGGCGCCGCGGGCGTTGTCCTCGGGCATACTGACGTGGAGCCCACGCCACTGGACGCTCGCGACGTGGATGCGCAGGGCGTACACCACCCCGTTGATCGCATCGACGGTCAAGCGGGCGCCGTAGGCATGGCGCTGGACGCCGGGCTGGTCGGCGACGGCGCGCGGTGGCTGCGCACCGAGTACACTGAACGCGTTCGTCACCGGCACGTTGACCCCGAGCGCCAACGGACGGAGTGCGCTCGGGTCCTCGAGCGGGGGGGGCGTCGGCTGGGGCAGGAACTCCGGCCCCGTGGCGACGAGCAGCATCACGACCAAGAAGACTGTCGCCGCGGTGCCGGCGGTGAGCAGCTTTCGGCGCTGCGCGAGGAGCAGCAGCCGATCGATGGTGGTCGGCTCGGTCTCGGGCTTGCGGGGCGGGGTCGTGATCGGCCACCCGCCGGCCGTTGGGCGGCCGGCGGAGGGGCTGGGCACCTCCTCGGGCGGCAGGTCCGGCCGCGTCGTGGCGCGGGTCGAGCGCGCCAGCTGGCGCATCAGGTCGGCCTGGTCGGCGTCGCCCTCTCGCTCGCGGGCGCACGCCGGACACCCCCGTGGGTTGTCGGGGTTGTACGGGATGTCGTGCGTTGGGCAGCGTTCGATCGCCACGCTCTCCCCCTACAGGCGGGGTAAGGTCACTCCGCGCTGCGCCTGATACTTGCCCTTCTTGTCTGCGTAGCTGACGTCACAGATGTCGTCGGTGTCGGCCTCGAAGAACAAGACCTGCGCGATCCCCTCCTCGGCATAGATCCGCGCGGGCAGCGGCGTGGTGTTCGAGATCTCGAGCGTCACGTGCCCCTCCCACTCGGGCTCGAATGGCGTGACGTTCGTGATGATGCCGCAGCGCGCATACGTGCTCTTGCCCACGCAGACCGTGAGTACCTCGCGCGGAATCCGGAAGTACTCCATCGATCGAGCCAGCGCGAACGAGTTGGGTGGGATGATGCACTCGTCGCCTTCGTACTCGACGAAGGACCGGGAGTCGAATGACTTGGGGTCCACGATGGAAGAATAGACGTTCGTGAAGATTCGGAACTCACGGGCCACCCGCATGTCGTACCCGTAGGAGGACACCCCGTAGCTGATGACACCCTCGCGAACCTGAGCATCGTGGAAGGGTTCGATCATCCCCTGGGTGCGGGCCATCTCGCGTATCCATCGGTCGGACTTGATTGACATAAGCTCTGGGCTCGAGGGTGGGTGGACGGCAGGCGATGGAAAGATACGTAAGCCCCGTACGCGAGCCAATTTAGGTTGCTTGACACTCGTTTGCGAGCCTGGGTAACTTCACACCCGCTAACGACGGAAAACCGTTCACGAGTCACGGCGAGCGTCGACTTCGTGCTCCAGGAATACGTCCCACTCCTCATGTTGATCGGCTTCGTGATCGTGAACGCGATCGTGATGCTGGGCGCGTCCCACTTCCTCCTTCGGGCGCGCCCGACCCCGATCAAGCAGATGGCCTACGAGTCGGGGATGCCCGCCCTCGGGCACACCCGGGACCGTTTCAGCGTCAAGTTCTATCTGGTGGCCATGCTGTTCATCGTCTTCGACATCGAGACGGTGTTCATGATCCCGTGGGGGGTCGCGTTCCGGCAGCTCGGGCTGTTCGGACTCATCGAGATGGCGGTGTTCATCCTGATTCTCGCCGTGGGGTACGTCTACGCGTGGAAGCGGGGAGCGCTGGAATGGGATTGAACCCGATGCAGAACGCGCCCGATCTCGGTGGGACGGCTCCCACGACGTCGGTCGTTTCGCAGGTCTCGCCGAACTGGGTGACCTCACGGCTCGACTTCTTGGTCAACTGGGCCCGCTCCAACAGCATGTGGCCGATGCCGTTTGGGACCGCGTGCTGTGCCATCGAGTTCATGGCCACGGCGGCGGCCCGGTACGATCTGTCCCGGTTCGGCATGGAACGCATGTCGTTCTCGCCCCGGCAAGCGGACGTCCTCATTTGCGCGGGCCGGCTGCCGTTCAAGCTCGCGCCCGTCATCCGCCGTATTTACGACCAGATGCCGCAGCCCAAGTGGGTCATCTCGATGGGGGCCTGTGCGTCGACCGGAGGGATCTTCGACAACTACGCCATGGTGCAGGGCATCGACACAGTGGTGCCGGTCGACGTCTACGTGCCCGGATGCCCGCCGCGACCTGAGGGCCTCCTGTACGGCATCCTGATGCTGCAGAAGAAGGTGCGCGGTGAGACCATGGCCGACCCGTCGCTGCGGGAAGAACGGCCGCTGGAGGCCGGGGGGCTGCGGATCCCGGCGCACCTGGTCGACGAGATCTCGGAGCCCTTCGGGAACTCCGTCCACCAGACCCGCTCGGCCTAGCCGCACGATGAACCCATCGGTCGAGGCACTGCGCGGCGAGTTCGCCGGAGGGATCGGTCGCGCCGAGGAATCGTGCGGGGCGACGATCGTGTACGTCGAGGCGGATCGCCTCGTCGACGTCATGAGGTGGCTGCGGGACACGCCGGAGCAGGAGTACGACTACCTCGTCGACCTCACGGCCGTGGACTACCGAGACCCGGAGCGCTCGCTCGAGGTCGTGTACCAACTGCGTTCCCTCAAGCGCGGGGACGAGCTGCGCGTGAAGGTCGCTCTGGCCAAAGACACGACACTGGAAGTCGGGTCCGTGTACGACCTCTGGCGCGCCGCCGATTGGATGGAGCGCGAGGTCTTCGACATGTTCGGCGTGTCCTTTCCGGGCCACCCGGATCTCCGCCGCATCCTCATGTGGGAGACCTACCAGGAGGGCTTCCCGCTGCGGAAGGACTTCCCGCTTCGCGGCCGGTTCTCGCGGGCGGAGCAGGTCCGCCAGGCGCTTCATGCCAATCCCGAGGCGCACTACTCGTTGGAGGAACTGCGCATCGAGCAGGTGTACCGCGACCTGCCGTCGGACATGCGGGATCGCCTGGAGCGTGGCGAACGGGATCAGATTCCGGCTCTGCCCAGCGACCAGGAGGCCGCCGATGAGTAGCCGCGTGGTCGAGCTCGATCTCGCGACGAGCGGGGTCGACGTCCAGGGGCGCCCGGTGCGGGTGCCGCTTGGGGTGCAGGGCGGGGAAGATCCTGGCCTCAGTTCCGAGCACATGCTCATCAACATCGGACCGCAGCACCCCGCCACCCACGGCGTGCTGCGGCTCGTGGTGGAACTCGACGGCGAAGTGGTGGTGCGGTGTATCCCGCATGTCGGCTATCTGCACTCCGGGTTCGAGAAACTCGGGGAGTACCGGCACTACAATCAGATCGTGCCGCTCACGGACCGGACGGACTATCTCTCCCCCATGTCCAACAACGTGTGCCTGGCGATGGCGGCCGAGGACCTCATGGGGATCGAGATCACGGAGCGGTGCACGGTCCTCCGGGTGATCGCCTGCGAGATGAGCCGGATCATCTCGCACATCGTGTGGCTCGGAACCACGTGCATCGACATCGGGGCGTTCACGCCCTTCTTGTGGACGTTCCAGCAGCGCGAGCGGATCTACAACCTGCAGGAAGCCTGGACGGGCGCGCGGCTCACGACGAGCCTCACACGGGTCGGGGGGATGCTCGCGGACATTCCCGAAGGGTTCGAGGACGGCCTCAGGGATTTCTGCCGCACGTTCCCGGGCGTGCTGGACGAGGTCGACAAGCTCCTCACGCGCAACGCGATTTGGTGCGGGCGCACGCAGGGGCTGGGCGTGATGACGGCGGACGAGGCAGTCAACTTCGGGCTCTCGGGACCGATGCTCCGGGCGAGCGGTGTGGCGTACGATCTTCGGAAGGACCGGCCGTACCTGGATTACGAGACGTACGACTTCGACGTGCCCGTCGGCGAGCACGGCGACGTCTACGACCGCTACCTGGTGCGGGTCGAGGAGATGCGGCAGTCGGTGCGCATCCTGGAGCAGGCGCTGGACCGGCTGACGGACGGGCCGCTGAACGTCGACGATCCCCGGGTCATTCTGCCGCCGAAGCGGGCGGCGATGACCGACATGGAGTCGATGATCTTCCACTTCAAGCAGGTCATGGAAGGGGTGCCCGCTCCCGCGGGCGAGACGTACTTCGCTATCGAGAACGGGAAGGGCGAACTGGGCTACTACTTCGTGTCCGACGGAACGGCGAAGCCGGTACGCTGGCGTATTCGACCGCCGTCGTTCATCAACCTCGCCGCACTGCCCCGGATGGCCGAGGGGCAGATGCTGTCCGACCTGATCGCGATCAACGCGAGCGTCGATATCGTCATGGGCGAGGTGGACCGATAGGGATGGTGATGCACGGAACACAGGAATACCAACAGGTCTTTACGGGCGCGCGACGGGACCACCTGGATCAGATCTTGACGCGTTACCCCACGAAGCGGGCGGCCCTCTTGCCGGCGCTCTGGATCGTGCAGGAGACGCACGGATGGGTGTCCGACGAGGCGATGGCCGAGGTGGCGGATGTCCTGGAGCTGACCCCCGCCTACGTGAAGGGGGTCGTCACCTTCTACACCATGTACCACCAGCACCCGGTCGGGAAATACTTCATCCAGGTGTGCACCACGACGCCGTGCAATATCTGCGGGGCGGAAGGGGTGGTCGATGCCTTCCTGAAGCACACGGGCTGCGGAGAACTGGGCGCCACGTCCGACGACGGGCGGTTCACGGTCATCGAGGTGGAGTGCCTCGGTGCCTGCGGGTTCGCCACGCCGGTACTCATCAACGACGAGTTCATCGACGGGGTCACGCCGGAGCGGATCCCCGAGCTGCTCGCGGGACTGAGCTGACGATGGGGTATCCGCACGCGTCGCATCCGAAAGAGACCGTCGTGCTGAGTCAGTACTTCGGGGAGGCCGAGGCGCGCACGTATGAGGGCTGGGTGGCGCGCGGTGGGTATGCGGCGCTCGCCAAGGCGGTCGCTATGGATCGCGCAGACGTCACCGAGCTGGTGAAGGCCTCGGGTCTTCGCGGACGGGGCGGTGCCGGATTCCCGTGCGGGCTCAAGTGGTCGTTCATGCCGCGCGAAAAGACTAAGCCGCACTACCTGTGCTGCAACGCGGACGAGTCGGAGCCGGGGACGTTCAAGGACCGCGAGATCATGCGGTGGACCCCGCACCAGCTGATCGAGGGCTGTGCGATCGCCGCGTACGCGATCCATGCGGACGTCACATACATCTACATCCGCGGCGAGTTCACCGAGGCGTATGACATCATGGAGCGGGCGCTCCAGGAGGTGTACGACCACGGAGTGATCGGTCCGAAGGCGACCGGGCCGCTCAAGGACATGAACATCTATCTCCATCGCGGCGCCGGCGCCTACATCTGCGGCGAAGAGACGGCGTTGATGAACTCGATCGAAGGTCGGCGCGGTAATCCGCGCATCAAGCCGCCGTTCCCGGCTGCATCGGGCGTGTTCGGCATGCCGACCACGATCAACAACGTGGAGACCCTGGCGGCCGTCCCGCACATCGTGACGCGCGGGGCGGACTGGTACACGGGATTGAGTCGGTCCAACCCCAAGAGCACCGGGACGAAGCTCCTGTCCGTCTGCGGTCACGTGCAGCGGCCAGGCAACTACGAAGTGGAGATGGGGTTCCCGCTGAAAGAACTCATCTACGACTGCTGCGGCGGTGTGCCCGAGGGCCGGGAACTCAAGGCCGTCATTCCCGGAGGCTCGTCGGTCCCGATCCTGTCGCGCGAGGAGGCCGAGGCCTGCCTTCTGGACTACGAGGGCGTGGTCGAGCAGGGGTCGATGCTGGGGTCCGGCGGCGTGATCGTGTTCGACGACTCGGCCGACATGGTCTATCAGATCATGCGGCTGGCGAAGTTCTATGCACACGAGTCGTGTGCGCGGTGCACGCAGTGTCGTGAGGGCACGGCGTGGACCGTTCGCATCCTCCAGCGGATTCTCGCGGGTCAGGGCAGCGCCGAGGATCTCGACTTGCTGCTGGACGTCGCGGACAGCATGACGGGCAAGACGATCTGCGTGCTCAGCGATTCCTGCGCGGCGCCGGTCGTGAGCGGCATCAAGAAGTTCCGCGGCGAGTTCGAAGCGTACATCCAGGGCGCGCGGCGCCCGGCAGCGACGGCGGTCTGATGGCCCAAGACATGGTGACGCTCACGATCGAGGGGGTGGAAGTCAGCGTTCCGAAGGGAACGACCATCCTCGAGGCGGCGAAACGCGCCGGCGTGCTGATCCCGCACTACTGCTACCACCCCGGCCTTCCGGTCGCCGGTGTCTGCCGGATGTGTCTGGTCGAGGTGGAGGGTGCGCCCAAGCTGCAGATCGGGTGCTCCGCGGAGGTCCAGGAAGGTCAGGTCGTGCGCGTGCAGTCCGACGAGGCGCAGAAGGCCCGGCGCGGCGTGCTCGAGTTCCTGCTCATCAATCACCCGCTCGACTGTCCGATCTGCGACCAGGCCGGCGAGTGCGAACTGCAGGACTACGTGTTCCAGGAGGGCCAGCCGCGAACTCGCTACACGCCGACGTTCGCGAAGCGGTTCAACCCGGTCGAGGATTTCGGCCCGGACATTCTCTACGTCGCCAACCGCTGTATTCTGTGCACGCGGTGTGTCCGCTTCATGGACCACGTGGCGGAGGAGCCGATCCTCAACGTGAGCGAGCGGGGCGATCGCGCGTTCATCGGCGTTCACCCCGGGCGGGAGCTCGATCACGCGTGGTCGGGCAACGTCGTGGACCTGTGTCCCGTGGGGTCGCTTCTCTCGAAAGACACGCTACACAAGGCGCGGGCGTGGGAGCTCGACAAGTCGGCGA
>JBDHIW010000129.1:0-7241 GCA_039587215.1 Gemmatimonadota bacterium | reverse complement strand
GGGAGACGGCACGGTTGCCGCGAGGCGGGGTGGCGCTGCTCGAGAACCTCCGGTTCGTGCCCGGGGAAGAAGCCAACGATGCCGAGACGGCCGAAAGGCTAGCGGCGTGCGGGGACTTCTACGTGAACGACGCGTTCGGTGCCGCACACCGGGCGCACGCGTCCACCGCCGCGGTGGCCGCACTGCTCAAGCCGGCCGTTGCCGGGTTCCTCGTCGCGAAGGAACTCGCATTCCTCAGTGACGCGCTGGACGACCCGGCGCGTCCGTTCGTGAGCGTGCTGGGCGGCGCCAAGATTTCCGGGAAGATCGATGTGATCGACGCGCTGCTGGGGAAGGTCGACCGCATCCTCATCGGTGGGGCGATGGCCTGCACGTTCTTCCTGGCGCAGGACCTCGAGATGGGCGAGTCGCTGGTGGAGCCCGACAAGGTCGATCTGGCAAAGCGGCTGCTCGACGAGGGCGGGGAACGCCTCGTCATCCCCACCGACGTCGTGGTCGCGCGGGAGTTGGACGCCGCGTCGGAGCATGCGGTCGTCGCCGCGAACGCGGTCGAACCGGGATGGCGTGTCGTCGACATCGGCCCGGAGACGGTCCGGGAGTTCGCGGACGTGATCAGAGCCGCACGGACGGTCGTGTGGAACGGTCCGATGGGCGTGTTCGAGATGCCGCCGTTCGACGAGGGGACCATCGGCATCGCGCAGGCGCTCGGGGCCGCGACGGACGCGGGAGCCACGACCATCGTTGGCGGGGGCGACTCCGCCGCGGCGGTGGCGCGGGTCGGTCTCGGCAGCCGGGTGAGCCACGTATCGACCGGCGGTGGGGCCTCCCTGGAACTTCTCGAAGGCAAGGTCCTGCCGGGCATTGCCGCACTGGATGACGCATGAGCCGACTGATCTTCGCAGCCAACTGGAAGATGCACCTGGGGCCGGACGGCGCCCGCGGGTTCCTCGAGACGTACCTCGCCGACCACCGGGCGACCGAGGGCCGGGAGGTGTGGTGGTTCCCGTCGGCGGTCGCGCTTCCGATCGTGGCTGGGGCCGCGCAGCGTCACCCCGACATGCGGGTCGGAGCGCAGAACGTCCACTGGGAGCCGAAGGGGGCGTTCACCGGCGAACTCAGCGTCGGCATGGCGGCCGAGGCGGGTGCCACGGCGGCGCTCGTCGGCCATTCCGAGCGCCGTCACGTCTTCGGCGAAACCGTCGACGAGACGAGGCACAAGGTGCGCGCCCTGCTGGAGGGGGGACTCACCCCGGTGCTGTGCGTCGGCGAGCAGCTGGCAGACCGCGAGAACGGAACGACGTGGCACGTGGTCGCGTCCCAGCTCGACGCGGTATCCGGCCTGCCGCCGGAGGAGGTTCAGCGTCTCGTGATTGCGTACGAGCCGGTGTGGGCGATCGGCACGGGCAAGACCGCCACGCCCGCCGACGCCGGCGAGGTGCACCGCCAGATCCACACGTGGCTGGACGATCGCGGCGGGTCGGACGTGCCGGTCTTGTACGGGGGCAGTGTGAAGCCCGGGAACGCCGCCGATCTCTTGGGCGAGCAGGGCGTCGACGGCGTATTGGTCGGCGGCGCCTCGCTAGACCCTGCCCAATGGTCGGCCGTCGTTTCGGCTGGATGACCGGCGAATTGACTCCGCGCTAGAGACCCGACTATCTTCACGCCGCTATGTTTGGATTCCTCTTGATGATCATGATTGTGGTCTGCGCCTCGCTGGTGACCGCTGTCCTCCTGCAGGCGGGGACGGGGGGCGGTCTGGCGGCCATGGGTGGCGGCAGCTCCAGCGACACGGTGTTCGGCGGCCGACAGGCCACGACCATCCTTACGAAGGCCTCATGGTGGCTGGGCGGCATCTTCCTCGGCTTGGCGTTGGTCATGGCGGGTGTGAGCACTCGCACGTCCGCGCCTCGTTCGGTTCTCGAGGACCAGCCGGCGGCGCCGATACCGGTGTTGCCCTCGAGTCCGCAACTCTTCGACGAAGCCCAGCCCGCGCCTGGCGGTGCGGACGAGGCACCGGCTCCGGTGCCGCAGAACTGACGGGTGACGGTCAAGCGCGTTCCCGCCTACGTACTGCTTGAAGATGGCGCGTGGTTCTCCGGAACGGCGCGCCATTCGTTTGCCGCGACGCCGGGTGAGGTCGTCTTTACGACCAACCTGACGGGCTATCAAGAAGTCTTCACTGACCCCTCCTATCTCGGTCAGATCGTCGTCATGACGGCGCCCATGATTGGGAACTACGGCGTGAACCCGGACGACCTGGAGTCGGGCAGGCCGCAAGTCAGCGGCGTCGTGACACGCGAACTCTCCGTCGAGCACTCCAACTGGCGCGCTACCGGGGGGCTCACGGGCTGGTTGGCCGGGCAGGACATCCCGGCCCTCGAGGATGTAGACACGCGCCGGTTGGCGCGACACATCCGGTCGGCGGGCGCGATGCGGGGCATCCTCGCTCTCGGTGAGTTGCCCGACGACGACGCCCGGGCCGCGTTGGACGCATCGCCGTCGATGGAGGGGCTCGACCTGGCATCGAGAGCGACGTGCGCAGCAGAGCGCGAGGTCGGAAGCGCGGATGCGGCGCGGCATGTCGTGGCGTTCGATTTCGGCATGAAGGAGAACATCCTCCGACTCCTGGTTGCCGAGGGCTGCCGGGTCACGGTCGTGCCGGCAGCGACCCCGGCAGGGCGGGTCCGTGAGCTCGCGCCAGACGGGCTGTTCCTGTCAAACGGGCCGGGCGACCCCGCCGCCGTGAGCTACGTCCTTCCCGTGATCAAGGAACTCGTGTCCGAGAGCCTCCCCACATTCGGTATCTGTTTGGGTCACCAGCTCCTCGCGCTCGCGTTTGGTGCGGAGACTGAGAAGCTCCCATACGGCCACCGAGGCGGAAACCACCCCGTCCGCGATGAGCAGTCCGGCACTGTTCTGATCACCAGCCAAAATCACGGATTTGCAGTCAGGGGAACGAGTAAGGCCGTGTCAGGTAGTGCAGAACTTGAGGTGACACACCGTAACCTCAATGATGACACCGTTGAAGGGGTACGGCACCGCGAACTCCCTGCTTTCGGGGTCCAGTACCATCCAGAGGCATCTCCAGGCCCTCATGACGCGAGGATGCACTTCGCCGAATTCGTCCAAGCTCTTGACAGTCAATAGGTAAGCCCGTATTTATGTCGGCCCGAGCCACCCGAAGGGAGGGTGGTTCGAGACCTCCTGACCCTTTGGGAGAGTGCCTATGACCAAGGCTGACCTGGTCGAGCAGGTGACGGCGTCCATCGCGAGGACCGCCGGGCCCATGATTTCGAAGAAGGACTGTGCCCGGGTGGTCGATGCGTTCCTCGATTCAATCAAGGACGCGCTCGCGGAACAGCGAAACATCGAGATCCGCGGATTCGGGACATTCAAGATCCGGATGCGGAAGACGCGCATGGCGCGGAATCCGCGAACCGGTGAGCCCGTTGAAGTCGCAGCGCGTCCGGTGCCGGTGTTCAAACCGTCCAAGGAGTTGCGCGGCATGGTCGCCGGCGCACCCGAAGAGGAAGACGCGCCGCCGACCATAGGATCGGACGCCGCGTAGGTCATTGGCGTACAAGCAGATCGAAGCGGGTGCCTGAAGAGGCGCCCGCTTTTTTTTTGCCCGTGTCGACGTGCAGCACCGACCTACGCGCCGGTCGAGCCCCGCGCGTCTATATTCCACGCGTGACTGATTTGAAGACCGAAACACGAGAGGCCGAAGTGGTGTGCCGCTTCTTCGGCCGGTACGCCGAAGCGATCGGCCGCGAAGCGGTCACGGTTAGGATCCCGGACGGGGCCTCGGTGCGCGACGTCGTGGCGCGGCTGCGCGAGGCGGTCGAGGATGCGTCCTGTCTGCCCGATCGGCCGCTGGTCGCGGTCAACCGAATGCATGTCCTTCCCAAGCACGTGGTTCAGGCCGGAGACGAGGTGGCGTTCCTCCCGCCGCTCGCCGGAGGGTAGGTGCGGGTCACGATCGGTGAGGGTCCCGTCGATCTGTCCGCCATCCTCGATGCCGTGGCCGATGGCGCGCACGGCGCCGCAGTGCTGTTCGTTGGTTCGGTGCGCCGTGCGCCCGAGGATGGTCCCGTGGCAGCGATCGAGTACACGGCGTACGAGGCGATGGTGCGGGAAGAGGGGCAGCGCATCCTCGACGAGGCGGTGGAGCGGTGGCCCGGGCTGATCGTCCGGCTGCACCACCGCGTCGGAGTGGTGCCCCGCGGGCAGCCGAGCATCGCTGTGGCGGCCTCCACCGGCCATCGTCCCGACGCCTTCGATGCGGCACGATGGGTCGTTGACGAAGCGAAGCGTCGGCTGCCGGTGTGGAAGCGGGAGCAGTTCGACGACGGATCCGCGCGGTGGCGCGAGAACGCCGACGGGGCGCCGCCCCTCGACACGGTCTGAGGTCCGAACCCCATGGCACTGGGTGTGGCGTTGATCGAGCCGCAGATTCCGCCCAACACGGGGAACGTCGCGCGACTGGCTGCCGCAACCGACACGGCGCTGCATCTCGTCGGCCCGCTCGGATTCTCGCTCGACGATGCGAGCATGCGGCGGGCCGGGATGGACTACTGGGACGACGCCGACGTGTGGGTGCACGCTGGGTGGCGGAGCTTCCGGGAGGTCGTCTCGCGAGACCGCTGTCTATATTTCTCGTCGAACGGGACGGTGTCGTATCTCGAAGCGCCGTACGCGTCGGGTTCGGTGTTGGTGTTCGGGAGCGAGACCCAGGGGATGCCGCAGAGTATTCTCGAGAAGTACCCCGATCGGACCTACCGCATTCCCATGCGTCCGGGCACGAGGAGCCTCAACTTGGCGACGGCGGTCGGTATCGTCCTGTACGAAGCGCTCCGGCAGGTTGGCGGAGACCTACCACTCGAGTGAATACGCGAAACGGGGTTGGGAGATGAAGAAGATCACGGTAGTCGGTGCTGGTCACGTGGGGGCGACCACGGCGCAGCGCCTGGCGGAGAAGGAACTCGCACGGGAGGTCGTGCTGGTCGACATCGTCGACGGGGTTCCGCAGGGGAAGGGGCTCGATCAGTGGGAGTCGGCGCCGATCGAGGGGTTCGACACGCGGGTCATCGGATCGAATGGCTATGACGAGGCGGCCGGAAGCGACGTCTTCGTCGTGACGGCCGGCATCGCGCGCAAACCCGGGATGAGCCGAGACGATCTCGTCAACACGAATGCCGGGATCGTGAAGTCGGTGAGCGAGCAGATTCGGCAAACGTCTCCCGACGCGATCATCGTGATGGTCTCCAACCCGCTCGATGTCATGGCATGGGTCGCCAAAGAAGTCACGGGATTCCCGCGCGAGCGTGTGATAGGGATGGCGGGCGTGCTGGACACCGCGCGGTACCGCAGCTTCCTGGCCGAGGCCCTCGACGTGTCGGTCGAGGACATCCAGGCAATGGTGCTGGGCGGGCACGGTGATACGATGGTGCCGCTGATCTCTTACACGACGGTCTCGGGAATCCCGGTGACACAACTGATCGACCGCGAGCGGCTGGATGCCATCGTCGAACGCACGCGCAAGGGCGGGGCGGAGATCGTCGGCTACCTGAAGACGGGGTCCGCGTACTATGCGCCGTCGGCGGCGGCGGTCCAGATGGTCGAGGCCATCGCCAAACACAAGCGGCGGATCCTGCCGTGCGCGGCGTGGCTCGAAGGGGAGTACGGCATCGACGGCATCTACCTCGGCGTGCCGTGCACTCTTGGCGAGGGTGGTCTCGAGGGCATCGTCGAGGTCGAACTCACGGATGACGAGCGCACGCAGCTCGATCAGTCGGCCGAGGCCGTGCGCAGCACGATGAAGACCGTGCAGCTGTAGCCGCACCCGGGACGCGATGCGTGGAGCCCACGGCCTGGCCTCGGTGAGGCCGGGCCGTATCTTCTTCGGCGATTCGACTTCTCGCGGAGGCGCGACGATGATCCCGATCCCCGAACTCTTGGTGCCGATCCTGCTCTCGGCCGTGATCGTATGGGTGGTGAGCGCGGTCTTCTGGACGGTTTCCCCCCACCACAAGCACCACGTCAAGCAGGTCGGCGATGAGGAGGGCGCGCGCGCGGCGCTCAAGGGTGCGGCTCCGGGGCTGTACTGGATCCCGTTCGGTGTGGGGGGGCAGGTGGTCTCCGATCCCGACCTGCGCCAGCGTTACGAGGAGGGCCCCGTGGCGCTCGTCACGGTGATGCCTTCGGGGGCGCCGTCGATGGGCAAGTCGATGGGGCTCTCACTCGTGTTCTACGTGATCGTCGGATTCGGTCTCGCCTACGTCGGCGGACGGAGCCTGGGACCCGGGGCTTCGTACCTCGCCGTTTTCCGTCTTGTGGGGACGGTTGCGTGGATGGCGTATGCGGCCGCGGTCGTGCCCGACTCGATCTGGTTCGGGCGCCCGTGGAAGGAGACGGCGAAGGGCGCGCTCGACGCCTTCGTGTACGCGATGCTCTCGGCCGGGGCGTTTGCGGGATTCTGGCCCGAGGGATAGGAGCACACGGCGCTGAAACGGCACGAGGCCCGGGGAGCGTTGTGCTCCCCGGGCCTCGTGCCATGGTGGTGATTGCTGCTAGCGGTGCGCGATCAGGTCGGGATTGCCGTCCGGATCGCCGTTTACTGTGCCGTCCGAGGAGATATTGCCGAGCAGCAGGATCCCAGCAACGTGGGGGGCCGCCATCGATGTGCCGCTGATGGTGTTGTAGCCCCCACTCTTCCACGCCGACTGCACACTCCGGCCGGGTGCAGCAAAGTCGACCGGCGGGTTCCCGTAGTTCGAGAACGACGCCCAGTTGTCACCGATGCCGAAGGCCGAGACCGTGTAGATGTTGTTGCCGTTGGCGCTCGCCGGCGACCGCGTGCCCGCATGCGTGCTCTCGTTGCCAGCGGCGAGGACGAACGTCACCGTGCCGGACGCCGCGATGACCGCGTCATTGACCGCCTGCGAGAACCCGCCGCCGAGGCTCATGTTGGCGACGTCCCCGTTCGATCCGTTTGCTCCCACGTGGTCGATGCCGCCGATCACGCCGGCGTAGCTCCCGGAGCCACGGCGATCCAACACCTTGACCGGTACGACCGTCGCGCCGGCAGCGACGCCGACGACCCCGAGATTACCCGCCTTGGCCGCAACCGTGCCCGCGACATGGGAGCCGTGTCCGTGTTCGTCGTCGGCTCCCTTCCTGGTGTTCACGAAGACGGCACCCCGACTCGCATCGACGTTCAGGTCGCAGTGATCGAGGTCGAT
>JBDHIW010000128.1:0-7252 GCA_039587215.1 Gemmatimonadota bacterium | reverse complement strand
CTCAGGAAGGACGACATCTTCCGCATCGCGTCGCAGTCGAAAGCCATCACGTCGCTCGCCGTCATGATGTTGTGGGAAGAGGGGGCGTTCGGGCTCGACGATCCCGTCAGCCGCTACATCCCGGAGTTTGCGCGGCCGTCGGTGCTCACGTCGTTCGACCCCTCCGATTCGAGCTACACGAGCGAACCCGCCGGGCGTGAGATCACGATCCGACAGCTCTTGACCCACACGTCGGGCATCGACTACGCCGACATCGGAAGCGAGGATTTCCGCGCGATGTATGCGAAGGCTGGTGTGCCGAGTGGGATCGGGAACGACGCGCACAGCATTGGGGACAAGATGCGGACGCTCGGCGGGCTGCCGCTGCGCGCGAAGCCGGGTACGGAGTTCATCTACAGCCTGGGACTGGACGTGTTGGGGTACCTGGTGGAGGTCGTCTCGGGGATGCCGTTCGACCGATTTCTGCGCACACGAATCTTCGATCCGCTCGGCATGGACGACACGTGGTTCTACTTGCCGGCGGAGAAGGCCGGCCGGTTGGTCTCGATTCACAACGGGGAAAGCGGCGAGGCGGTCCCCATGAAGGACCTGGTCTTCGACGGGGTCGATCCGGACTTTCCCAATCTCGACGGGACCTACTTCTCCGGGGGGGCGGGGCTGTCGGGCTCCATCGAGGATTATGCCACGTTCCTGCAGCTCTTCCTCAACGGAGGGGAGTACGACGGCGTCCGACTGCTGAGTCCCAAGACCGTGCAGATGATGCTGACCGACCAGCTGCCGGACATGCCTGCCGAGATCGGTCTCGGGTCCGGATTGGAGACCGAGGCGAACGATCATCGGTCACCGAGGTCGGTCGGCTCGTTCTCGTGGGGCGGCGCATTTTCGACGAGCTACTGGGCCGATCCGGCCGAGGGTCTCGTCGCCCTGATGTACACGAACATGTACAACGGCAGAGGGACGAACTATCACGAACGGTTCGGTACGTTCACGTACGCCGCGATGGAACGCTGATCGCCGGGCTGGACCCCGAGACGCTCGCCGCAACCGGCAAGGTCTGTTCTTCGACAATCCCTGTGGCCGCTGGAGTTCAGCTGCGCGCGGCCCGTGGCCGTGCTCGCTGCGCTTCGCGTCAGGGGGTCAGAAGCGATCCCGGTTCCCGATCCCGCCGAAACGCGTGTTGACGACGTTGTTGTAGATCGAGCCGAACCGGTAGCGGAACCCGAATCGGAAGCCCGCCTCGTAGGCGGTCTCGAGCTGGCGGCGGCGGAGGAGCACCTCCTCCAGATCCGCATCGCCCTTTGGCAGGTTGAGCTGATTGTGGACGAGCTCGAGCTGACCGCCGATCCTGATCGAGAGCCCCCGAACGATGCGAACGTCGACCGATCCGGCGAACTCGACGCTGTAGCGCGACAGATCGTGCAAGTACTGCGATGCGTTGATGCCGACGTCGATATCGCCCCACGGCTGAATCACTCGGTAGCCCGCGTTGAGGATGTGCTCTGGAAGCAACTGCTCGATCTCATCGTAAATCGTCGTATCTCGATATGCGATGTGGGATGCGCCGACTCGGTAGGCGACGGTGAGTTGGCGTCGCGTCGCTTCCCGATACGGATACAGACTCCACTCGATCGCGGGCATCAGACGGTAGCGTATGCGGACGTTGGCGAACGTCGACGTGAAGACGTCTCCGTACGCCCCAATCGACCAGTGCGGCGAGATGCTCTTGATGACGTAGCTGGTGAAGCCGTCTCGCCGGGACGTACTGAGGATGACGTCGCCGTCTCGGTCGAACCGGTCATAGCTGTAGTTGAAGAACGGCCGAAACTGGAGCTTCCACCCCTCCGTCACGCGGTCGATATACACGCCGTACCGCGTGTCGAAGGACCGCCGCTGGGACTCGAAGTCCGCACTCCCGTCCCAGTACATCTCGATCGTCCAGTTGTCCCACGGATCGTGAGTGGGCTGCGCCTGCTGGCTTGCCTCCACCTCCACAGGGGCAACGTCGACCTGCACCCGGTCCGCCATGGGCGTGCGCATCAGGTACGGCACGAGGGCCGCTCGGAGCGTGCGGAGAAATCCCTCCCGCGCTTCGCCCTCCGTCGCGTCAACGTTGACCGTGTAGACCGTCGAGAAATCCATCCCCTGGAACGGTCCCAAGCCGATCAGGTCGAACGTCTGCGCCCGCCCGCCCGCGCCGGTGGTCTCCTGGGTCACGAGGACGTGGACGCCCGCGACTTCGCGGTCGCGGACGTGGTCCACATACGTCAGGTCCTGCCGGACGAACTCCTCGTCGCAGAACGCACAATCCAGAAAGATCGCGAGCCGCGCAGGCATCTCGGTCTCGACGGTCTGGGATGCCAATGGTTGGGCGAACGCACCGAAGCACGCGAGGATGGCCAAACACGGGAGCGTTGCCCGGCGCACGCCGCGCCGCGCGAAGGTGTTCACCCGGGATGTTGCGGAAGGTCGTAGCATAGGTTGAACAGGTAGAGGTTCGGTCGTGGCTCTCGCGAGCGACGCGGTAGCACCCTCGTTGCTGTGCAGGGACGTCACCCTGACGGTGGTCCGATTGAACCGACGATCATCGACGACGCACGTGAGACCGTGGCCCAGCGTCTGGGAATTGCCTGCCACCGTAATTCTCGAGGCGACCTCAGGCACGCCACGTCCAATAACAACTACGGGCCCGCCCCCCGCAACGCCCTCGTGTTTGCCCTGCCGCGATCGAGGTGTAGCATGAGCAGATGCGTTGGTCAGCCCATTTGCTCATCCAGGTGCTGGGGATCGATCGGATCCGAGGGCGGGTGCGACGACAGGTGGTGTTGACAGGCACCGCACTGATCGCTGCGGCAGGCAGCGCGTTCGGGCAGGAACGATGCGATGCAGTTGGGCCGCATCGCATCCACACCTGCGTGTACGCAGGTGAGGGCCCGACGCTCGTGTTGGCCGCGGGAGCCGGGCAGGACTCCCGAACGTGGTCGCCACTGCTGGAGCCGCTGCGCGCGTTGGGGAGCGTCGTCACGTTCGACCGCCCGGGCCTCGGGCGGAGTCCGGAGGTGAGCGGGCCTCGGACCCCGACGCTGATCGCACGGGAACTCCGTGCGGCGCTCGACGAGCTGGGCGTGTCAGGTCCTGTCGTGTTGATTGGCCATTCGATGGGTGGAGTCCACGCACTGCGATATGCCGATCTCTTTCCCGACGACGTCGCCGCAGTCGTGCTCCTCGATACCCCCCCGCCGGGGTTCGAGCGGGATCGTCTGGAGCTTCTGTCCGCTCAGGAACGCGAGGACCGTAGGCGGGCGCTCGCGGAGGGGCGATCGCGAGCCGCTGCGGTGGTTGGACGGGAACGCGACGGAGCCGCCGCGGAGCGGTGGGCATTCGACCGCTTCCCGGCGGAGGTCCCGCTGCTCGTGGTGGTCGCGGACCACCAGGACTTCGGCGAGGTCGGGAGTGTCGAGGCGCACCGCGACCTGTGGGTTCGACAGTCATCCCAATGGCTGGAGATGTCGATGCGCGCCGAGCTCGTGGTCGCGGGCGGCAGCGGGCACATGGTTCATCACGATCGGCCACAACTCGTGGTGGATGCCGTCGCGCGCCTGGTCGATCGCCCGAACTAGACACCGGCTCAGGATGAGAGGAAGTGTCCGATGAGAGCATGGTCACCGACCGACACCGCGGTTCAGACACTCGTGGCGCTGGGCATCGTCGCGCTCGGAGCCTGCGCACCACCCGATGGGGATCACGCGGAAGCGGCTCGAGCGGCAATCGCCGAGGCGCGTGAGGCCTTCTGGGACGCACATCTCCAAGGGAACGCGGACGCCCTTGCGGACTTGGTCACCCCGGACGCCGTGCTCCTGGCCCAAGGCATGGAGGAGGTCAGCGGTCGCGAGGCCATACGAGATGCTGCGCGCCAGATGTTCGACGCGATGACCATCACCGACTTTGCCGTTCTCTCTCAGGAGATGGACGTGCACGACTCGGTCGCCTACGAGTTGGCCACCTATTCCGAGACCCTCAGGATGGGTGACGCGGATGAAGCCACGGTCCGCGGACGATACTTGATCGTATGGCGACAAGAATCCGATGGTCACTGGCGCGTGCATCGCAACCAGTTCCACTTCGTCACCCCGCCGCCGCACTAGTTCGATCGGCAGGGCGGCGTGGGTCGATGGCCCGCGCCCGCTCGCCGGAGTCCGTTCAGCCTAGCCCGGTCTCCCCCAGCCTTCGAGCGACGCCCCCTTCAGCGGTTGATCCCCCTCGTGCTATCCGGGTACTGTCACTGACGGCTGGCTGCCAGGGTCAGACTGCTTCCGATTGCCGAGCCAATCGATAGTTTCCGGTACGTGACTGAATCTCACTTGCCTACCATCGCGTAGCGCCTATGACGTTGCTGCTGACCTACCTGGCGATCGCCATTGGCGTCTCGTTCCTGTGTTCCATCCTCGAAGCCGTCCTCCTGTCGGCCACGCCGAGCTACGTCGAGTCGCTGCGGGCCGACCGGCCGCGGGTCGGCGCCGTGGTCGCCCGCGTCAGGGAGGTACTCGACCAGTCGCTGGCCGCAATCCTGATCCTCAACACGTTCGCGCATACCATGGGCGCCTTCGGCGTCGGCGCCCAGGCGATCAAGGTGTTCGGCGCGCAGTGGGAAACGCTGATCGCGGTACTACTGACCCTGGCGATTCTCTACTTCTCCGAGATCATCCCGAAGACCCTCGGGGCCACCTTCTGGCGCACGCTGCTCGTACCAGCTGCCTACCTGATCCTGGTGTTGATCAGGCTGGTCTATCCGCTGGTGTGGATCTCCACGCGCCTGACGAAGGTGTTCGGGCGCACCGTAGCAAGGGAGATCACCCGTGAGGAGATCGTCGCCATGGCGACGCTCGGCAAGCAGGGGGGTGCCCTGATCGCTCGGGAGACGGAATACGTTTCCAACGTGTTGAACCTGCGCGAGATCGTCACCGCGGAAGTGCTGACACCGCGCACCGTGGTGCACATGCTCGAGCAGAACCTGAGTGTCACGAACGCGCTCAACGATCCGCAGACGCGGCAGTCCTCACGCATGCCGATCTCCGACGAGCGTCCCGACGACATCACCGGCAAGGTGTTGCGCCACGATCTGTTCATGGCCGAACGCAACGGGCGTGGCGCGGAGCCGGTCAAGGACTTCGCCAAGCAGATCATCGCGGTATCAGAGCGATTGCCGGTGCAGCAGCTGCTCGAGCTGATGCTCAGAAATCGGGTGCACCTGTGCCTGGTCGAGGACGAGTTCGGCCAGATGTCGGGCATCGTGACCCTCGAGGATGCCATCGAAACCCTGCTTGGGCGCGAGATCGTCGACGAGAGCGACACCGTCGAGGACATGCAGAAACTGGCGCGTGACAAGTATCGCGAGCGCCTGCGCGACGACAAGCTGAACCCCACGGCGCGCCCGAAAGACTGAGCAAGGGGGGCGCACCGCGTCAAACCCTGCCGGCCGGACTGATCCAACGCGCGGCCCCCCTGCGTAGCTCATCACCCCTGACGCGACGCAAGGTGTGGGGATGGGCGTCGTCCTCGGCGCGTTTCTCGCGTTGACGCGCAACCACCTCACGCACATGCTCATGGGTGCCGCAGTGCGTACGACGCTGGGATGGACCGTTGCGGCCGTACGGGCGTGCGACAGCAGTGCGACCCTGTCAGGAGGTGACTCATGTCCGAACTCGACGCTTTGCATCATCGACTTGCCCGTGCCGAGCGGAATGTCCGTCGGCTCGGCGCGGTGCTCCTCCTTGGTGGCGCGATGCTGCTCCTCGGAGCCCTCCGACCGCAGGACGATGTGATGCGCGTCCGCGGTCTCGTCATCGTCGATGCGGGCGGGCGTGAGCGCATCGTGCTCGGCGCCCCCATGCACGAAGCGTCGGGTGATCCGAAGCTGGCGGACGCGGTGGGGATGGCCGTGCTCGACGCTACCGGGCGGATGCACGTCGCGGTGGGGGCCAACCCGCCGCTCATCCTGGATGACGGCGGGGTCGGCACGCGCATCGCCACGCAGGCGGGCCTGACCTTCTACGACCCGCGCACCGGGCGGGAGCGGGGAGGCATGGGGGCGTTTTCCGATGGCCGCGCGACGGCATGTCTCGACTACGGCACCGCCGCCAAGGAAGCATCGTGCTTGTTCGTCGCTCCCGGGGATCAGTACGCCGCGGTCATCGTGAACGCGACCCCGAGCGAGGAGGCCTTCGACCGTGTCACGATGGTCGTGAACGCCGACGGCACCGGGGTGCTCAAGGCCGCGGGAGGTGGCTCGGAGGCGAGTGCCGTACTGATCCAGGCGGGCAACGGCCCAGCGCGGATCACGACGTACGACTCGACGTGGACCGCCGTGCAGGATCTCGTGCGTCGATAGTCGATTCCTTGGGGCAGGATGCCGGCCCACGCGCTGGGTCGCCGCCGCGTCGCCGAGATGTGCGGGGATGGCTGACCGTCCCGGCTGCTGCCCAGCAGGAGCAGCTCGTTCACCGGCGCCGCCAGATCGAGTGAGGTCATGCTGTAGCAGCTTTTGTGGCGGTGCTCGATCCACCGGTCGACGTCGGGCTCGTGGTCGGGCCGGACCATGCGACGCGGCTCGGGCCCAATCTTCAGAAATCCCCTGACGTCCTCGTAGCGCTCCCGAGCCTCCCGGGCCGTGAGCAGCTGCGCACCGCCTCCGCGCACACGCCCCGGCCGAGGGCCGGATCGGAGGCCGCCGTCGGCTTGACGCCGGCTTGACGAACCGCTGGGACCTTGCTCTCAGACACTCACAAGGTTCCTGGCCGTGCTGGACACACAACGCGCATCCACGCAGACATCCCGGCGCCCCACGCCGTTCGCGGTCCCGTGGGTCCGTCGGGCGGTCCTGCTCGTGTGGCTCGGGGCCACCGCCGTGATCCTCACGCTGGGGGCCGCGGGGTTCCGGATCGACAACTCGGTCGGGATCTGGTTCGCGGAGGACGATCCGGCGCTCGTCGAGTACCGGCAGTTTCTCGAGGACTTCGGCCATCGCGAGTGGATGCTCGTGGCCCTCGACGTACGCTCGACCGGATCGGCGTGGGCGGGAGACCGCGCGGCGCTCGTGAACGCACTCGACGCGATGCCGCACGTCCACCGCGTGCTGTCGGTGGCGGACTTTCCGTCGGCGAGCGCGTTCGTCCGGACGTTCCTGCGCCCCGATGCGGATCGCCCCTACGAGGCGCTGCTGCTCCAGGTCACGAACGACATCGCCACGGAGGACGGC
>JBDHIW010000127.1:0-7687 GCA_039587215.1 Gemmatimonadota bacterium | reverse complement strand
CGGGCAGCGCCTGGAAGCCGACCTGGAAGATCTCCGCGACGGCCTTCCACGCCGCGACGGCCGGCGCGGGCCACTCCGGCGTCAGCAGCATCTCGGACGGGTTGGGGATCAGGATGAGGTAGAAGCCGCTGCCGACGATGGCGCCCGCGAGCGCGCCCCCGATCTGCGCGAAGAACTGCTTGCTCGGTGATGCCCCGAGCATCGAGCCGCACTTGAAGTCGTGCATCAGGTCGGCGCATTGGCTCGCGGCGCCGCCCGTCACGTTCGCCGCCATGAGGTTCGCCGCCACGCTCTTGGGAACGAGCACGGCGAACACGAGCTGGGTCACCTTGCCCATCGGACCCACCGGCGTGATGTTCGTCTCGCCGGAGACGCGCGATCCGACGATCGCGAGGGCGAACGACATGAGCACGCCGAGGGTCGCGGCCCACCAGATGATCTCGAACAACGCGATCTGGAGCCCGACCGAGAGCAGGAGCGCGACGATCGCGCCGGTGTAGAAGAAGGACCGCGGCAGCGTTCCCGCCTGCTTGTGCAGCGCCGGCTCGCCGCCGCCGCCCGTGCCCCGGAATGCCCGGAGCATGCTCGGGAACGAGAACATGAAGGTGACGAGGGAGGACACGACCATGAGCGTCACGCCGGGCCAGAGGAGCCAGGTGAGCACGTCGCGCGAGCGTGGCGCGAACGCGGGCACCTCGCCGACGTCGGGCACGGCCGCCAGCGCCGCCGCCCGCGCGTCGGGATCGAACTGCGAAACGACGTAGAGCCGGTCGATCGCGCCCCGCCACGCGGGATCGGCGGAGAGTCCGACGAGACCGTCATGGAGGGCGGCGTCCATGGGGCCCTTCAGATCGAGTCGACCGCGCGCGACGTATGTGACCGGACCATCTTCGGGAAGCTCGACATCCTCTGGAAGCGCGACGCCCTGGACTGTCGTGATCGGCGCGCTTCCGTCGGGATCGGACTGCGAGTCGACGTACAGCTGTTCGATTGCGACCCGCCACTCGGGGTCGTCAGAAAGACCGACGAGCTGGTCACGGAGCGCGGAGTTCATGACACCCTTCAGGTCGAGTTGCCCGCGCAGACCTACGTAGGAGATCGGACCCGCTTCGGGAAGCGCTGCACCCTCGGGAAGCACGACGGCCTCCGTGGTCGTGATCGGTGCGCGTCCGTCGGCGACGACCATGGGGCCGACGACGCCCCAGGCGAGGATCGCCCCGATCATCATCGACGCCCCGACCCGGATGCCCACGAGCCCGCCCACCGCGACCATGAGCAGGCTCGGGTCGAGCTTGAAGGCCAGCGTGCTGGCGGGATACCCGTTGAGCGGGAACGTCAGCGCCACCGACTTCAGGACCTTGAGGATCTCGAGCAGCTTGACGACCGCGCCGGCCAGCGCGCCGAGCCCCAGCAGCCGGACACGCTTCATCGCCTCGGCCCCGTGGCCGTAGATCTCGCGCAGCGTCTCGCCGCACGCGAGCCCGCCCGGGAACGGGAGGCGATCGACCATGATCATCTGATGCCGCAACCCGGTCGCCACGGTGATCCCCACCAGGCAGACGGAGAAGACCCAGACGGAGAGCCACGCCCACGACAGCGTCTCGCCGGTCAGCATCGCCAGCGCCGGGATCGGCGCGACGAGCCCCGCCGAGGAGACCGCCGCCGCCGACGAGCACGCCGACTGGTTGATGTTGTTCTCGAGCACGCCGAACTCGCTGACCCTGCCCCGCGTGATCCCCTCGAGCGCCTTCCAGAAGGCGTAGCCGAGGAGGATGCCCGTGATCGACATGTTCGTCCCCCAGCCGATCTTCAGGCCGAGATAGACGTTGCAGATCGAGAGCGTTCCGCCGAAGACCATCCCCGTGAGCAGCGCCCGCACCGTCAACTGCGACGAGACGAGATCCACGGGCGGAACCACGTCGTTGGGGTCCGGCGTGGCGTTGTCGTTGTCGGTGTCCGCGTCTCGAGGCGGTTCGTGCTCGGCCATCGGGTGCTCCTGGCGGTGATCCGGGGCGACAAGTGTAGCGTCGGATCCCGCGTCGCTGGAGCTCCCTCGCGTGTCGGGCCGGGCACGATCACCCGCCCGACGGGGTCGGCACCATCCACGCGCAGCCGCACTCCGAGCAGACCGTCGCGCCGTCAGTCTCGTCGACGGGCAGGCCGTGGATGTCGTACCCGCAGTGCGGGCAATGACGATGCCGGAGCATCACGCGGAGAATCCGGTCTCGACGGCGGCGCTTGGCCCGCAGGAACGTGACGATGAAAGCGGTGGGCGGACCAACAAGATACAGCGTCGCAAAGCCGACCAGCACCGGATCCCAGCCCCGCCAGCGGTTGAAGATCTCGAAGTAGCCGAAGAAGCCGATGTAGGAGAAGGCGATCACGCCGACGGCCACGACCGCCTTCCACCGACGTCGGCGCACCTCGCCCGGATCGAGCTCCTCGGCGATCTTCCGAAGGGCTTCGGGATCGATCGGGTCGGGCCGGGCCAGGAGGTACATGGCGACCGGATCGAGCTGCGGAACCGTGCGGCCGCGGGCGTCGTTCACTCGCGATGATCGCCGCAGAGGTCTGGATGGATAGTCAGTCATCGGATTGCCAGGTCATTAAGGGGCAGAACCAGACATTGATCAAGGCGATGTCTGCTTCGTGATGGTCGCATCGTCGGGCTGCGAAGGATCGGCGTCGGACATGGAGGCCACCGGTATGGTTACACGCGAGCGATGCGTGGACTGTCCCTCGTTTCCCGGGCCTGTCATCTGGAGCCCCGGCTCAGTCAGCGGCAAGGTACGAACATCGACTGCGGGGTTATGAGCCGGGAGGTGCCGTGGACCGTTGATCGGCTCCGTGGCGTGCGTGGTCGCTGCTCCGGCCGGTGAGGGGCAGGAGCAACATCTCGATGCGGCTTCGTGCCTCGCTCATCCGGTCGCGCTTGCTCTGGCGCACGAGGATCGACTGCTCCAGGCTGTAGTAGGTGACGAACGTCCTCGTCGTCATCTCCAGCTCCGCGCCTCGAAACCCGAGCTCGAAGAACAGCTCGCGCAGTATGCTGAGCCGCTCCTTGTCCACCTGGCGGACGACCGCGGCCACCGCCGACTCCTGGGCAGCCCACGCCCGCACCGCCGCGTCGTACCGGGTGAGATCCTGCTGGATGATCCCCTCCGTCAGGGCGACCAGCCGGGAGCGCGGATCACCGGGCTCGTGTCGGATCCTCTCGACGATCTCCGTGGTGTACCGCCGCTGCCAGTACTGCGCGACGCTCCGGATGAAGTCGTCTCGCCCCGCGAAGTGCGCATAGAAGCTCCCCGTCGTCACCCCGAGGTCCGCGCAGAGGTCGCGAACGCGGATCCGGGCCGCGCCCCGGCGTGAGAGCACCTCCAGGGCGGCCTCGAGCCAGCTCTCCCGTGACCGTCGAGGTTGCACGCGAGCGGATCTTCCCTTGGCCATGGGGGTCACTCTGGACAGGCTCTCCTCGTTCGATAGGGTATCGTCACACAATAACACATGTTACTACAAGTCGCGGCTTCTCTTCGGACCGCTGCCACCTGCGGAGAACATCATGATGACACAGCGAAGACTCATGGCCCTCGGTTCCCTCGTATTCGCCGTGGGGCTCATCGCGGGCATCGTGCTCACGTCGGTTGACATGTCCGCGCTGACGGCCTCGGTCCATGCGACGCAGGCGGGTCAGGACGAGCCCCTGGTCTCTCCGACGGAGGCTCGCGACCGGGACTTCTACGCACCGAACAGCGAGACCCTGAGGCCCGACGAGATGCGCGTGATCGCCTGCGGCACGGGGATGCCGACGCCCCGCCCCGCCCAGGCCGCCGCCTGCTTCCTCGTCGAGCTCGGCAACGGCGACAAGTTCCTCTTCGACGTCGGAGACGGCTCGGTGGAGCGGCTGTTCGGGCTCCAGATCCCCACAGCCTTCCTCGACAAGGTGTTCATTGGCCACCTGCACGGCGATCACTTCGGCGGCCTCGGATCGCTCTACGTGGCTGGCGGCATCGCGGGCCGCTTCACGCCGTTGCGGATCTGGGGGCCAAGCGGCAGCAGGCCCGAGCTCGGGACCAAGGCAGCCGTCGAGGCGATGGAGAAGATGTACCTCTGGGATCTCGAGGGGCGCCTGGGTCAAACCGACGTGCGCGGCTTCGCGACGGAGGTGACTATGGCCTGACGCCGGAGGCTGCCCTTCAGGTTGGCACCCAGATCCACACACCGCCCGAGGCGTTCGGCAAGGTCATGAGCATGGTCGAGCCGCGCATGGCCGTCGCCTACCACTTCTGGACGGGGATCGACTCGACACCCGGCGTGCTGGAGCGCATTCGCAATACGTATGACGGCCCCCTGAGCCTGGCCAAGGACTACATGGTCTGGAACGTCACCAAGGACGAGATCAAGGTTCGAATGGCGGCCATCGATCACGAAAGCTGGAATCCGCCGGCGGCGTATCCCCCCGTGCCCGTTTCTGCGGAGGACCGCGTCGGCTACTCGCCGGAGATCGAAGCGGGCCGGCTCAACGTGGATGATGTGATCAGGCCCATCTACGAGGAAGCGAGTGAAGCCCTCGGCCGCGAGTTCGCGTATCCCGAGAAGTAGATCGGCGGATCCGGGTTGTGTGTGGATAGTGCGGGCGCAACCCTCTTCGGGACCATGTCTCGGGGAGGATGGGAATCTCGTCGCGCCGCCACTATGCTACAGAGATGCTGCAGATCGGGTCCCGCTCCCTTTCCTTCGCCCTGGCACTCGTCCTCGCCCTGCCCGCGGCGGCGCAGAATCCGCCCGCCACCTTCCAGTGGACCGTCAGCCACGAGGGCAGCTCCTACGTGGCCGACTTCAAGTTGCACTCCGCGCGGGGCCCGAACTTCTCGGTCGAGGTCCAGCAGGCGGGAGGGAGCTTCGCCGCGCACACGCCCGGACCAGTCCGCACCTACATAGGGACCATTGCGTCACTGCCCGGGGCGATGGCCTCGGCGCTGCGCCGCGGGGACGGCTCCACCTACTACCACGTGCTGTTCGAGGACGGGGCGGAGTGGATCAACAACGGCGGGGCCACCACCCTGCGTACCGATGACGACTGGTCGCCGAGCTACCCCTCGTTCGTGGTCGGCTCCGGCGGCGCGGGCGCCGACGTCTGGGGAGCGGAGGTAGGGGTTGACGTCCCCCACAGCCAGTACGCAGTGGATGGCGATGTCGATGCCGCCCTGGAGATGGTCGAGCATTCCGTCAACACGGTGAATCTCATCTACCTGCGTGATGCGAGCGTGCTTCATCGCCTCGGGCGTGTCGTGGTGCGAGCCGCCGCGAGTCAGGATCCATACGCGGGGATGACCACGACCAATGCGCTGCTCGGGGAGATCAGTCACCAGTGGAACAACATCCTCGCCCCCAGCACGCACGACATCGGGCTCATCGCGACGTCCGCCACCGGGGGTGGGCTGGCTGCGGTGGGCGTCGTCGGCACCCCTGGCTACTCCGCCAACGGCGCCACGCCGGAAGGCGACTTCACGATCGTGTGGCGCCACGAGGCGGGCCACAACTGGTCGCTCGGCCACTACGATGGCGGCACCCCGGAGGGCGCAACCATCAACTCCGGGAACGCCTTGTCTCGCATGTCGGGCCCGGAGCAGTCCAAGGTCATCGCCCACCGAGTCGCCCGCGCCACCTTCCTCGACAACCTCGGGCCGCACCCCTTCGACGTCCCGCCGAGCGCAAGCCTCGACCGCGACGCCTACCTGCCGCAGAGCCCGGCGATCGCAATCGACGTGCTTGGAAACGACCATGACGCGAATGGAGACTCCCTGGCCATCGCGTCGTTCGACACGAGCACCCTCCTCGGCGGGTCCGTGGCACTGTCCTCGGGCACCGGCCCCGGGGGACGCGACGAGCTGCACTACACGCCTCCCGCGGTCGCGACGTCACAGACCGACCACTTCACATACCGCATCGCGGATGCATCGGGGCGCGAGGGGCTGGGCAACGTCATGACCAGGCTGACCTCCGACTCCGGCTCCCTCGCACACTTCACGCTGGACGGCGGGTGCGAAACGGTCGCGAACGATTCTTCGGCCTTCCGGCGCCACGCGACGCTCGAGAGCGGCCCGATCTGGAGCGCCGGGGCCATCGGCGGCGGCATCAAGCTCGACGGCGTTGACGACCGGCTCGTCGCCGACGCCCTCGACGTCTCGACGGCCAACTTCACGATCACGGGCTGGGTGAAGCGCGACGGCCCCCAGAACGCCTGGGCCGGCATCGTCTTCTGCCGCGGCGGGAATACGGTCGCGGGCCTCAACTTCGGCGACGCCGACGAGCTGCGCTACCACTGGGACGGCGGGCAGTGGTGGTGGAACTCGGGCCTGGTGGTTCCCGATGACACATGGACTTTCGTGGCGCTCGCCGTCACCCCCGCCGCGGCCACGATCTACATGGACCCCGGCACCGGGATGCAGTCCTCCACGAACACCGTGACGCACAACGTGGAACCCTTCGACGCCTCGCTCATCATCGGCCAGGATCCGAACAGTGGTTCCCGCCGCTTCAAGGGTGTATTGGACGACATCCGGGTCCACGGTCTCACACTGCCCCCGGTTGAGATCACCTCGATCGCGGCCGGACTGGGCAGCGCCGCGGATCCAAGACCCGCACAGCTCGCCTTGCTCGCCACGCCTCTGCTCGAGCTCGCGTGGACCTCCTCGCCCGCCGCCACCGATCACCGGATCTACCTCTCGCAGGTCTACACCGAGGTGCGCGATGGCCTCCCGGCGGCCGACCAGGGGCTCGAGGCGTCGAGCTCGTGGAACACGCCGTCGCTGGGCACCGGGAGCTGGTTCTGGCGCATCGACACGACCGACGGAACGAGCTGGGCAGAGGGCCCGGTGTGGTCGTTTACGATCGGCGGTACCGACGGCGACGAGATGCTCGGCGCCATCGCGATGAGCGGGAACACCCACACCGGCACCACCACCGACAACACCGGTTCGACCGACGACACGTCCTGCACGTCCAATGACGACATTGACGAGTGGCTCCGTTGGACCGCGACGGCGACGGGCGTCGCCCGAGCTTCGACCTGCAACGCGGTGACGGATTACGACTCGGCGATCGCCGCGTTCGACAGTTGCGGCGCAGAACGTGCGTGCAACGATGATGCCGTGGGCGCACCAACGGAATGCAGCCTCGGTGGATGGAAACTACCAGCTCGACATGCAGAACTCCTGCGCGGACGACGTCAACTTCGACGGTGTCGTCGACGTGACGGATCTGCTCCAGGTGCTCGCATCGTGGAACGACGTTGGTGGCGACGTCAACCTCGATGGTACGACCGATGTCGTTGACCTGCTCAGCGTGCTGGGTTCGTGGGGCGTGTGTCCGGGATAGTGGGCTTGTTGAACCAGATGAGGTGGTCATGCGAAACCCGTTCTTCCACGGCGTTGGCGGAGTTCTGAGCGCAGATATTGCGGTGCCGGAGCATGAGCGGGAACTCGGTTTCTACTCGCAGGTTCTTACGACGGGGCCGGCTCCGCTGTGGCGAGACGATTTGACCAACAACCAAGGCACGCCGGTCATCGGCCTGGGGGCACGTTCACCTGAGTACAAAGCCCTCCCACTGCAATGGATGCCGCACTTCCAGGTTTCCGATGTCGCTGCGAGCGCGGCGCGTACGCTCGAACTCGGAGGCCAGGAGCTG
>JBDHIW010000126.1:0-7316 GCA_039587215.1 Gemmatimonadota bacterium | reverse complement strand
CAGGCAGCGTGGCTCCGACCGGGGCGTATGGGTACTTCACGCCGGCCTGCACGTTGGGCGCCCCGCACACCACCTCGCGGACCTCCGACCCGTCGTCGACCCAGCAGAGGGAGAGCCGGTCCGCATTGGGGTGCCGCTCGACGCGCTCGACCACGCCGATCACCACGTCGCCGAGCTCTCCGTGGAGGTGGTCGATCGCCTCGACGGGAGCACCCAGCATCGTGAGCCGTTCCGCCGCATCCACGGCATCGATCTCCGTGCCGAGCATGGTGCTCAGCCACCGCAGCGAGACGTTCATCGCGCCCCCCGGAACTGGTCCAGGAACCGCATATCGGCCTGGTAGAGCAGCCGGATGTCGGGCAGGCCGTGGCGGAGCATGGCGATCCGCCCAGGCCCCATCCCGAACGCGAATCCGGTGTAGCGCTCCGGATCGATGCCGCAGTGCTCGAAGACGGCCGGATGGACCATCCCCGCGCCCATGATCTCCAGGAACCCGGTCTGCTTACAGGTGCTGCACCCGCTGCCGCGGCAGATCTGGCACTGCACGTCCACCTCGGCCGACGGCTCCGTGAACGGGAAGAACGACGGACGGAACCGCACGGCCGTGTCGGCCGTGAAGAACCGCTTCACGAAGAAGTCGATGGCCGCCTTGAACTCGACGAACGACACCCCCTCGTCGACGGCCAATCCCTCGATCTGCTCAAAGGCCGGCGCATGCGACGGATCGAACGCATCGCGGCGATACACGAGGCCCGGCACCACGATGCGGATCGGCGGCTGATGGGCTTCCATCGTCCGGGCCTGCATCGGCGACGTGTGGGTGCGGAGCAGCAGCGCGGCGCCGCTTCCGACGGCCGGGCCGCCCTGCAGGTAGAACGTGTCGTGCTCGTCCGCCGCCGGGTGGTCGAGCGGAATGTTCAGCTTGGTGAAGTTGTAGTCTTCGGTCTCCGTCTCGGGACCGGTGACCCGCGTGAAGCCGAGCTCGCGGAAGATGTCGCAGATCTCGTCGATGACGTCCGTGACCGGGTGGGTCGCCCCCCACCACCGCTCGCGGCCGGGCATCGAGCGGTCGACGCCGTCCGGCGACGCCGACGCTGCGTGCAGCGCGGCCTCCCGCGCCGCGATCGCCGCTTCGATCTCCTGTTTGATCTGGTTGGCACGGGCGCCCACGGCCTTGCGGTCGTCGGGGTCGAGTTTGCCGAGCCCCCGCAGCACCTGCGTCAGGCGACCGGCTTTACGACCAAGCAGCTCCGTCCGCAGTTCGCCCAGGCGCACGTCGTCCGCGGCGGCGATCTCGTCGATCGCCGCCGTGATGCCTTCGAAGAGCTGGTCGTGTGAAGAACCGGACATCGCCGGGGCGCGCCCTACAGGTTCTTCTTCGCGACCTCGGCCAGCTCACCAAAAGCCGCCGGGTCCCGCACTGCGAGATCGGCGAGCATTTTGCGATTGATGTCCACGCCCGCCTTCTTCAGGCCCGACATGAAGCGACTGTACGACATGTCATGGAGTCGGGCCGCGGCATTGATCCGCACGATCCACAATCGGCGGAAGTCCCGCTTCCGCAGCCGGCGATCACGGTACGCGTACCGCAACCCGCGCTCGACCGTCTCCTTGGCCGACTTGTAGAGCTTGCTCCGACCGCCACGCGCTCCCTTGGCGGCCTGCATGATCTTCTTCTTGCGCTTCAGCCGAGCGACGTTGCTTCGAACCTTTGCCATCGGGATTCTCCTCTAGGCCGACAGCACTCGCTTGATCCGGTTCTCGTCGGCCTTCGCAACGAGAGCTCCGGAGCGCAAACGACGCTTCCGCTTGGGATGCTTCTTGGTGAGAATGTGGCTCTTGAACGCGCGCCGACGACGCACGCGTCCCTTCCCCGTCAGTTTGAAGCGCTTCATTGCGCTCCGCTTCGTCTTCTGCTTGGGCATCGAAGCCCCCCTGATCTCTTCTTTTCGTCCTAGTCCGTTCGCGACCCGACCGCCCCGCTACCTCGGTCCCAACACCATCACCATGTTCCGCCCCTCGAGCTTCGGGAACTGCTCGATCTTGGCGATGTCGTCCAGCTCACCCGCCACGCGCTCCAACACCTGCTGGCCCAACTCGGGGTGCGTAACCTGGCGGCCCCGGAACATCATGGTGCACTTGACCTTGTTGCCCTCTTCAATGAACTGCCGGGCGTGGCGCGTCTTGAACTCGTAGTCGTGCTCACTGATCCCCGGCCGGTACTTCACTTCCTTCAGATGAATGATGTGCTGCTTCTTTCGTGCGGCTCGCGCCGCCTTCGCCTGCTCGAAGCGGTACTTGCCGTAGTCCATGATCTTGACCACAGGCGGCCGCGCCATCGGCGCCACTTCCACGAGGTCGAGTTGCCGCTCCTGCGCGGCGCGAATCGCCTCCTCCACGGGCACCACCCCGACCTGCTCGCCGTCCGCATCGATCAAGCGGACCGGGCTGATACGAATCTGGTGATTGACTCGTACGCGTTTTCCTGCTTCTGGGGCTACCAGTGATCTGCCTCCGGCTACGAGAAACGAAAAAAGCGGACCCGGCCCTCCGGAATCCGCCACGGCGGCTGGCGCGTCGCGCCACCGCTGAAGAGGAACCCTGGACGCTCGCCGGCACATTGGCCGACGGCAGGAGGGTGAAGCGCCGAGCGCTTACTTGCCTGATTGTCGGATCGGAACGTAGAGGCCCCCCGGAAGGCTGTCAAGCGTCCGCAAACCCATAGGATTTGCCCTCGCGGACCACCCGGCCGAGCCCCCGCTCGGGGTCGTGCTCGAAGACCAGTCGCCACCCGTCCGCCTCGGCCCGGCCCAGCAGGGCGCGCTTGGTCTCCAGCGTCACCAGCGGCTCGAGATCGTACCCCATGATCCACGGGAGCGGCAGGTGGGCGGCGGTCGGGACGAGGTCCCCGAGATAGCAGGCCACATCCCCCCCGTCGGCCACCATCACGGACTGATGCCCGGGCACGTGACCGGGCGTCGGCACGACCCGGATGCCCGGCACCACGTCCGCTTCGCCGTCGACCAGCCGCCACCGCCCCGCCCGCTCGACGGGCTCGAAGTTGGGCGGCAGATAGCTCGCGGCCGTCCGCTCGTTGGCGCCGCGGGCGAATGCCAGCTCCGTCTTCTGCACGACGTAGGTCGCCTCCGGGAACGCGAGCACGGGCTCCCCGTGCGTGCCGTCCTCCCGCCACTCGACGAAGGTGTTCCCGCCCGCATGGTCGAAGTGTAGATGCGTGTTGATGACGTACCGCACGTCCCCCGGCGCGAACCCTACGGCCGCGAGCGAGTCCTCCAGCACCGTCGGCCCGCGGGTTCCCGCGTTTGCGATGCCGTAGATGTTCCGGAACTTCTCCGAGTCCTTGTTGCCGGCGCCGGTGTCGACCAGGATGGGCCCGGCCTCGTGTTCGATGAGGAGGCACCGCATCGCCAGGGGGATGCGGTTGCGTTCGTCCGCGGGGATCTTCCGCTCCCACAGCGGCTTCGGTACCACCCCGAACATGGCGCCGCCGTCGAGCCGCTGGCGGCCGCCGTCGAGAAGGTGACACCGGAGGCTTCCCACCTGGAACGACGTCGTCTCGGTCATAACTCGTCCATCGATGTCGGCATCGCCGATCGCTTGCGCCGCGGCCGCGCGCTCATGCGCTCCAGCTCGGCAATCGTCTGAATTCCCTGGTCCGCCGCGCGTTCGAGGAGTCCCGACAGCACCTTGGCGGTCGCCAGCGCATCCCCCGCAGCCCGATGGCGCGCCTCGATCGACACCCCGAAGTACTCCGCGAGCGCATCGAGGCTTCGCGACCGGAGACCGGGCAGCAGCCGCCGGGCCAGCCGGAGCGTGCAGACTCGCGGTCCCTCGAGCGCGAATCCCTTGGCCCGCCGGAGCTCGGCCTGGAGGAACCGCCAGTCGAACTGCGCGTTGTGCGCGACGAAGATCCGCCCCGCCAAGGCATCCGTCACTTCGTCCGCCACCTCGTCGAACGTGGGCTGCCCCCGCACCATGTCGGGCGTGATTCGCGTGAGCTGTCGGACGAACCGCGGAATCGGCCGTTCGGGATCGACCAACCGATCCACCACCACCTCCGCACGACCGTCGACGAGCGTCACGACGCCGATCTCCACGACGCGATCGCCGGCCGCGGCCCGGGATCCGGTCGTCTCCACGTCGACCACCGCGAACGTGGCCTGATCGAGGGTGGCCACCGTGCCGCCCACGGCAGCGAGCGACCAGCGCCCGTCGTGAAGTCGCCGTACACGCGGGTCCGCCCCGAGGAGCGCCACCACGACCCGGTCCGCGATCGATTCGGTCACCGGTGCGAGTCCGAGGACGTCCCGCGCGAGCGTCACGCTGTCGTGCGGCGCGCCACCGTCGAGAAACGCGATGGTGCGATCGATGAGCGTGCCCTGCGGGGCCGCGCGCAGACCGGTCAGGAGGTCAGGTCCTCGCGGCGGAGCGGCAGCGTCATGCAGCGAGGTCCGCCGCCGCCACGCACCAGTTCGCTCCCCTCCAGCGTGATGATCGCCTTTTCGTCATCCGCGATGGTCTCGTCGACCGTCAGGAAGTCCACGCCGTCGACGACGCGGAACCCCGCCTTCTCGAGTTCCGCGAGGGTGGCCTCGTTCCGCTTGTAGCTGAGCGCCAGGCCCGGCCGGATCGCGAACAGGTTGCACCCCGACGCCCACTGCTCGCGCTCCTGCGTGGCCTTCTGCTCGCCGCCGCAGAACACGGCGTCCAATCGGAAGTCCACGGCCTTGAGTGCCGCAAAGAAATCCGGCATCTCTTTCGCGATCTGCTGATCCCTGGCGCGATGGAGCACGGCCAGCCGCTCGGGCCCCACGAAGTGCGGCGGGAAGAACACACAGACCCCGCGGTCGATCTGGGTGAACACCATGTCCAGGTGGATCGCCGTCTGTTCACCGGGCATGACGACGACGAGGACGTCGCGCACTGGCGTGTGCTCGAACACGAGGTCACACAGATGATCCAGCGCGGCCGCGCTCGACCGCGAGCTGAACCCGAGCAGCAGCAGGTCGTCGCGCAGCGGGTGCACGTCCCCACCCTCCAGATGAAACGCCAGCCGGCGCTCTTCCGATCCGTCGTACAGGATCCCGGCGTTGGCGAACGCCGGATGGTACAGGAAGAGCGACTTCACCAGCAGCTCCTCCGTCCAGCGCGACTCGTGACGCATCGCACCGATCACCACGTGGTCGCCGATCACGATGCCGACGTCGCGGGTGAAGAACAGGTTCGGAACGGGCGGCAGACTGAACCCGACCTCGTTGAGCACCTGCCCGAGCGGGCCGGCCTCGTCCGCCGCCCCTTCGATCAGCATCGTCTTGAGTTCGGGCGTCGGCATGTCCGCGAGCCGGGTCGCCAGCGTCCGGGAGGGTGCCACGTGCATGGCCCGCTTGACCAGGAGTTCGCGGACCTCGGGAACCTCCAGCACATCCTCGATGACGTCGCTCACCTCGAAGACGTCGGTGAACCGCTCCAGTACTCCGACCATGCGACGGTGCTCGCGCTGCGCAAACTCGAGATCGATGATGTCGTCGTAGAGGTAGTCTTTGCGGTTCCAGGGGGTGACCGCCGACAGCTCGTTCCCCGGGGTATGCACCAAGACGGCCCCGAGGGGGCCGATCTCGCTGGTGACTCGAACACGCGTCATAGGCGTAGCAATCTAGTCCCTTCCGTTCACCGCGAGAACGGGGAGCAGCATCGTCGTGCCGGCGCCGTGGCATACATCAGCGGCCGATCGCCTCGAAGAGCTGCACGAACGACTCCGGGGAGACCGTTTCGGGACGCTGCGTTGCCGCGACCCCCGCCGCCACGAGCGCCGCCTCGACCTCCGGATCCTCCAGGTCCCAGAGATTCCGCATCGAGCGACCGAGCTGCTTGCGCCGCTGCCCGAACAGCTGTCCGACGAACCGCCGAAACGCATCGTGCCGCTCGGGGGCGACCAGCCCCGTCTCGAGGGGCGTCATCCGAATTACGGCCGAGTCGACCGCCGGCGGCGGTCGAAACGCCCCCCGGCGGACCGCGAAAAGCCGCTCCACCCGCGCGACCACCTGCACGCCCACGCTCAGCGCTCCGTACGTCTTCGATCCCGGCTGCGCCGCGGCGCGCGCCGCGACCTCCGCCTGCACCAGGTAGACGATCGAACGCGGAACCGGCGGGGTCAGCGCCTTCCCGATGAGTGGACTGGTGATGTAGTACGGGATGTTGCCGACGACCTTGAAGTCCCCGTTCGCGGTCGCGCCGGCGGCGCTGGCGAGTGCGGGCCAGTCGGCCTCGAGCGCATCCGTCTCCACGACGGTGACGTTGGGCGGCGGCGCCGGTGCATCCACGTCGTCGCCGGCCAGCCGTACCGCCAGTTCGTGGTCGCGCTCGAGCGCCACGACGTGCCCGACCGTCGGGGCGAGGCGCCGCGTCAGGGTACCGAGGCCGGGGCCGATCTCGACGACGACATCGTCGCCGGTGGGCTCGAGTGCCGACACGATCCGGTCGAGGATCGAGGGATCGTGCAGGAAGTGCTGACCGAGCCGGCGCGACACTCAGGGACGCAAGAGGAGGATGGTGCGATCGTCCTGGATGATCGTGGCATGCTGGGACACCGCGTCGAGCACGTCGCCCACGAGCGCCTCGGAGCTGGCGTCGGGACGTGCGGTCACGAGCTCGAGGACGCGTGACTCGCCGAACGGCTGTCCCTCGAGATTCCGTGCGTCAGTCATCCCGTCGGAGAAGAGCAGCAATCGGTCCTGCCCCATGGTCCACGTGATCTCGCTCGCGACGATGCTGTCGGGTTCCGCAAGCCCAAGCGGCGGCGAGGTCGCGCCCAATCGCTCCGCACGCCCGTCCTGATCCACTCGGAACGCATGGGGGTGACCGGCGTTCGTGTACCGGAAGTGTCCGTTCTGGGGGGACAGCACCCCGTAGAACAGGGCCACGTGCATCTCCCCCTGTCCCAGTTCGGCCTCGAGGGAGTCCGCGAGCCGACGGATCGCCTCGTCCGGGGTGTCCGCATCCGCTGCATGCAGCGCGGTCTGCGACATCACCGCCACCATCAGGAGCGCCGCGGCATAGCCGTGCGACGAGACGTCGCCGAAGAGCACGCCAATCCGTCCGCCCGGCAGCGGGAAGAAGTTGTAGAAGTCCCCGCCCACCCGGGCGGCGGGTAGGAAGCGCGCTCCCACGTCCGCGTCCCGCCCCAGCGCCTCCGGCGACGGCAGGAGCCGCACCTGCAGTTCGTGTGCGAGCTGGATCTCGTGGCTGATCCGCTGTCGCGCCACGTCCCGCTCGACGAGACGCGCGTTCTCGATGGC
>JBDHIW010000125.1:0-7336 GCA_039587215.1 Gemmatimonadota bacterium | reverse complement strand
GCCCGACGTAGTAGTGTGGGCGCACCATTTCGGGGCGCACGGCGATCCCGAGCCAGTCGGTAGGGTGGTACTTCACCAAGCCGAGCACGCCTCCCGGGTCGAGCCGCTCGCTGAGCACGACCGTTCCGAGCGCGACCTCCAGCGACTGGCGGCGGCCAATCCACCGGCGGTAGTGCACGGCGGGACCGGATGCGAGCTCGTGGCCGTTTCCGCCATTCACCATGGGGCCGACCGCGAGCATCCATGACAGCCCGAAGGCGTCCCTCGGCCGTGCGTTGACCATCACGCCCCAATCCGCGACGACACGAATCGGCGTCACGTGCACGCGGCGGAGCGTTCCGTACGCGCCGATGTTGGTGAGGAGAAAGACCCGACACTCCGGGAGCGGACGCTGGCTCAGGCATGAGCCGCCGGCGTCGCGCGCAACGGCGGGCTCTCCGAACCCCAAGACCGGAATGGCGAGCAGGGTAGTCGCAATAAGCAGGCGCACGGTGGTCTCTCGGCGTTGGCGGGATGGGTCGAGCGATGTGCCGGATCATGTTTGGGGTCTGCGCGTGAAGCGCGTTGCAACTGCGAATGAAGACGTCGCCTTCGGGCACGGACGCTCTCACGTTTCTGCATCGCACGCCGCTTGACGGACGCTTGTCTCCAAGTGCCCACCATGTGAGTGAGCGCGGGGCGGCGCACGACGCTGCCGCCTCGCCCGATCACGGAGGTGGACATGCGGTTCAGACGGGTGGGTTTCGCGATTGCAGTGGTCGGCATTGGCCTCGTGACGAATGGGTGCGCCGCCATGCACATGCAGATGCGGCATGGGACCCTGGCATCCGAGGCCAAGGTCAGCGAGTCGATCTTCCTCGAACTCTCGACCGACCTTCCCCCGACGATCCACGTGTCGGAGACGAGCGGCGTGGAGCGCGAGGTGGTGATCGGACCCGGACTCGAACAGGCGTTGACGGCGTCCGGGTACCGGGTCGTCGACGATCCGCGAAGCGCCACATACGTGCTCCAGGTCCATCACCGGCAGCTGATCGAGGCCGATCTCACGGACGTCACCCTCCGGGATGCGTTGGGCAGCGCGTTGACGGCCGGCTACGTCGCAGGCGTCGCGGCGGATCTGCTGGGCGGGGACTACGACGCCGTGGCGGGCATTGCGCTGGTCGTGGGGTTCGTCAGCTTCGTCGCGGATGCGAGCGTCAGGCACGTGGGTCACGTGTTGACGACCGACGTGCGTCTGACGGAGACCGTACCAGGGCGGTTCGACCCTGCTACACCCATGGCCCAGGAGCGACGGACGTCGCAGCGTCACCACGATATTCAGGTGGCGAGCGGGGCGTCGCGGGTCAACCTCCGTTTCGAGGAGTCCCTGCCGGCCATCCAGGCAACGCTGGCCCAGACACTCGCCCGGCTCCTGCCGGAACAGCCTGTGCCCGCGGAGAAGTAGCCGGACGCCTGACGCGGGCACCCACCGGGATGTCGTGGCTGCTGGGTGGCGACGACGTCGTGCCGGCCGCATCTTCGCCTTCATGAGAGAGAGAGAGCTCGGACGCGCGGACCCGAACGCCGGTACCACCAGCGCACCGATACGCCGGTCGTGGTCGACGCGGCGCAAGCTGGTGATCGGCGCGGCGCTCGTCGTCGGAGTGCCGATGGTCCTCATCGGTGCTCTCGTCGGCGGTTTCTACGCGGTCTTCTATCCCGATACCCGTGCCAATGGGACGTTGGAGTCCGGCGGACGGCTGCGCGAGTACCTGCTGCACGTTCCCGAAGGGCACGACCCGACCCTCCCGGTGCCGCTGGTCGTGAGCCTGCACGGGGCGATGCAGTGGCCGGGCGCGCAGATGGAGACGAGCGGGTGGAACGACGTGGCCGATCGCCACGGCTTTCTGGTGGTCTACCCGTCGGGACTCAACATGCGCGGCAAGGGGACCGGTATGTCGCCGAAGGTCTGGTTCATGGAACCCGACGCGATCATGACGGCCGATCTCGACTTCATCGCGGCGCTGATCGACACGGTGGCTGCGCGATATGCCGTGGACTCGACGCGCGTTTACCTCAGCGGGTTCTCGAACGGCGGCGGCATGGCGTTCGGGGTGTCGTGTCGGATGCCGGAGCGCTTCGCGGCCGTTGGAACGGTCGCAGCGGCTCAGATCTGGTCGTGGGACGATTGTGGCGACTCGACGCCCGTGCCGATGGTTGCGTTCCACGGCACCGCGGACCGGCTGGTGCCGTACGGCGGGGCGGGACCCTCAGCCCTTGCGCCGGGTGGCTTCCCGAGCGTGTCGTCGTGGGTCGAAGGCTGGGCACAGCGAAACCGCTGCGCGCCCGAACCGAGCGAATCACCGATCGACACCGATGTTACGCGGATCGAGTACGGTGATTGTGACGCCGACGCCCCGGTGGTGTTGTACCGTCTCGAAGGGGTCGGTCATCAGTGGCCTGGTGGCACGCCGTTCCCGACGTGGCTGACGGGCCCCACCACCGACGCGATGAATGTGTCGGAAGTGATGTGGGCGTTCTTCAGCGGATACCCGACGCGGCCGTAGCCAGGCGCTGCGCTACTCCATCCGCAGCTCGGGAAGATCGTCCACCCGCCACAACGCCAGCATCTTGTCGGCGAACGCGCCGCCGTGCTCCGAACACTCCTCGTCGATCATGTCGAGCGGCGGTGGGAAGCTGAAGGGAGGGGCCTGGAGATCCAGCGGGCGCCAGTCGCCGGTGACGATGTCCAGGAACGTGGTTTCTTCCGCGAACGTCGTGGTCAGCAGGTACGTGACGGCGCTGTGTCGGATGTTGACGATGCTGCGCACGATATCGGTGTACGACAGGTGCACCAGGCAGTCGCGGCAAAGCAGCAGATCGGCGTCGGGCAGGGGGGAGCGCGTGAGGTCCAAGGTGAGGAACTGGCGATCTGGTCGGCCGTGACGCCGCTCCGCCTCGGCGACGACCTCGGGTACCAAGTCGGCCCCGATGTACCGCACGTTCGGTAGACGCACTTCGGCCATCCAATGGCCGTTGCCGCACGGAAGATCCAGCAGCGACCGCACGTCGTAGCGCTCGCACAAGTCCGGCAGGGCGTCGGCAACCGCGCGCGTCTGCTCGCGGCTCGACCCGGGTCCGGACGGTGTTTCGGCTCCATTCCAGAGGTTCTGCCGGTGCGCGTAGCGGAACGCGGTGAGCGGATCGGGAGGAGAATCCGCTTCAGTCGTCTTGGCGAAGTGGTCCGGATCGAATCCGACGAGTCCCCGTCGGTCGGTCACGTCTCACGGCTCCGGTGACACGGTCGCGACCGGCCGCGGCGGTTGCCCACCTCTCTGCTCGTCCGGGCCATCGGCGTTGAACTGCGCTCTCCAGTGTTCGACATCTTCGACGTCGGCGGTCAGCATGATTCGTGGCATCGTGTCTCCCTGTTCCGGTGTTCGGTATCTGCCGACCGGATGGTGGAGCGCCGACTGGACGTCAGCCCTGTTGGTCGGTCACGCGCGGGGACGAGCCCCACGCAAGCAGTCCACCGCTCGACGAACACACCTGTCTCGACCGTCTCGTCCGCGCCCCGATGTGGGCACGTGGTGAAGGTCTCGGGATACTGCATGTCACTGCAGAACGCTACTGGAGGGCATAGATCGATCGGTTGCCGACCCGGTCCGTCATGCCCAGGCGGGTACCGGCGACGAGCCCCGCCCATTGGTCACTACCATCCATCGTGATCCGAATGGCGCCCTCGAGCTCGGTGACGATCGACCACGTGCCCGTTCGCTGCACGGAGCCGTCCACCCGCAACTCCAGGGTGCCGTCCGCCGCGATCACGAACACGCCGTCGTCGCCGTCCAGGGTGACCTGGATCGCTCCGCTCTGCTCGGGGGCGGTGTAGATCGTGACCTCGCCCGGCACGGGCGATCCGTTCATGTCGATGAGCGTCCAGGTGCCCGTGACTTGGTCAATCGTCAGCGAGTTGAACGCGACGGGCTCGATGGAGCAGCCGACGGCCAGGAGGGGGATGGCCATCGCGAGGGTCAAGCGGCGGATGTGCACGTCGAATCTCCGGCGGGTTCGAGAGTATGCCAATCTCACAGCGTCGGGTGGACGGATCAAGCGATGCATGCCGTTCGTCACCCGGAGAGCCGTCGTCAGGCCCTACTCCCGATCGGCTCCGTCGAGCAGCGACTGCCAGTTGAGGAGCAGCATGGCGGCATCGGTATCCGTTGTCCGCTGTCGTGTGTAGAAGGTCCGCCCATCGGGGCTCACATCAAACAGCGAGGCGCTGAACGCACCCCCACGCCGATCGCCAAAGAGCCAGCGGCGCCGGTCACCCCGACGACGCGCGCGGAGCGACATGCCCGCTCGCCGTTCGCGGCAGGAGGCGGCCCGTGTCCGCCATGTACCGGCGGTAGTCGTCGCCGAAGGCCTCGATCAGCCGCTGCTCCTCTCGCGGAATCACGACGGTCAGGATCAGCACGGCGGCCACGAGGGCGAATCCGAGCACCACCCAGCTCGCGAGCATGAGGCCGATCGACAGGATCAGCGTAACGCCGGTCGAGTACAGTGGGTGACGCACCCATCGGTAGGGTCCGGTGGTGACGAGGGCGTGGTCGGACTTGGTGAGGACCGTCTCGCTCACGTTGCGCCCCAGCGAGGCGAGCACCCATCGCACACCGGGAACGACCGCCACGCCCAGCGCGACGCCGAGCCAGCGAAGCCCCGAGGGCGACGACCACGTGGCCCACGTCATCAGGTCGGGCCGAGCGATGTGGAGGAGGATCGTCGCGAGCATGGGGAGCGCCACGAAAAGACGAACCGCGAGCAGTGCCGGTCCCTCGCGTGTGCGTTCGATGGTCTCGCCGTCTCGGCGGGCGCGGCGTCGGTAGTACCCCGAGACGCCGAGGGACGTCACCAGGATGGCGAGGGTGATCCAGCGGAACATTTCGGGCGGTGGTGTTACTTCGCCATGATTTCGTAGACGCGATTGCTGGCCACCACGGGGCAGTCGCGGACGATGCGCTCGGCGTCGTCGATGTCGTCGGCCGTGAAGATCAGATAGCCCGTGATCGCGTCCGGGCCGAAGGGCAACTCGGTGGCCCCGTCCGTGGTCACCTCGCGGCCGCCGCTCCAGAGCCCGCCCTGGTCGACCGTGCGGTCCGCGATGGACGCAAACCACTGTTGCCACGCCCCCATGACCTCGGGACTCGGCTTTTCGAAGCCGTAGCTCAGGAAGAGAAAGCGCTTCATACGGGGCTCCTGCCAGCAAGAGGAGAGGCGATGCGCTGGGACGCCACGCCGGAAACGTCAACGTCACTCATACAGGTCATCCAGGGACGCCGCGGCCAGGTCGACGAGGAATTGGCCGAGCGTCTCGGTCACCGCCGCGAAGTACGCGGCGCCCTTCTCCGCCGTCGCTTTGGATGGATCCCCCACGCCAGTGTCGAGGGTAACCTGAGTCCACTGCCGCGGTGCCCAGGCGATACCGTCGCGCATGGCCGGAATACGGAACCCTTTGGCTGCGCCGTCGCCGGCCTGGTCGAGCGGCAGCACGAGCGTGGGCTCCAGGTGGAGCATGAGGCTCGTCTCCATCTCGCCCGCATGCTCGCGCACGAATGACTCGTCGAAGTAGGCGTCGGGCGGAACCGCTTCGTACCAATTGACGACGCTCAGGAACAGCGGCGTATCGATCTGAAGCTCGCGCACGATCTGTCGAAAGTCGTTCCCGCCGTGGCCGTTCAGGATGACGAGCTTCGACACGCCGCTGTTTTCCAGGCTCGTGATCACGTCCTGCAGCACGACCGCTTGCGTGGAGGGGTTCATGTTCACCGTGAGGGGGATGTCCAGCTGCTGCGTGTTCACCCCGAAGGGGATGGCGGGCAGCACGACGACCGACGCGCCCCGACCATTCGCCATTCGCGCGGCTTCCGCGCCGATTCGCTCAGCCTGGATCGTATCCGTGCCGTACGGCAGATGGAGGTTGTGCGCCTCGGTCGCCCCCCACGGGAGCACGGCGACGTCATAGGTGGTGTCGCGCACGACGCGCCACGGGAGTGCGTTCAGGACGGGGTTGGACGAGTCGTGGGCCATGGCGATACCGGGTCGAATGGTGCGTGTCGTCGGTTGACTGGGCGTAAGGTGCGGCCCGCGGGGGTGTGGAGCAAGCGGACCCGCTTACGGAATGGCTCGGTGGTGGGCATCTTCGACGCCATGCCTGAGAGTCCCTCCCGCCTCTCGGCTGCCCTGGCCGACCGCTACGACATCGAGCGCGAGATCCACCGCATGTGGGTAGCACGGCGCAGCAGATCATCGCCAAGATCGTGACCGAACCCGCCGCATTGGTCACGGACACCCGCAGGTCGGTTCCGCCGAACGTGGCGGCAGCGGTCGCCACCGCGTTGCAGAAGCTTCCGGCGGACCGGTTCAGTTCGGCGGCGTTCGCCGCGGCGTTGACCGACCCGACATTTGGGGTGCGGACTCTCGGGCGTGGACGAACGCGGGGGCCACAACTGGCGCCGCCATCGATTCTTCCTACATTGCCACAGCACCCCTCCCATCGCCACGAGGCGCATCCCTGTGTCCCACACGTCCCGGCGGGACTTCATCACACTCGTTGCGGGTTCGACGGCGTCTGCGGTCGTTGCGCCGTGGTGGCTCTTCGCCGGCGGCCGCGGGTCCCGGCAAACGCAGCACCCCGATCCCCGACCCGACGTCGATGCCTCGAGAGTGCTGAGTGCCGAGGAGCTCGCCAAGTTCCCGAATCTCATGCCGCTGTACGACGGTATCCGCGCGATCCCGCACATTGCGGACGGCATTGAGTGCATGTGTGGATGCGCGGGCGAACCCGGGTATCGCTCGTTGCTCAGTTGCTTCGAGGAAGGGCGGATGGCCCTCGGATGCATGGTGTGCCAGTCGGAGGGGCGGATGGTCGTGCGACTGCACAACGCCGGCCGCACCCTCGCGCAGATCCGCGAGGCAGTGGACGCCCGGTTTGGCTGACCGCTCCCCCCCCCCGCAGAGTCCCCAACGTCGAGGATGGTCCTCTATGGTGTCCCGATCCGTCCTAGCCGTCGTTTTCGGCGCGGCACTCGTTCTCCCGACCAGTGGCGATGCGCAGATTCGCGCGAGCGAGCGCGGAAGCGTGTCGCAAATCGTCGATGGTACAACGATCACGATCGACTATGGACGACCACAGGCGCGTGGCCGCACGGACCTCTTCGGCACGGAGATCCCGTGGGGCAAGATCTGGACGCCGGGTGCGAACTGGGCGACGACGATCGAGGTCGATCGCGACGTCACGGTCGATGGTCACGTCCTTCCCGCAGGCCGGTACTCGGTCTGGTTGCAGGTCGAGGAGTCC
>JBDHIW010000124.1:0-10675 GCA_039587215.1 Gemmatimonadota bacterium | reverse complement strand
TTGAGCCAGCGCATCGACGATTCGGTGTGTTGACGGACGGATGACTGCGATCCGGCGCGCTCGCCGCGCCGGGGCGACCCAAGATACTGGCCACGCTAAGTGACCACAACCCCTACACTTACCTGCTTGGGTCTACACCAACGTCTGAGCATCGTGCAACTCCAGCCCGAACGCCTCTGCGACCCCTGGATAGACGACTTTGCCCTCGATCACGTTGAGACCCAGGGTGAGGGCGCCGTCGGCCCGACAGGCTTCCCGCCACCCGGCCCGCGCCAGGCGGCGGGCGTACGGGAACGTGGCGTTGGTCAGTGCCAGCGTCGACGTACGCGGCACGCCTCCAGGCATGTTCGCCACGGCGTAGTGCACGACGCCGTCCACCATATAGGTCGGGTCGTCGTGGGTCGTGGGCTTCACCGTCTCGATACACCCGCCCTGATCGACCGCGACGTCCACGACGACCGCCCCCGGCTGCATCAGCGCGAGGTCGGCGCGGGTCACGAGCTTGGGGGCCTTCGCACCGGGGAGCAGTACGGCCCCCACGACGAGATCGGCGGTCTGCAGGAGCTCCAGCAGGTTGTGCCGGTTGGAGTACACCAGATCGACATTGGCCGGCATCACATCCGACAGATAGCGCAGTCGGTCGAGCGACGTGTCGAGCACGGTCACGCTGGCCCCGAGTCCGGCCGCCATCTTCGCCGCGTTCGTTCCGACGACCCCGCCGCCGATGATGAGCACCTCGGCCGGGCGGACGCCCGGCACTCCGCCGAGGAGGATCCCCCTGCCCCCGTGGTACTTCTCCAGGTACTTCGCGCCCTCCTGCACCGCCATCCGCCCGGCGACCTCGCTCATGGGCGTGAGCAGCGGCAGCTCGCCCGAGGGCAACTGGACCGTCTCGTAGGCGATCGCGATCGATCCCGAATCCATCACCGCACGCGTCAGCTCCTCGCTGGCCGCGAAGTGGAAATACGTGAACACCACCTGACCGGCACGCATCTGGGGCCACTCGGGCTCGATCGGCTCCTTGACCTTGACGATCATGTCGGCGCGCGCCCAGACGTCTTCGGACGAGCCGACCAGCTCGCCTCCGACGCCGGCGTACGCCTCATCGGCAAAGCCGCTGCCGATGCCGGCCCCCGCCTGCACCAGGACACTGTGCCCGTCCCGCACCAGCGCCTCGACTCCCGCCGGGGCGAGAGCGATGCGGTTCTCCGCCTTCTTGATCTCCGTCGGTACGCCTATGATCATCGCACCCGCCCCATCATGCCGAGGGTTCGAGGGGTCCCAACCACACGAGCGACTGCCGATCTGGATCGAAGAATTCCGCGGCGACCGCGGCAACGTCCTCGCGGGTCACACTGTCGATCAGGTCGAGCAGTTCGTCGATCGTGCGGTGGCGTTCGTCGTACACCGATGCCGTCGCGAGCCGTGACATCCGCGCCACCGAGCTCTCGAGCGACAACGTAATCTGTCCCTTGAGCTGCTGTTGCGCATCGGCCAGCTCCTCCGCCGCGAGGCCGTCGGAGGCGAGCCGCCCAAGCTCCTCTCGGACCACGGCCACCGCCTGAGCGGCGGTCGACGGATGCGTGCCGACGTACACCCCGGTGTGTCCCGCCTCGCGATAGAGCGCCTGATACGAGTACACGGTATACGCCAGCCCCAGCTCTTCGCGCACGCGCTGGAACAGCCGACTCGACATGCCGTGACCCAGCACCGTGTTCAGTAGCAACAACGCAAACCGCCGCGGATCCCGGTGGGGGAACGTATCGGTCCCGAACACCAGGTGCGTCTGGGCGGATTCGCGCTCCACCCGTTGCTCGCCCGACCGCGCGGCCGGCACCTGGGCGATCCGCGGCGGTTCGGTCTCCATCCCGTCCTCGAGCCAGCCGCACTCCTCCACCATCGAAAGCAAGGCGTCGTGCTGCACGTTGCCTGCGGCCGCCACCACCACGTGGCGAGGGCGGTAGGCGCCGGCATGCAGCGCCTGGAGATCCTCCGCCATCAGCGACGAGACGGTGTCCCGCGTCCCGAGAATCGAGTACCCGTAGGGATGCTCGGGCCACAGCGACTCCGAATGCACCTCGAACACCAGCTCGTCCGGCGTGTCCTCGACCGTACTGATCTCCTCGAGAACGACCCGCCGCTCCAGATCCAGGTCCGACTGGCGGAGGACCGGACACCGTACGATGTCGGTGAGTACGTCCAGCGCCCGGGGCAGATCCTCATCCAGGACCCGGGCCTGAAACGACGTGTAGTCGCGGGACGTGAAGGCGTCGAGCGATCCACCACGCGACTCGAGCTCCAACGCGATCTCGCGCGCCGACCGGCGCTCGGTCCCCTTGAAGACCATGTGTTCGAGGAGGTGCGACACGCCCATCTTGGCGCGGGCCTCGTGCACCGAGGCCGACTTGACCCAAACGCCGACGGCCACCGACCGGATACCGGCGGTGGCCTCGGACAGCACCGTGATGCCGTTTGGCGCCTGCGTACGGAACAGGCGGTCTTCGAGCTGAACTGTCTCCACGGACGTCGTTCCGACGCCGCCTAGTCCTGCGGTTTCTCGAGAAGCGCCTTTCGCGAGAGCCGCATCTTGCCGCGCCCGTCGATCTCAAGGAGCTTGACGCGCACCCGATCGCCCTTGTTGACGACATCCTCGGTGCTGTTCGTGCGCTCATGCTGCAACTCGGAAATGTGCAGCAGCCCCTCGCGACCAGGCAGGATTTCCACGAAGGCCCCGAACGCCGTCGTCGTCTTCACGAGCCCTTCGTACACGGCGCCGACCTCGGGCTCCTCGACGAGGGCCTCGATCATCTGCCGGGCCCGCTCGCCGGCCAGCCCATCGACCGCGGCGATCGTTACCTGACCGGAGTCGTCGACGTTGACCTCGGCACCCGTTTCGTCCTGGATGCCGCGGATGGTCTTGCCCTTCGGTCCGATGATCTCGCCGATCCGCTCCGGGTTGATCTGGATCGTCATGATCCGCGGCGCGAACTCGGAAAGCTCGCTGCGCGCCGAGTCGAGCGTATGGGCCATCACGTCGAGAATGTGGAGACGCGCATCGTGCGCCTGCGAGAGCGCCTGGCGCATGATCGCCGGATCCAGACCCTGGATCTTGATGTCCATCTGAATGGAGGTCACGCCCTCACGCGTGCCCGCGACCTTGAAGTCCATGTCGCCGAGGTGATCCTCGGTGCCCAGGATGTCGGTCAACACCGCGACCCGTTCGCCGTCGGTGATGAGCCCCATCGCGACCCCTGCGCACGGCGCCCTCAGCGGCACGCCCGCGTCCATCAGCGCCAACGAGCCACCGCAGACCGTCGCCATGGACGACGACCCGTTGGACTCCAGGATGTCGGACACCACACGGATCGTGTACGGGAAGTCCTCGTAGGGCGGCAACACCGCCTGCAGCGCGCGCTCGGCCAGGTTGCCATGGCCGATCTCGCGGCGGGACGTACCGCGCACCGGACGCACCTCCCCGACCGAAAACGGCGGGAAGTTGTAGTGGAGCATGAAGCTCTTCGTGGTCTGGCGCGGCATGTCGATGTTGTCGATCCGCTGCTCGTCGGCCACGGTACCGAGCGTCGTGCTCACGAGCGCCTGGGTCTGCCCCCGGGTGAACACCGCGGAGCCGTGCGTGCGTGGCAGAACCCCCACCTCGCAGCTGATCGGGCGGACGGTCGTGAGATCACGGCCGTCGACGCGCTCGCCACGCTCCAGCACCTGCTCGCGCATCGTGTGCGACTCGATGTCATGGAGCACCTGCTTGATCTCGCCCTGCGACTCGGGGAACTCCTCGGCGAGCTGCTCGACGACGTCGTTCTGCACCGTCCCGAGCGCCTGCACCCGCTCGGACTTGTCCTCGAGGTTCAGCGCCTCGCGCACACGGTCGGCTGCCAGGGAGCGAACCCGCTCCTCGACGTCCGCCGGGATCTCGGGCGGAGACCAGGCGATCTTGGGCTGCCCGACCTTGTCCACGATCTCCTGCTGCATACTCGTGAGCTCGCGGATCCCGTCCTGGGCGAACATCAGCGCGTTGGCGATGGTCTCCTCATCGAGCTCGACCGCCCCGCCCTCCACCATCACCACGGAATCGCTCATGCCCGAGACGACCATGTCCAGATCGCTCTCATCGAGCTGCTCGAAGGTCGGGTTCAACACGAACTCCTCGTTGACCCGCCCGACCCGGACGCCACCGACCGGACCGTTCCACGGAGCCGGCGAGAGCGACAGGGCCAGGGACGCGGCGGTCAGACCCAGCACGTCCGCATCGTTCACCTGATCGGCGGACAGGACGTAGATGTAGACCTGGACCTCGCGCTTGAAGCCCTTCGGGAAAAGCGGCCGGAGGGACCGATCGATCAAACGGCCCGCGAGGATCTCCTCCTCCGACGGCCGCCCCTCGCGCTTGAAGAACCCGCCGGGGATCCGCCCGGCGGCATAACTCTTCTCCCGGTACTCGACCAGGAGGGGAAAAAACGGAAGGTGCGTGTCGCGCTCCGCGACCGTGACCGCGGCGAGCACCATCGTGTCGCCGTACTGCACCACTGCGCTGCCTGCCGCCTGCTTCGCAAACCGCCCCGTCTCCATGCGATAGGGCCGGCCAGCGATCGACCGTTCTACATGCTGCACGTCATTTCGTCCTTGTCTGGAGCAAAAAACAGAAGCCCCGGGAACCACGTTGGCTCCCGGGGTGGACCGTTAGCGTCGGAGACCGAGATCCTCGATCAGCTTCCGATATCCGACCACGTCGGTCCGTCTGAGGTATTCGAGCAGGCGTCGACGCTTGCTCACGAGCTGCAGGAGGCCGCGACGACCGTGATGGTCCTTCGCGTGCGTGCGGAAATGCTCCGTGAGAGCCGCAATGCGCTCCGTGAGAAGTGCGATTTGTACCCGGGTGGCACCGGTGTCCTGCGGGTGAGTCCCGTATTTCTCCACCACCGCCTGCTTGTCAACGCTCATGAAAAGTGTATCCTCCCGATGACGCGGGCCCACCATCTTCTCTGTGCCCGTATTTTATCTCAGCACAGTAATTTAGCCATTCCCGTCACTTCTTGTAAAGACTGCCGGTGACCAACGATCCCAATGATCTGCTTGGCAGACAGCTCGGCCAGTATACCCTGGACCAGCTCGCCGGCCAGGGAGGCTTCGCCTGGGTCTTCTCGGGGCGCCGGAGCGGCGACGGCCTCCCGGTCGCGGTCAAGGTCCTCAAGCCCCGCTACAGCGGTGACGAGCAGTTCGAGGGCCGGTTCCGGAATGAGTCCGAGGTCGCGTCCAAGCTCCGACATCCGAACATCGTCCGAATCCTGGAGATCGGCAGCGACTCGGGACTGACCTTCTTCGCCATGGACCACTACCCCAAGTCCCTGGCCACCCTCCTGCGGTCCGAAGGTACCCTCCCGGAGGATCGACTGATCCGGCTGGCCACCGAAGTGTCGGACGGGCTGGCGTACGCCCACAACGCAGGGGTCATCCACCGAGACATCAAGGTCGACAACATCCTCATGAGTGAAGAGGGCACGGCGGTCATCACGGACTTCGGCATCGCCCGGGCGGTCTCCGGCTATGCCACCGCCACCGGGGTCGACATGACGATCGGCACGCCCCAGTACATCTCCCCCGAGCAGGCGCAGGGCCGCAAGCTCGACGGCCGGACCGACCTCTACTCCTTGGGAGTCACCCTCTACCGCTCCGCCACGGGCGAGCCGCCGTTCCACTCGGCCGACTGGTACGAGCTCGCACGGATGCACGTCGAAGACCGCCCGCAACCGCCCTCGAGCATCGTGCCCGGTCTTTCGGAGCGGTTCGAGCGCGTGATCCTGAAGTGCCTGGCCAAGCACCCCGACGACCGCTACGACTCCGCCGCTACGCTGGTGGACGAATTGCGCGCGCTGGACGACAGCAACCGGCGAACGTCGAGTTTCGGGATGGCCGCGCGCACGAGCGCCGGCGCACCGAAGCCGGCCACAGGTGGACGCCCCATGGTGCGGGGCCTTCTGGCCGTGCTGCTGGTCGTCGCGATTGCGCTGGCCGTCGTACTGCTGGGAGGTTAGCTCACCCAATCAGCCGCAGGATGTCGTTGGCGAACACGAAGACCATGAGCATCGTGAGCGCCAGCATCCCCACCTGGGTGAGCCGCAGCCGGACATCGAGCGACAGTGGCCTGCCCAGCAACCCCTCGATCGTGAGAAAGACCAGGTGCCCGCCATCCAGCACCGGGATCGGGAGGATGTTGAGGATCGCGAGGTTCACCGACAGCAGCGCCATGAACGCCAGGAGCGCCGTGCCGCCGAGACGGGCGAGCCGCCCGGACGCCTGGCCGATCAGAATGGGACCACCCAGCTCCCGCGGCGAGATCTGACCGAAGATCATCCCCCGCAGGGTGAAGAACACCAAGGCCGCCTGGTCCCATGTGCGCTCGGCACCGCTCACGATCGCCCGAGGCACGGTGTAGTCCACCACCGCCGTTGGCGGATCGGCGTCGATCCCAATCCGTCCGACGGCCCGCACCTCACCCGTCAGCGGATCCTGTACGACGGTCTCCATCGGCACGACCGTCATCTCCACGAGGTCCTGCCCGCGGGCCACCGTGAACGTGAGCGCCACCTCGGGGCTCCCGTCGATCCGCCCCTGCAGATCCCACCAGGACCGGACGGTGTCGCCGTCGATCCGTACGACGAGGTCGGCCGCCTCGAGACCGGCCTCGTCCGCAGGAAGGCCCTCGCGCACCCCCGCGATTCGCGCCGACCAGTTGGGGCGCAACGCGTCGGCCAGCCCCACGCGCCCCTCGAGATCGGACCGGGGGATGTCGACGATCACCGGGTCCGTCTCCGCGAATTCGAAACGAAGCCGCTCGGGACCGCCGTTGACGACGGCGTCTTGGATCTGCGACCACCGTTCGACGGCGTCACCGTTGATCGACGTGACCGTGGCACCGTGCGGAACGTCCGCAAGCCGCTGCGCGCCGTTCGGGAGCTGCCCTCGCTCGACCGCAGCGATCGAGGTGGTGGCGTCCTCCACGCGCCCCGCCACGGCATCCAATCCCGCGTTCACCACCCACGCAAACAGCACGTTCATCACCACGCCGGCCGAGATCACGATCATCCGCGCTGCCAGCGACTTGTTCTCGAACAGCTTCTCAGGCGGGTAGTCCTCGTCGACCCCCTCCCCCTCGATGGCCGCCATGGCCTCCTGTTCCTCGCGGCTCGCCATCTTCACATACCCGCCCAGCGGGAACCAGGCGACGACGTACTCGGTCTCTCCACGCGTGAACCTGAGAGGCGTCGCCGGACCGAACCCGATCGAGAACCGGGGCACACCGATGCTTGGCAGCCAGGAAATGCCCGAGTTCGTGCACGAAGATGAGCACGCCGAGGACGAAGACAAACGCGATTATCGAGACGAGCACAGATCTTCTCCCTCATGGCGGGCCCACGTGTCGGCCTCGAGTATGGTCTCCAGCTCGCGGGCGTTGCCGCCAGTGTGACGCGTTAGCACGGTGTCGATCACTGCGGAGATCTCCCCAAACTGGATCCTGCCGGCGAGAAACGCCTCGACGGCCACTTCGTTCGCGGCGTTGAAGACCGCGGGGTACGTCCCGCCCGTCCGGCCCGCTTCGACGCCGAGCGTGAAGGCCCTGAACGCGTCCGTGCGCACCGGTTCGAACGTCAGCGGACCCGCCGCGACGGGATCGAACACCGGCGTGCCGTGGTCGGTCACGCGGTCCGGGTGCGTCAGCGCGTACAGAATGGGCAACTCCATCGTCGGGTATCCGACCTGCGCAAGGACGGATCCGTCCACGAACTCCACGAACGCGTGCACAATCGATTGCGGGTGCACGACCACGTCGAGCGCCTCATACCCCAGACCAAAGAGATGGTGCGCCTCGATGACCTCGAGCGCTTTGTTCGCCAGTGTGGCACTGTCGACCGTGATCTTCGGCCCCATGTCCCACGTCGGATGCCGCATCGCCTGATCGAGCTCGGCGTCGTGGAGGCGTTCGTCGGGCCACTCCCGAAACGGACCGCCCGACGCCGTGAGGATCAGGCGCCGCACCTCGTGACCTGGCCGGCCAGTGATGCACTGCAGCACGGCGCTGTGCTCGGAATCCACCGGCACGATCTCGCCGCCGCCCTCCACGGCCGCCTCGCACACGAGGTCCCCGGCCATGACGAGCGTCTCCTTGTTGGCCAGCGCCACGCGCTTGCCCGCGCGGAGCGCGGCGAGCGTCGCCTCGAGCCCGGCCGCGCCCACGATCGCGTTGATGACGACGTCGACATCCTCGAGCGTCGCAGCATGCACGAGGCACTCGGGCCCGGTCGCCGTCACGTTGGCGCGCGCGGACGCCCCCTGGCCGTTCACCAAGCCCGTGAACGACGCCTCGACGGCCACCGCCTGCTCCCGCAGCCGCTCCGCCGACCCGTACGCCGTGAGTGCGACGACGCGGAAGGCGTCCGCTTGCCGTTCGAGGACCCGCAGCGCACTACGGCCGATCGACCCGGTCGATCCGAGCACCGCGACACCCCGGGTCACACGACCCCCATGAGTGCGAGGAGCCCCGTGGCTGCCGGCAGCGCCCAGTAGAGCGCGTCCAGCCGATCGAGCACCCCACCGTGTCCCGAGAAGAACCGTCCGGAATCCTTCACGCCGGCATCACGTTTCACGAGCGATTCGGCAGCATCGCCGACCTGCGCGACGACCGAGATGACCAGGCCGAATCCGGCAAGCGACCAGAGCGAGGTGGCGAGCCCGACTCTGGGCAACATCAGCATTCCGAACACCGGCGCGGCGACGAGACCGCCCACGGTGCCCCCGATGGCGCCCGCCCAGGTCTTCTTCGGAGAGAGGACCGGGGCCAGCCGTCGTCCGCCGAAGGTCGCTCCGGCGGCCATGGCGGCGATGTCGGTCACCCACACCACGACGATCGGCAGAAACACCACAGCGGTCCCGGTCCATGCCCCCCAGCCCGCATCCGCGTGCCGGAGATACAGCGCGAACCCGGGCAGCCCGCCCGCATACGCGGCGGCGAGGACCGTGCCCGCAATCGCGCCGGTCGGCCCCTGTCCGAGCGGTCGCAGCCGCATAGCTGCGACCCACACCGCGAGCGCCCATAGCACGACGAGGATCACGAGTGCGCGGACGGACAGTGCGCCCTCCAGGACGGCCAGCGTCCCAAGCGGCGCCGTCGCCCCCGCCAGCACCCCAAGCGCCGACAGCGGCCGCGGCCCGGTCGCCTCGATCAACCGGCACGCTTCCCACGTCCCCACTGCCCCGAGCACGCCGAGCGCGATCGCCAGCGGCCAGGATCCGAGATAGATGCACCCGATCGCTGCCGGGATGCCGACGAGGGCGACCAGGATACGACGAACGAGGTTGGAAGACACGGAATACTGGGATCTGAGGACGTGGACGCGTACCCGAAGGGGCTACACCTCCATGATCTCTTCCTCTTTGGCCGCCACGATGGACTCGACCTGCGCGATCGCGTCGTCGTGGAGCTTCTGCACTTCCCCGTCGCTGCGGCGCTTGTCGTCGTCGGAAACGTGCTCGACCTTCTTGGTCGCTTGCAGCGCCTCGTGGCGCGCGTGCCGAACGGCTATGCGCCCCTCTTCCGCCAACTTGTGCACGATCTTTACGAGCTCGCGCCGGCGTTCCTCCGTGAGCAGCGGCAGCGGGATCCGGATGACCTTCCCGTCGTTCGACGGGTTCAGCCCGAGGTCCGCCGTCTGAATGGCCTTCTCGACCACGGGGATCAGCGAAACGTCCCACGGCTGCACCGTCAGCAACCGGGGCTCGGGGGCCGAGATCGAGGCGACCTGGTTCAACGGCGACTGCTGGCCGTAGGCCTCCAGCCGCACCGTGTCGAGCAGGCTCGTCGTCGCCTTGCCGCTGCGAATGGTGGCGAGCTCGCGCTTCGTGTTCTCCACGGCCTTGTGCATGTGGAGCTTCGCGTCTTTCTGAATCTCTTGTAGATCACTCATTGCACGATGGTCCCGACGCGCCCGCCCGTCAGTACGCGAGCCACGGCGCCTGGCTGGTTGACGTTGAGCACCACGATCGGTAGCCCGTTCTCCTGACACAACCCGAAGGCGTTGGCGTCCATCACCCGGAGATTCCGCACCATGGCTTCACGGTACGTCAGCTCGGGCAAGAACTCGGCACTCGGGTCCTTCTTCGGATCCGCCGTATAGACGCCGTCGACGTTGGTCGCCTTGATCAAAACGTCGGCCTCGATCTCCAGCGCACGCAGCACGGCGGCCGTGTCAGTCGAAAAGTACGGGTTTCCCGTGCCCGCCGCGAACAGCACCACCCGCCCCTTCTCCAGGTGACGCTGCGCCCGGCGCCGGATGTACGGCTCGGCGAGCTCCTCCATCCGAATCGCCGACATCACGCGAGTGTCGACGTGCTTGCGCTCGAGGATGTCCTGAACGGCGAGCGCGTTGATGACCGTCGCCATCATGCCCATGTAGTCCGCCGACACGCGGTCCATGCCCTGCTGACTCGCCGCCGTGCCGCGCATGATGTTGCCGCCGCCGATGACGATCCCGAGACTCACACCCAGTTCGACGACGCCGTGAACCTCGTCGGCCAGCCGGTCTACGACGCTGAAATCGATACCGAATGACTCGCCCCCCGCCAGGGCTTCGCCCGACAGTTTCAGCAGCGCGCGGCCGTAGAC
>JBDHIW010000123.1:0-7426 GCA_039587215.1 Gemmatimonadota bacterium | reverse complement strand
GCCTCGACCAGCTTCGCGTCGCCGTCGCGCGTGACGTGCTGCGTGATGACGTAGACGGTCTTGACCCCCGCCACGAGATCCATGGCACCGCCGACCGCGGGAATCGCATCCGGCGCGCCCGTGGACCAGTTGGCGAGGTCCCCGTGCTGCGAGACCTGCAGCGCGCCGAGGACGCACACGTCGAGGTGCCCGCCGCGGATCATCGCGAAGCTGTCGGCGTGATTGAAGTAGGCGGCGCCGGGGTTCGCGGTCACCTGACGCTTGCCGGCGTTGATGAGCTCGGGGTCTCCCTCGCCCGGATTCGGCGGCGGGCCCATGCCGAGCAGGCCGTTCTCGGTGTGATAGATCACCTCGCGGCCTTCCGGCACGTAGGCCGCCACGAGCTCCGGGATGCCGATGCCCAGGTTGACGTACGCGCCGTCGGGAATGTCGACGGCGCACCGCTGCGCCATCTGGTCGCGGGTGAGCCCGAGGCGCTCGGTCACGGGTACGTCGCCCCCGCGGCGACGAGAGCGGACTCGTCCGCCGGGTCGGGGACTTCGACCACGCGCTGCACGAAGATCCCGGGCGTGACCACGACTTCGGGGTCCAGCGCGCCCGGAGCGACGACCGTCCGCGCCTGCACGATGGTCGTTCGTCCCGCCATGGCCATGAGCGGGCTGAAGTTCCGCGCGGTCTTGTTGTAGACGACGTTCCCGTGGCGGTCGGCGGCACGGCCTTTGATGAGGGCGAAGTCGGCCGTCAGGCCGTACACCATCACGTAGTCGCGACCGTCGAACGTGCGACGCTCCATGCCGTCGGCCAGGGGGGTTCCGACCGCGGTCGGCGTGTAGAACGCTGGGATGCCGGCGCCCCCGGCACGAATCCGCTCCGCGAGGGTGCCTTGCGGCACCAACTCGAGCGCGGTTCGCCCGCTCCGGTACAGCTCCGGGAACACCGTCGAGTTCTGCGAGCGTGGATACGAGCAGATCATCTTCGACACGCGCCCGGCCTTGATCAGCGCGGCGAGGCCCACCTCGCCACTCCCGGTGTTGTTGTTGATGACTGTGAGGCCGGTCGCCCCGTGATCGATGAGCGCGTGGATGAGCTCGATTGGGCTCCCCGCCTCACCGAACCCCCCGATCATCACCGTGGCCCCGTCGAACAGATCCGCGAGTGCCTCCGCCGGGGTGGCGACCTGCTTGTCGATCACGGTGCGTCGTCCGACGAACGGCGCTTACGACGCGGCCGCGGTCGTCACTCCGGCGCCGGCCCCCGCCGCCGCACTCGCGGCCTGCACCCGCCCGTAGTCGTACAGGCCCGCTTCGTCGTAGATCACGCGGTCCTCGTACCCGTCGAACCAGATGGCCTCTGGGTTGCGGGCGACGATACAGACCTTCCCGCGATCGGGGGCGCTCGCCGCGTTGCGGAGGATCTTGAAGATCACGACGCCGTGCTCGGTGCCGGGGACGCCCGGAATCGGCTCGTTCGTGACGGCGGCGACTTCCGTCTTTCCCTTGTAGTGCGTGATCGAGAGCCTCGCGTGCGTCTCGACCCCGGACAGCCCCTTCTGGGAGTCGTTCAGGGTATGCCACGCCGTCTCGATCGGGACGTTGAAGGCCTCGTGGGCCACGATGTCCCGACCGCAGAAGAAGTAGTGATTCTCCGCGCCCACGCGTTTCATCGCCCGCTGCATGATCCGCAGCGCGGCGGAGTCGTCGTTGACCCCCTTGATGATGGGGGACTGGTTCTCGACGCTGACCCACCCCAGGCCTTTCACCCCGTCCATTGCCCGCTTCGCCGCGGCGTTCCACGTGAGCGACCCGTTCGGATTCTGCGCGTACGCGCCGTCCGGATCCTTCACGAGGAACTCGTCGGGGTGGTTGAAGTGCACCATGAGGCGGAGCCCGACGTCGGGGTACGTCTCGTGGAACGTGCGCAGCATCGCGAGGAACGTTGCGTCGAAGCGATCGGGGAAGAACGCCATCTCCTTCGTCCCGATGCGGATGGACTCGACGTCGGCCTCTGCGAGCGCCGACATCCACTCGGCCAGCTTCCGGTTCGGCAGCACCATCGGATCGCCGCCCGACAGGAGGATCTCCCGCAGGCGTTCGCGGCCCGACTCCGGGTGGAGCCCGCCGTTCGCGTCCACGATCTGGTTGTGCGACCGGACGTAGCCGACGACGTCGTCGATCCGCGCGAGACCCTTCTTGGCCACGGTCCCGTCCTGGCGCTCGATCTCCTTGCGGCCGATCAGCTCCTCGCGATAGCAGAACCGACAGTGGGCCGAGCACGTCGACGTGACGTAGAGGAGGCCCATCTCATACTTGTGCAGCAGTCCCTCGACCGGGCTGTAGTCCATCTGGTACCCGGGATCCTCGGCGCCGGCCAGGCTCCGGGTCTCGTCCGGACTCGCTTTGACCAGACGCTGAAGGGGTGCGCTCCGGCGCGCCATCTCGAAGTAGTGCCGGGTCAGCTTGACGGGCATGCGAGTCTCGACGTCCCGCTCGGTCCCTTTGAGCTCGCGGAGCGCTGCCAGCTCGTCACCCGTGTAGAAGTCCGCCATGTCGTCCGGGACCCGCTCGTCGAAGAACGGGGTCAGACCGTTGACGTTGTTGCGCTCGTACTTGGGGCTCTCGACGGTGTCGAGGAACGCCTGTGCTCGCTCGGACGGGACGTACCGATCGGTTGTGCTCATGAGGGCGAGGTGGCCTCCGTTGAGTGCTCGGCCAATCGCGCGGGAACCGCCGCGCACTCCCAATATCGAAGGAGTAGGGAGAAAACTGCAGTGCGTCGGCCACAGGCGCTACCGGGCAGCGCCCCACAACATGCTGGGAGGCAGGTACTTAGGGCGGAATCCGGGCTCGACGGAGGTGCACGTTCAGCCGTTTCGCGACGCGCCCGGCCGCTCCGGAGTCACCGCTGCGTGGTACCCGCTGAGCTGGAGGAACGTCCCGCAGTCGCGCAACGCTCTGGGAGGCACAGCGGCGCCGTGGTTCAGGGTGCGGTGAACGCAAACGCGAGAATGATGAGACCGTTGGGGAGAATCGGGAGGCGGCTCTGGTCGCTCACCGTCCCGCCGCCGTCGATGATCAGTGCCAAAACGGCGTTGCTCCCGGCCTCGAAGTAGTCCGCGGCGACGAAGGTCAGTGACCCCCCTGGGGGCAAGGACGTCGGCGTGAACCCGAGGGGGTCGTTCATGCTGGATACGCTGAGCGTGATGTCGGCCGATCCGGTGTTCTCGAGGCCGAGGTCCCCGTAGATGTTCACGACGGGAACGATACCGCCTGTCGCCTCCGGCACCCCGAGCATCGCCGCGCCACCCCCATTGGTCTCATCGACGATGCCAGTCGGATCGGTGAACTCGATATCGACGACCATCGCGTTGACCGAGACGCCCGCACCGAGCGACACCGGTACGCTGGCGCCCGCGGAGTCCGTGGTCGTGCCGTTGAACGCGATCACGGTGGAGTTCGGCCCCGAGGGCAACACATCCGCGAACGACAGGCCCGTCGATGCGATCCCGTGGACCGCCGTCACGCGGACGATGGGTGTGATCGTACCCGATCCCGTGTCGGGGCTCAGCTCACTGATCTGGGTCGGCGTGACCTCGAACGCCGGGTTGCTGCTGGAGATGTCGATCCCGGTGATGCTCGTTCCGCCCGCGTTGGACAGCAGAAAGAAGAATTCGTCCGTCGCGCGGAGATTGCCGAGATCGAAGTCGGGCCCCGTTCCGTGGCTGTTCATCGGTGCCGAAACGGACGCAGCGCCGCCGATCGGCGCGACTGCGGCTCCTGCGGGCACTTCGGAGGCGAGCGAGAGCGCGAAGCGACCCGGCTGAATCGAGCCCGGCTCGGATCCGGTGGGTCCTGCATCGCCGCCGCAGGCGCCGGCGAGCAGCAGGAGCAGTCCGGCGCGAAGGGCTGTGAGAGGCCGTGACCGAGCGGCGGGGGAGTGACGTGACGAGCATTTCATGGTGGCACCTCCAAACCCGAAAATACGATTCCCCTTTGTGTCGGCAAGACTCGTTGTTCCTGCGCGTGCCGTGGGGCCTCGAGGGCCGTGGCGGGGTGGGCCGGACGTGCCCAGTGGTTTTACGGGTGGCTGCCCACGCGTGCGACCGCCGGCGCCCCGATGATACCCGACCGACGGAGCCCTCGTGAGCCTACCGGGACCCGGCGAGCTGCGCTCGGAGGACGGCGAGACCGCGGTCGAGCACCGGGTCGCGCCCTGCGCGCATGTCGGCGACGGTCGTCTCGACCACGATGTCCGGTGGGATACCGATGCCGACGAACTCGCGGCCGTCGGGGTACGTATCTCGTTTGGTGCAGATATTCGCCCGGCCGCCACCCGGCAGGTGGACGGCAAGCGGCTGGCCCGTGCTGCCACCACTCGGGCGGCCGATCGTGGTGATGTGCGGGATGCCGTCGATCGCCACGAGGAAGTCCTCGGCGGCCGAATAGGTTGCGTGTTCCTGGAGCACGACTGTGGGAACGATGAGGCGGCTGTCCTGAGCCGGTGCGACCGTGCCGTGCGACCCGCCGTCGCGCCAGGCATCCATCTCGTGGTACGCCGCGTACTGCTCCGACCACCGACCCCAGGCTTTGTACGACGCGACGTGCTCTCGCGTCTGCCAGGACGACGTCAGCAGCGTGTCGTTGCTCAGGTGGGCGGCGATCCGGTACCCGTGGGAACTGTTGCCGCCGCCGTTGCGCCGAATGTCGAGGACGAGAGCCTTCGCGGAGGAGAGCTCGGGGAGCGCGCGGCGGAAGTCGCCGACGACCCCGCTGTCGTTGAAGGTGTTGACTGCCACGTAGGCAATACCGTCTTCGAGCCATCGGAACTCGAAGCGGTTTCCCATGCCAGGAGCTACTGCCCACTCGTCGTCGCGGGTGTTGCGGTCACGGTCGAGCGTGAGGGTGCGGTGTTCACCGCTCGGCGTCTCGTACCTGATGGTCACGGGGTTGCCCGGCGGACCGTGCAGGGCCCGGCTGACCGCGCGGTCGTGCCGGTCGTGATCCGTGCTGGCGAAGGTCATGGGCAGCCACTCGTCGCGCACGTAGTCCGCGGAGGGGGTGTCATCGATCGTCAAAATGACGGAGCCGATGGGGATCCGCTCTTGAAGCGACCGGCCGACGTTGCGGACGAACACCGCCTCCCCGACGTTGCGGGTCAGCACCCACGGGTACGACCGGAGTGTCCTCTCAGGGTCAGGCAGCCACACGCGGCTGTGCCCGTCTTCCAGCAGGGCGACGAACCGCGCGAGGACATCGTAGTACGCGGCGGTGCTTCCCGTTGCCAGGACCTGCGGGATGAACGCCTGGTACGCGGCGTCCCAGTCCAGGTCCGGCACCTGGTCGAAGAACGCAAAGTTGTACGCTGCTTCCCGCCACAGCATCGAGAGGCCGTACAGTTTCTCCGCGTCCGAGAGATCCGCGGGGATCGGGGACGGGCTCTGTGCAGACGCCGGCGCGGTGAGCGACACGGCGAGCACCGCAATCCTGATCAGGCGTGTTCCGGCCATCTCGACTCCTAGAGAGAGGTAGCGGGTTCAGTCCGTTGGATGCTGGCGTGACCGGAAAGGTTGGAATCGCGGTCCGTGCCTGCGGCTCAGCGCCTCGACCTCGCGGCCGCCTGGACGGTAGCGTATTTTCACGATTCCTGGCACGCCTACCGCACTTCGGCGGGTCTCCGATCCGGGACGCCGTGGATGGAACGTGCTGCGATCCGCACCTTCTTGGAAGGAGCCTCCCATGTCAGCCGTGTCGTGGAACCTGCAGCTCACCGTTCGCGATGGACAGCTCGACGCCCTTCGGGAACTCATGGCCGAAATGGTCGAAGCCACGACGGCAGAAGAGGGCGCCACGGGGTACCAGTGGTTCCTGAGCGCCGACGGCACGACGTGCCACATCTACGAGCAGTACGTGGACTCGGCGGCGGTGATGGTCCACCTGGGCAACTTCGGCGCGAAGTTCATGGAGCGGTTCCTTGGGTGTCTCGAGGTCACGGCCCTCTTCGTGTACGGGGAACCGTCGGACGAAGCCAGAGCGGCGCTCGACGGGTTCGGCGCGCAGTATCTCGGGACCTTCGGCGGCTTCGTTCGATAGAACGGGTGTCGCGCCCGCCCGCGGCTAGGGGCGGGTGGGCACGGCAGGGATCACCGCCTGGACGGTCGAGGGCCTTGTGGGCGAACTATCGCTCGCTCGGCAGTGCCGGGTGAGCCCCCAACGATCACGACGCAGACGGAGAGACTGACCATGTCCGAGGCCGGTACGGCGACGAAGACGCTGCTTTCCGAGAGCGAGATGCCGACGCAGTGGTACAACGTCATTCCCGACCTCCCCGCGCCGCCGCCTCCGCCGCTGCATCCGGGGACGCATCAGCCCATCGGCCCGGATGATCTCGCGCCGCTATTCCCGATGGCGCTCATCATGCAGGAGGTTACGACGGAGAGCTTCGTCGACATCCCGGGCGAGGTCATCGACATCTATCGGCTGTGGCGGCCGTCGCCGCTCTACCGGGCGCGCCGGCTGGAGCGGGCGCTCGATACGCCGGCACGGATCTATTACAAGTACGAGGGCGTGAGCCCCGCGGGGTCGCACAAGCCGAACACGGCCGTGCCGCAGGCATTCTACAATGCCCAGGAACGCGTGAAGAAGCTCACGACTGAAACGGGTGCGGGGCAGTGGGGCAGCGCGCTGTCACTCGCCTGCTCGATGTTCGGGCTCGAGTGTGAGGTCTGGCAGGTCCGCGCGTCGTTCGACGCCAAGCCCTATCGGAAGACCATGATGGAGGTGTGGGGCGCCACCGTCCACCCGAGCCCGTCCGAGCTCACGCAGGCGGGACGGACCATTCTCGAGCGGGACCCCGCGAGTCCGGGATCGCTCGGGATCGCGATCAGCGAGGCGGTGGAAGCGGCGGCGTCCGATCCGGACACCAAGTACGCGCTCGGCAGCGTGCTCAACCACGTGCTCATGCACCAGACCGTCATCGGCGAAGAGGCGCTCCGCCAGTTTGCCGCCATCGGGGAGCATCCCGACGTCCTCGTCGGCTGCACGGGCGGCGGCTCGAACTTCGGCGGCCTCTCCTTCCCGTTCCTCCGCGAGAAGCTCGCGGGGCGCATGAACCCGACGATCCGCTGCGTCGAGCCGGCCGCCTGTCCGTCCCTGACCAAGGGCGTCTACCGGTACGACTTCGGCGACACCATCGGGATGACGCCGCTGGTGAAGATGCACACGCTCGGGCACGACTTCGTCCCCGATCCGATCCATGCTGGGGGGCTCCGGTATCACGGCATGGCGCCGCTCGTCTCGCATCTGTACGAGCTGGGCCTCGTCGAGGCCGAGGCGATTCCGCAGATGGAGTGCTTAGAGGGCGCCCTCACCTTCGCCCGGAACGAGGGCATCATCCCCGCGCCGGAGCCGACTCACGCCATCGCGGCGGCGAT
>JBDHIW010000122.1:0-12031 GCA_039587215.1 Gemmatimonadota bacterium | reverse complement strand
TCAGCGCGGGGGCATCGGGTGGTGTGCCGCGTTCGACGCGCGGGATGGATGGACCTGGGCGATGGCGGTCGCAGAGGGGCTGTTCGGTCCGGGGACCGCCGCGCGCCGCACGGTCATCCTGGGTCCGTCGTACCTCGTGGATGGTGTCGAAGTCGAGGTGCCTGCCGACCGCGAGGTCGATCTGCCCGTGCATCCGCTCGCTCGGGTCGAGCTGCCGGAAGGGGGGACCGGAGCGACGTCGCCTGCGTCGTCGGTGGTCGGGAGCGGCTACGACGCGGTGACGTGGCTGGGGGCCACCGAGGCCGGCGCGGTCGGCGGCGTGCTTGGGTTGCTGCCCCGCACAGGTGAGACCGTACTCCTCGGGACCGCGCCGGGACCGCCGTCCTCGACCCTGGCCGACGGGGCGCCACGGCCCTTTCTCGTTCGACGGGCCGCCGGCCCGGGCGGATGGTGGCAGGCGTGGAGCCGGAGCGGCGCTGCGGCACCACGGCTCTCCGTCGCAGGTCAGGAACTGATCGTCGAGCATGACGAGCAGGTGCACCGGTTCCGTTTCCGGCGGAACTCGGTTCGCATAGTCGAACCGTGCGGCAACACGATTCGCCTGGCCGGCCGGCGGTCCGCACCGGAGACCCGCACCGTTGCGGCGTCGTGGCACCCCGGTCGGACGGTGCCGTGCACGCGGGTGGACAGAATTCCGGAGCCGGGGGAGGCGAATCCAGCGGCGCTCGGGGCCGGTGTGGCTCTCGGTGTCGAGGACTTCCGGCGCGCGGAAGTGTCCCACGCGGACGCGGGCGGGCCCCACGCCGATGTGCACGCCCTGGTTGCCGGCCGCGAACTGGGGTTCGTGGTGAATGTTCGGTCACCGCACCTCAGATTCTGGTCGGGGGATGGTCCTGCCGCGCCGGACAACGAGCCGCCCGAGATCCTCGTCGACGGGGTGCAGTGCTACGTGGACGCCGGTGGGTGGCGGGGTGTCGTCGCGGTCCCTGCGGCAGGCGGGTCGGTCCGGGTCCGGGCGGTCGAGACCCGCGCGCTGAATCCGACGGGCGTGCGAGCTGCCTGGGCGCCGTGCGAGGGAGGGTACGTCATCGTGGTCGGCTTCGATCTCGGGCGCACGCTCGCGCCGGGCGAGGTGGTGGCCGGTAACGTCGTGGTCAACTGCACGGCTCCGAACCGACTACGGCGCATCGGGCAGCTGTGCTTGAGCGATGGCGGTGGGTGGGTGTATCTCCGTGGTGATCGAGAATCTCGCCGCCGCGCGGCGGCGCTGGAGGTGACGTGAGCATAGTGGTCGTGCTGCATCGGACGCAGGATCTGGTGAACATTGCGGGCGTCGTCCGTGCCATGAAGAACTTCGGGTTTCGTGATCTGCGGCTCGTGCAGCCAGAGGAATACGACGTGCATCGCATCGAGGGCATCGCGCACAATTCGTACGATGTGCTCGAGCGTGTGCAGATGTTCGAGACGCTCGACGACGCCCTCGCCGACTGCACGACCACCGTGTGCCTGACGGCCAGGCAGCGGGCGGCCAAGCGCAACGTGACGCGACCGCGGGACGTGGCCGCGGATCTCGTGGCGGCGGCGGCCGACGAGACCGTGGCGGTGGTGCTCGGTCCTGAGGACAAGGGCTTGTCCAATACGGACCTCGACCGCTGCCATCGGAGCGTGGTCATTCCCACGTCGCCCGACTTCCCGTCGCTGAACCTGGCCCAGGCGTTCACGGTCATGGCGTACGAACTGCACGTGGCCGGTGGGGTGGTGCCGTTCAAGTCCCCGCGTCGCGCAGCCGACCCGGCATCGCATGCGGAGCTCGAGCTGATGTTCGCCGACGCCGAGCGCATGCTCGAGACCATCGAGTTCTTCAAGACCCGCAACCCCGAGCCGGTCTTACGGACGCTCCGCGAGGTTGCGCGTCGCCGTTCGCTCGACGCCCGCGAGGCCAAGCTGCTGCGCGCCGTCTGCCTCGAGGTGGTGCACCACATCGCGCGCGTGCGTTCGTGACGATCCCTGGCTACTCCTCCACCGGCAGCAAACGCCCCGAGGCACTCTTCGGGGTCGCCGACGAGGTCGCCGCTCGGGCGGTGCGGTCGGACGGGTGCCGCGTGTGGGACGAACGGGGAACGGTCTTCCTGGATCTGGTCATGGCGCTCGGTGCGGTCGCGCTGGGGTACGGGCACCCCCGCGTGCGCGCGGCCGCGGAGCAGGCCGTACGCGACGGCGGCGTGGGCGGGCTCGCCCCGTCGCTCGAGGCGCGCGTCGCCGAGCGTCTCGCGGCGGTGCTGCCCGGCGTGGAGCAGGTGCGGTTTCTCAAGACCGGGGCGGAAGCGGTGGCGGCGGCGGTGCGACTCGCGCGGGCCGCGACGGGTCGCGATGGGGTGGTCACCTGCGGCTATCACGGGTGGCTGGACTGGTGCGCGGACGGTCCGGGGGTGCCGGCGGCTACGAAGGCGATGCGGACGGCCGTACCGTTCGACGATGTGCCCGCGCTTCGCCGCGCGCTCGCGTCGGACCCCATTGCCGCGGTCGTCGTCGAGCCGGTCGTGGACGCGGCGCCGTCGCCGGAGTGGCTGCACGCGCTGAAGGCGGAGGCGGGGGCGGCCGGGGCGGTCCTGATCTTCGACGAGATCAAGACGGCTTTCCGACTCGACGTCGGCGGGGCGGCGGAACGGTACGGGGTCGTGCCCGACCTGATGGTCGTTGGCAAAGCGCTCGGCAACGGATTTCCGATCGCCGCCGTCGGCGGGCGTGCAGACGTGATGGGGGAAGCGACCCGGACGTGGATCTCATCGACCCTGGCGACCGAGTGGGTGAGCTTGGCGGCGGCGGAGGCGGTGATCGACACGTTCGCCGACGAGCCGGTCGTCGCCCATTTGGCGGAGCAGGGGGGCGCGCTCTGGGAGGTGCTGGCAGGACTCGCGGAGCAGCACGCGGACCGCTGCACCATTCGCGGCGTGCCACAGATGTGCCATGTGGAGTTTCACGACGCGGAGGACGGCGGGGCCGTGGCCCGCGCGGCCGCGGCACGCGGGGTCCTGTTCAAGCGCACGGCCCACAACTTCGTCTCGTACGCCCACACGTCGGCGGACATCGCCATGACGGCCGACGTGCTGGCCGACGCGATGCATGGCACCCGGCCGTGCTGATCGACGTTCACGCGCATTTTTACACGGAGCGGTGCGGCCGCGCCGACTGGGAGCGTGTGAACGCGAGGCGGCTCGAGGCGGGTGCGTGCCTCGGCGTCGACGTTCACGTCGCGTCGATTCTCGGGACGTACGGGCGACGGTCGCCCACGTACTTCCCGTCGCCCGAGGACGTGAGCCACGCGAACGACGCGATGCGGGCGCTGGCGCGCACGCACCCCGGCACGGTGCGGGGATACTGTCTGGTCAACCCCAATTTCACCGACCACGCGCTGGCCGAACTCGCTCTGGCGGTGTCCGACGGCATGATCGGCATCAAGCTCGCGGCGAGCCGCCGGGCGACGGATCCGCTGCTCGATCCGATCGCGGTGTTTGCGGCGGCGCACGACCTTCCGATTCTGCAACACGTCTGGCAGCACCGTCGGCGAGACTGGCCGGGGCAGGAGGCCTCGGACGCCGCCGAACTGGCCGTGCTCGCGGAGCGGCACCCGCGGGCCCGGTTCATCCTGGCGCACCTGGGTGGCGGCGGAGACTGGTCGCACACGCTGGGCGTCGTGAGGTCGGTCCCCAACGTCTGGGTCGACCTGTCCGGGAGCGGATGCGACACGGACATGCTGGAGCGCGCCGTCGTCGAACTGGGCGCCAATCGGCTGTTGTGGGGTTGCGACCTGACGATGGCTATCGGGATCGGAAAACTCCGCTACCTCGAGTCGCTCGGGCTCGACCCCGACGCGCTCGAGGCGATCCGCTGGCGGAATGCGGCCGGGATCTTCCCGCGGGGAGGGTTCGATGCTGGTTGACGTGTCGACGGTCGTCGGCGCCTATCCGTTCCGGGCCGTCCAGCACCTCACCCCGGAGTGGCTGCTCCGGCAGATGGACCGGCTGGCTATCGACGCCGCCTGGGTCGGGGATGCGGGGGCGTTCATGGCAGCCGACCCGACGCCGGCCAACAGCGCGCTGGAAGCCCGAGTGGCCGGGCACGATCGACTCCACGCGGTCCCCACGGTCAAGCTGGGGCACCCGAGATGGGAGACGGACTTGGACGCGGCCGTTGATGCCGGCGCACCGGCCGTCCGCGTCTACCCACACTACGAAGGGCTCGCGGGCGACGCCCCTGCCGTGGACGCGCTGGGACCCGCTGCCGCGGGGCGGGGCATCCCCCTGCTCCTGATGGTCCGCTTCGAGGACGCGCGGCAGCGGCACCCGCGGGATACGGCGCCTGAGCTGGACGGGGCGACGCTGCGCCGGCTCGCGCGGTCCGATCCCGCCGTCCGGCTGGTGGTGAGCCACGCCTCGCGGGCGCTGGTGGAGGAGGTCCACTTCGGGCTCACACCGGACGAGGCGCAACGTATCCTCTGGGACGTCGCCTGGATCTGGGGTCCGCCCGAAGACGAGCTGGAGCTGCTGTGGGAGACGGTTGGCGCGGACCGCTTCGTGTTCGGCTCGGGCATGCCCCTTCGGGTACCCGATGCCGCGGTCGCCAAGCTGGACCTGCTGACCTGCGGGCCGGAGGTCGCGAGACGGCAGTGCGCCGACAACCTGCAGGCGTGGCTGCGGTAGGGGGGATCGGTCGGCACCACGCGGTCGGCGGCCAGGTTGTGATGCTCGGCCGTTCGACTATTTTACGGGCGGTTTTCTACCGCCGTCCGTCCGCACTTACTCGTGGATTCCCTCGGTCGGCGGTTGCAGCAACAGCGCATTCCACAGGATCGGCCGTTGGTCCCCGGAAGCCACCCTCCCGAGGATGTTTCGAGCCGTGAAAGGACCCGATATGAAGTCGCGGGCGGTCTGGATCGCGTCTCCCCTGATTCTGGTCACGGTGGTCACGGCGGTGCTCGCCGGCAGGGCGGGTGTGGCCCCGGCGCAGGAGATGGCGCAGGACTCGGGGTACACGGCGCCTGTCGACGTCGACACGGCCGGTCTGCCGGGTCCGGTGCAGCCGATCTTCTACCGGCACGACGTCCACGTCACGGAATACCAGATGGACTGCCGCTACTGCCACTTCGCGGTCGAAGTGAGCAGCAGCCCCGGGTTGCCGACCATGTCGACCTGCATGGGCTGTCACCTCATCGCCGGCCTGGCCAATCCCGAAGTGCAGAAGCTGCGCGAGGCGTGGAACGAGCAGCGCCCGATCGAGTGGGTCGAGGTGCACCAGATGTCGCAGTTCGTCCGCTTCCCGCACAATCGGCACGTGAACTCCGACAAAGGGGTGTTCGAAGGCAAGTCGACCACGGAGACGTGCGTCGAGTGCCACGGGCCGATCGCCGAGATGCCGCAAGTCTACCAATTCGCGTCGCTCAAGATGGGATGGTGCATCACGTGTCACGAGCAGAGCGAGGCGACGACCGATTGCACGGCGTGTCACTACTGATGCTGTCGACCGCCGCCCCGACGACTCCCACGACGCAGCCCGCATGACGCGGACAGCGGAGAACGACATGCCCGACGGAATGCACCGCAGGCGATTCCTCAAGGTGCTCGGTGTGACCGGAGGTGGGGCGGCTGCCCTCTCCGGGTGCTCCGCCGATGACGCCGAGAAGCTCATTCCCTACCTCGTCCCGCCCGAGAATCAGGTCCCCGGGATCGCGACGTGGTACGCGACGACGTGCCGGGAATGCCCGGCGGGATGCGGGATCCATGTCCGGGTCCGGGAGGGCCGGGCCGTCAAGGTGGAAGGCAATCCCGACCACCCTGTGAACCGCGGCAAGCTCTGCGCGCGCGGTCAGGCGTCCCTGCAGGGGCTCTACAATCCCGATCGCGTGCGGGAGCCGATGGCGCGGGGCGCGGACGGCACGTTCCAGCCCATCGGGTGGGACGAAGCGATCGCCCGCATTGCCCAGGCGCTCGACGGCACGGCGGGCGACCGGATCAAGTTCCTGACGGGGCACGAGGCCGGCAGCTTCGACCGTACCGTCGACGCGTTTCTCAGCGGCCTCGGTTCGGACGGACGGGTGGCGTATGAGGCCCTCGCCTACGAGGCGCTGCGGGCCGGTACGCGGACGACCTTTGGGATCGACGCGCTGCCGCAGTACGACCTCGGCGCCGCCGACTACATCCTCTCGTTCGGTGCCGACTTTCTCGAGACCTGGCTGAGTCCGATGGAGCACAGCCGGGGCTTCGCCGCGAGCCACGGGTTCCACGACGGCGGCATGGGCCGGTACGTCCACGTCGAGCCGCGGATGAGCATGACGGCGATGAGTGCGGACGAATGGGTCGCGCCGCGTCCCGGAACGGACGCGCTCGTCGCGCTGGCGATGGCGCAGGTCATTCTCGACGAGGGGCTGGGACCGCAGGTGCCCGACCGGAGTCGCGCCCGGGCGGCCCTGGCGCCGCACACCCCTGAGGCGGTGGCCGACACGTGTGGCGTCGATGCCGAGACCATCCGGCGGCTCGCGCGGGAGTTCGCGGAAGGCACGAGCGTGGCGGTCGCCGGTGGCATGGGGGCGCAGCACGACGGTGCACACGTCACGGTCGCGGCCGCGAACCTGCTCAACTACCTCGCGGGCAACGTGGGGCAGACGGTCAGGTTCCCGACACAGCGCCCGGGCCGCACCGATACGTATGCCGATCTTCTCGCGCTGGTGGAGTCGATGGAAGGCGGCGCCGTGGACGTGCTGTTCGTGCACGGTGCCAACCCCGTCCATACGGCCCCGGCAGGTGCGCGTGTGGCCGCGGCCATGGGCCAGGTCGGTCTTACGGTCAGCTTCAGCTCGTTCATGGACGAGACGGCGTCGGCGGCGGACCTGATTCTGCCGGACCACACGGCGCTCGAACAGTGGAACGACTACGAGTCGGCCGACGGCGTGGCGTCGCTGGTGCAGCCGGTGATGCGCCCGCTCTTCGATACCCGACAGACCGGGGACGTCCTGCTGGCGATTGGTGAGGCCGCGGGTGCGCCGGGCGGCGCCGACGCCTACAAGGGCGTCGTACAGGAGGAGTGGCGCGATCGGCAGCGACGGCAGGGCGACCGCGGGAACTTCGAGGACTTCTGGAACGCCGCGCTGCAGCAGGGCGGGGCCTGGGGTGACGGCGCCGCCCAGTCGGTGCGGCTCGCGCCGGGCGTGGCTCAGCTCGCGGACGCCGGCGTGTGGACCGGCGGAGACGACCTGGCGCTGATCGCCTACCCGTCGTCCGTGCTGTACGACGGACGCGGTGCGGACCGGCCCTGGCTGCAGGAGCTCCCCGATCCGGTGAGCAAGGTGGCCTGGACCAGCTGGGTCGAGATGAACCCGGAGACGGCGGAGGCCCGCGGGCTGCACGAGGGTGAACGGCGCTGCCGAGGCCCCGGTCTTCCTGTACCCCGGTATCCGGACCGACACGATTGCGATTCAGGTGGGGCGCGGTCACACCGCCATGGGGAGGTATGCCGAGGGCCACGGCGCCAACGCGTTCAGTCTTCTCAACCCCGACCCGTCACCGCACGGCGGCATCGGCTTCTTCGCGGCGGCGAGCGTCGAAGGGCCCATCGGCCACGAGCGCCTCGCGACGAACGTGGGCAAGCCCAGGCAGATGGACCGCGGTATTGCGCAGGCGGTGACGCTGACGAGCACCACGCGGCCCACGCGGCGCCCGTGCCCGAAGAAATCGAACACGTGCTGGACGAGTGGCAGGAGCGGCAGTACGCGGAGCAGGAGCGCGGTAACTACGAGGGCGACCAGCCGCGCTGGGGCATGGCGATCGACCTCTCGCGCTGCACGGGATGCAGCGCCTGCGTCACGGCATGCCATGCGGAGAACAACATCCCGCAGGTGGGTCCGGAGCTGATCCGGCGCGGCCGGGAGATGTCGTGGCTGCGCATCGAGCGCTATTTCGAGGGCGGCGAGCACGGCGAGCCGTTCGAAGCCCGCGTCGTGCCCATGACCTGCCAGCAATGCTCCAATGCACCGTGCGAGCCGGTGTGCCCGGTGTTCGCGGCATACCACACGCCGGACGGACTGAACGGGCAGGTCTACAACCGGTGCGTGGGCACGCGCTACTGCGGCAACAACTGCCCGTACAAGGTCCGCTACTTCAACTGGTTCGATTACCAGAACGAGAACGACGCCGTCTACGCGTGGCCGGAGCCGCTGAACTGGCAGCTCAACCCGGACGTGACGGTCCGCGCCAAGGGTGTGATGGAGAAGTGCACGTTCTGTGTGCAGCGGATCCGTGACAAGCAGCATCAGGCGGTGCTGGAGGACCGCGAGCTGGCCGACGGCGAGATCCGGACGGCCTGCGAGCAGACGTGCCCGACCGACGCGATCGTGTTCGGTGATCTCACCGACCCGAACTCCCGCGTGAGCCAAGCTGCCGCGGAGGAGCGCGGCTATCACGTGCTCGAGGGGCTCAATACCAAGCCCGCGATCACGTATCTGCAGAAGGTGCGCAACGTGGTGGAGGCCTGACGATGGCGACTGCGGCACAGCCCGAACCGGCGGTCCAGCCGACCTACCAGGACGTCACCCGCGACGTCGCAGCGACGATCGGCAACCCGGGGCGGGGCTACTTCATTCTCCTCGGGATCGTGTTGGTCGTGCTGGCGATCGGTGGCGGGGCGCTGCTGTACCAGATCCGCCTCGGTCTCGGCGTCGCGGGCTACGCGCCGCCGGTCATGTGGGGCGCCTACATCACGACCTTCGTGTTCTGGGTCGGCATCGCCCACTCGGGCACGCTGATTTCGGCGATCCTCTATCTCTTCCGCTCGGCGTGGCGCACGGCGGTGTACCGGACCGCCGAGGCCATGACGGTCTTCGCGGTACTCACGGCGGGGCTGTTCCCGCTCATCCACGTCGGCCGGATCTGGTACGCCTACTGGTTGTTCCCGTACCCGAACCAGCGGCAGCTCTGGGTGAACTTCAAGTCGCCGCTCGTGTGGGACGTCTTCGCCGTCTCGACCTACCTCACGGTGAGCACGCTGTTCCTGATCGTGGGACTCGTGCCGGACATCGCGGCGCTCCGCGAGCGGGCGACCGGGTGGCGGCGCAAGCTGTACGAGGTGACGTCCCTGGGGTGGCGGGGGACCGATCAAGAGTGGCGGCACTACACGCGGGCCTACTTGTATCTGGCCGCGCTGGCGACGCCGCTCGTGCTGTCGGTGCACAGCGTGGTGTCGTGGGACTTCGCCGTGTCGATCGTCCCCGGATGGCACGCGACGATCTTCGCACCGTACTTCGTGGCGGGCGCGATCTACTCCGGCGTCGCGATGGTCATCACGCTCATGGTTCCGCTCCGCAAGGTGTTCAAGATGGAGCGGTACGTGACCGTCGATCACTTCGAGAACCTTTCGAAGCTCCTGCTCCTCACGGGCATGATCGTGGCCTACGCGTACGGGGCCGAGTACTTCATCGCGTGGTACAGCGGAAATCCGTTCGAGCAGCAGTCGTTCTACAACCGGGCCTTCGGCGACTACTGGTGGGCCACCTGGACGATGATCATCTGCAACGGGGTCCTGCCGCTGTTCCTGTTCTTCCGGAAGATCCGGCGCAGCATCCCGGCGCTGTTCGTGTTGTCGCTGTTCGTCAATCTCGGCATGTGGTTCGAGCGGTTCGTCATCATCGTCGTCTCGCTCTCGTTCGAGTATGAGCCCTACGCGATGGGGCACTACACGCCGACCTGGGTCGAGTGGGCGATTCTGGCCGGAAGCTTCGCGTGGTTCTTCATGTGGTTCCTGCTGTTCGCCAAGAACTTCCCGACGGTCTCGATCACCGAGGTGAAGGAGATCCTCCCGATGCCGCGCAAAGAAAGGGCGCATTCATGAGCGCGCATCCCAGCGGGTTACTTGCGGCCTACCGGCACGTCGATGCGGCGGCCGACGCGATTCGGTCGCTGAAGCGGATGGGGCACGCGGACCTCACGGTCTACACGCCGGTGCCCAACAACGAGATCGCGGAGGCCGTGGGACATCCGACGAGCCCGGTGCGTCTCTGGACCCTGATCGGCGGACTCACGGGCTGCGTGGCGGGGTTCGCCATGACGATGTGGATGTCCTACGACTGGCCCATCGTGGTGGGCGGCAAGCCGCTCGGCTCGATGATTCCCTACGTCGTGATCGCGTTCGAGCTGACGATTCTGTTCGGAGCGGGTGCGACGATTCTGGGCCTCGTGTTCCACACGTGGCGTGGACGGCGGGCGGCCGCGTACGACGGCCGCTTCACGGACGACATGATCGGCATCTTCGTCCCGTGTCCGGTGGAGCGGCGGCAAGCGGTGGAAGAGTTACTGCGCTCCTCGGGGGCGGAGGAGGTGCGCGTTGAGTCGTAGGGTCGTTCTCCTTGTGATGCTCGCGGTGCTCACGACCGGCTGCACACGTGAGCAGTGGCACCGCTTCCCGAGCCCCGATGATGTGGTGGCGCTCGTCCCGTGGTTTGCGGTGATGCGGACGAGCCCGGCCATCTACCCGTACAAGATGCCGCTCCAGCCGCCCGAAGGGGCGGTGCCCGTGGGCGGCGTGGAGCGCGTGCCGGTCGCAACACCGGGGACCCGCGCCGCTCTCGACGCGCTCAGCAACCCGGTGCAGCGCACCGCGGACGCGCTCGAACGCGGGCGTGAGCGTTACGACGTCTACTGCACCGTCTGCCACGGGGAGACCGGGGCGGGCGATGGGCCGGTGGCGCAGTCGCTCGCGAATGCCGTGCGCAACCTCACCGAACCGACCCAGCGCGAGCGCTCGGACGGGTGGATCTACTCCGTCGTGAAGAACGGCTTTGGCCTGATGCCGGAGTACGGCAGCAAGCTCACGCCCGAGGATCGGTGGAACATCGTGCACTACGTGCGCCAGCTGCAGGGAGCGGCCCAATGAGCGTTCTGAACGCCCATCAGGATGTGTTCCGGCGCGGCGCCAACGCGCCGGCCGGCCCGCTGCTCGCGGCCGGAGCGGTGCTCGCGGTCATCGGCCTCGGCCTGTTCATCATGCTGGTGATGGGAGACGATCCGGCGCGCGCCTGGCGGGTCTTCCTCATCAACTTCCTGTTCTTCACGGGATGTTCGGTGGCGGGCATTCTCTTCTCGGCGGTGCAGACGATCACCAAGGGCCGCTGGGCGGGCCCGATCACGCGCTTCGGAGAAGCGGCGGTGGCGTTCCTGCCGGTGTCGCTGGTGTGTTTCCTGATTCTGTTCCTCGGGCGGCACCACCTCTTTCCCTGGATCGAGCATCCGACGCCGGCACGCGGCCAGTGGCTGACGACGGGGTGGGTGTTCTGGCGCGACCTGGCGGCGCTGCTCGTGCTGTTCGGCACCGCCGCGGCGTTCGTGATCAACAATCTCAAGCCGGATCTGCTCGCGCTGCGTGAACACGTCTCCGGCACGCGGCGGGGATGGTACGACCGGCTCCTCGGCGACTACGACGGGTCGGCCGAGGCACGGGAGGCGCTGGAGCGCAGAGCGAGCCGCCTCGCCCCGGCGCTGGTCCTGGTGTACGCCTACATGATGACGCTGATCGGCTTCGACCTCGTGATGTCGCTGGCCCCATACTGGATCAGCAACCTCTTCGGCGCCTTCTTCTTCATGGGCGCGTTCCTCACGGGCCTCACGATGCTCGCCCTGATGATGGTGTACTGGCGGGGCAAGCTGGGCATGAACGTGCTCATCGGTCGCCAGCAGTTCCACGATCTCGGCAAGCTGGTGTTCGGCTTCTCGATCTTCTGGGCGTACCTGATGTACAGCCAGTTGCTCGTGATCTGGTACGGCAATCTCCGCGAGGAGACGGCGTTCATCTTCTGGCGTCTCTCGGGCGACTGGCTGCCGATCTCCGTCACCGTCGGGATCATGGTGTTCTTGATTCCGTTCTGGGGACTCATCTGGGTGAAGTCCAAGATCACCCCGGCGACCTTCACGTTGTTCGTGACGATCTCCTTCGTGGGCGTGTGGCTCGAGCGCTATCTGCTCGTGCAGCCGTCGCTCACGGCCAGCCCGGC
>JBDHIW010000121.1:0-7461 GCA_039587215.1 Gemmatimonadota bacterium | reverse complement strand
TGCCGCAGGATCACGGCGAGGCCCGTCGCCTGTTCGCCTCGGCCGCGGAACATGGGGCCCTCGGAGGGACGACCTTTCTCGGCATCATGCAACTGAACGGCCTGGGCGGCCCGGCCGACCTCGAGGGCGGCGTGCTCCTGCTGGAGGAGGCCGCCAATCGCGGCAGCCCGATGGCGCAGGCGAACCTCGGGGCCCTGTATCAGAACGGCGTCGGGGTCCCACAGGACTTGGACGAGGCGCTCATCTGGTTCCTCGTGGCGCAGTCGGGAGGGTTCGACGCCGTCTCGCAGATGATTGCGGACCTCACGGCGGGCATGCCGTCCAGCGACGTGACCGCGGCGCGACTCGCGGCACGCGAACGTCGGGACGCGATCGTGCTGGCGCTGTCGTCGGCGGACGCCGGCGGGCCGGAGGACGAGGCCTCGCAGCAGGCCTTGGAGGCGGTCGGCGCCTGGCTCGCCGAGAACCTCGCGCCCTCCGGGAGCTTCACCGTCGGCATCGCCCGCGAGTCTGGGGGGCTTGGCCGCCGCGGCTCCCGCGGGTCGGGAACGACCCAGGGGCGGAGCGACATCAGCGACGTGGCCATGACAGGGTGCCGGCTCGAGTATGTGAACGTGTATACGCGGATCCCCCTCGCAAATCTCGCGGCCGGAGGCGGCGACACGCCGCGACAGTGGCAGTTCCGGATCGATCTGAACCTGGTCGACCTCGGAGAGTTCCGGGTCCAGCGGCTGCAGCTCCGGAACGGGTTCACGGTGACCGGCGGCCAAGCGTACGAGGTGTACCTCCGCGCGGCGGGCTACCCCGCGAACTCGTTCGCGACGGTGACGCCGGACGGAGCACCGGAGGCGGCCCGTGAGGTGAGCATCCCGATTGCGGACCGCGGGGAGGCCGATGCGATCGCGGAGCGGATCCGCGAGGCGGCGGAGTTGTGCGGGGCGTCCTAGGCTCCACCTGACCGTCGATGGCCCCGGCAGCGACCGAGCCCCGCACGCGGAGCACTGCGTGCGGGGCTCGGTCGTGTCGCCGGGGCGACCGCTACGCCGGCTTGAGCGCCGTGAAGAGCACCGCCTTCACGCCGTAACCTTCGGCGGCGTTCCTGGTCGATTCCTTCTTGAAGCGGAAGCCCGGTACGACGGTGGAGCGGACGCGCGTGAAGCCGGCGTCGTCGAACAGGCCGAACACCTCTCCCTCCGGGAGAGCGCCGCCGATTCAACTGGCCCAGAGCTTGGGGTCGTTGACGATCGACTGCGACAGCTGCCGTGCGCTCACGATGTCCGTGATGGAGATGCGCCCGCCGGGTTTGAGGACCCGGAAGATCTCCTTGATCACACGGCGCTTCCGGAACGACAGATTGATGACGCCGTTCGACAGCACGACGTCCGCCGTTTCGTCGGGGAGGGGGATCTCCTCCATGCGCCCCTCGTGGCACTCCACCGTGCTCCCGGTTTCGGCCGCGTGGGCCTGCGCTTTGAGGCACATCGCCGGATTGAGATCGATGCCGATGACCCTGCCGGTCGGCCCGACCTGCCAGGACGCGATGATGCCGTCGAGCCCCGCACCCGCTCCGAGGTCCACGACGGTCTCACCCGGTTGCAGGGCGCTGCGTTCGTGCGGGTTGCCGACGCCTGCGAAGGACGCGAGGGCGCCTGCCGGCGCGCGGGCCAGCCAGTCGGCGTCATAGCCGAACATCTCCGCGGCCGCGCGGCCGTGAAAGAAGTGGAATTCGTTCTCGGGGTGGTCCGCGACCTCCTGATACATGCGGAACACTTCGTCTTTGATGACGCCTTCCAGCGGCTCCTGGGCGTCGACGAGGGAGGGGTCGGTCATGAGGCATCTCCGATGCGTGCCCGGGGGGCTCCGGGACGGGCCGTCGTTCTCGGGGGACAACCGAAGGTGCGGGCGATTGACCGAGCGCGGAAGGGGCCGACGACCAGCGACCGGTCGTCACGCGGATCAAGCGCGCACCGCGACGACCCCGCAACTGTTCCCGGCTGCGGGGCTCGTTGCGCGCAGATGGGGCCTCAGCCCCAGGCGCCCGTGGCTTCTGAACCGGTGACCCGCTCGCAGTCCTCGCAGTCGGGCTTGAGTTCGTCGCAGGGCACCCCGTCGGCCTGACCCTCCGCGCACGGCACGCCCGTGCCGGCCGGTGGGCCCGTCGGGTTCTCCCGCGACCGTTCCGCGTCGTCCCGGCGTTCCGCCATGGTCCCCTCCCGTCTCCGGTCGCTCCATGCAGGCTACGGCCCTGTGCGTGAGCGGTTCTTTACATCCGACCCAACACTTCTTTAGAGCTCCGGCCCTAGCGTATCGGAGGAGGTGTGCGATGCGCGAACTCCGTATTCACGGTCGGGGAGGGCAGGGGGCGGTGATCGCCTCGAAACTCCTGGCGGTCGCTTTCTTTCGTGAAGGCCACTGGGTGCAGTCGTTTCCGGCGTTTGGGGTCGAGCGGCGTGGGGCGCCGGTGACGGCGTTTCTCCGAGTGGATGACGATCCCATCCGCCTGCGCTGCGAGATCACCAGTCCCCAGGACCTGATCGTCCTGGATCCGACCCTGGTCGGCGCGGTGGACGTCACCGCGGGTCTCGTGGCGGGTGGGTCGATCCTGATCAACACGCCCGAGGATCCTGAGCACTATGCCACGCTCACCGACCGGTTCCGCGTGGTGACCGTGGACGCCGGGACGATCGCGGCCCGGCACGGGCTGGGCTCGAAGACTCAGCCGATCGTGAATACGGCCATCGCGGGTGCCTTTGCGGCGAGCGCGGGACTCGTACGTCTCGAGGCCGTCTGCGAGGCGATTCGCGAGGAAGTGCCGCTCAAGGTCGAGGAGAACATCCAGGCGGCCCGCGAGGCCGCGACCCTCGTGCGGGGCATGCTCGCGGAGGAGGCCGTGCATGTCTGACGCGACCGCCCGCGGCATTCCGCCGACCGCCGTGAGCACGACGTCGACACTCGAGAACAAGACCGGGTCATGGAAGTACATTCGGCCCGTGTATCGTGACCGGGTCGCGCCGTGTAATGCCGCCTGTCCGGTCGGCATCGACATCGAAGGGTACATGCAGCTGCTGCAACGCGGACGCCTCAAGGAGGCGCGCGCGCTTCTCATGCGGGAAAACCCGATGCCCGCGGTCACCGGCCGGGTGTGTCATCACCCGTGCGAAACGGCGTGCAGCCGCCGGCACTTCGACGACGCGGTCTCGGTTCATGCCGTCGAGCGGGTCCTGGGCGACGTCGAACTCGACACGCCGCCGGCACCGGCGGCTCCGCGCACGCAGACGGAGACGGTGGCGGTCGTCGGATCGGGGCCGGCGGGCCTCGCTTGCGCCTACCACCTTGGGCGGCTGGGGTACGCCGTGACCGTCTACGAAGAGGCGCTGGAAGCGGGCGGCATGTTGCGGCTCGGCATCCCCGAGTACCGACTGCCCCGCCACGTACTCGACAAGCAGATCGAACGGATCGAGGCGCAGGGCGTTGCGATCCGGTGTGGGACGGCCGTCGGAGTCGATCTCGAGTGGGACGATCTCGGGGCCGACGCCGTGTTCATCGCCTCCGGGGCCCACCGCTCCCGCGCGGCAGGGATGGAGAACGAGCACGCGCCAGGCGTGCGGTCGGGGCTGGAGTTCCTGAAGGAGGTCAATGCGGGCGCCCGGCCGTCTCTCGGGACGCGGGTCGTGGTCGTCGGCGGTGGCAATACTGCGATGGACTGCGCGCGGACGGCCCTCCGCCTGGGCGCCGAGGTGCTGGTGCTCTACCGGCGTGGACGGGCGGAGATGCCCGCGATCCCCTCCGAGATCGAGGAAGCGGAGCGCGAGGGCGTGACGTTCGAGTTTCTCGCGGCGCCGGTCGGGGCGCGCACCGTCCACGGGCACCTGGCCGGTTTGGAGTGCCAGCGCATGGTACTGGGGCCGCCCGACGAGAGCGGCCGGCGGCGCCCGGTTCCCGCGGACGAGTCGCCGTTCTTCGTGGTCGCCGACACCGTCCTCACGGCCATCGGCGAGGACGCGGATCTGGCGTTCCTGCGGGCGGACGTGACCCTCGACAATGGGGGCATCGCCGTCGGCGAACTCGGGCAGGCGTCCGGGACGGCGGTCTTCGCGGGCGGCGACGCCGCCAACCAGCCGCGCACGGTTGCCGACGCGCTCGGATCGGGGAAGCGCGCTGCCATCGGCATCGATCGGTTGCTCCGCCGGCGCCGCGGCGACGCCGTCGACGTGCCGGTCGAGGAGCTGCGCTTCGGTCCGGACGGCAACGTGAGCGTCACCCGGTGGCGCGACGATGATCCGGTGCGCCGCGAGTCGCCGGCGAACGAGGTCGTGGACCGCGCGGACATCAACCTGAACCACTTCGGGCACGCGGCCCGCCACCCCGACGGGTTCACGGTCGACCGCGAGTCGCTCGAGCATTTCCGGGAAGTCAACCGCGGACTGGAGACGGCCGAGGCGCTCGACGAGGCGGGGCGCTGCTTCAACTGTGCCGTCTGCAACGAGTGCGAACTGTGTCTCATTTTCTGCCCGGACGTCGCGATCGCCCGGCGCCCGGACGGCGGGTTCACGATCGATCTGGACTACTGCAAGGGATGCGGCGTCTGCGCGGCGGAGTGCCCCCGCGGGGCGATCGTCATGACCAAGGAAGGCCTATGAGAAAAGTCATCATGGGCAATCACGCGGTGTCCTGGGGCGCGAAGCTTGCCCGCGTCGAAGTCATCTCCGCGTATCCCATCACTCCGCAGACGCAGATCGTCGAGGAGCTGTCGGAGATGTGCGCAAGCGGAGACTTGCCGGCACGCTTCATCAAGGTGGAGTCCGAGCACTCGGCGATGGCGGCATGTATCGGGGCCGCCGCCGCCGGGACCCGGGCGTTCACGGCCACCTCGTCGCAAGGACTCGCGCTCATGCACGAGCTGCTTCACTGGGCGGCGGGCGGCCGGCACCCGATCGTCATGGCGGACATCAACCGTGCGATGGGGCCGGGCTGGAACATCTGGACCGATCAGAACGATACGCTGTCGCAGCGGGACACCGGGTGGATACAGCTCTACTGCGAGACGAATCAGGAGGTGCTGGACACGACCATCCAGGCCTTCAAGCTGGCGGAGACCGTCGACCTGCCGGTCATGATCATCCTCGACGCGTTCTACCTCTCGCACACGTCCGAGCCCGTGGACATTCCCGCGCAGGATGTGGTCGACGCGTTTCTGCCGAAGCGCGAGGCGCCGGTGCGTCTCGATCCCGACGACCCGCACGCCTTCGGCGGGCTCGTGCGCCCGGACGCGTACATGGAGATGCGGTGGCACCAGCAGGAAGCGATGGCACGGGCCCGCACGGCGTTCGACGAGATCGAGTTGGAGTGGAGGGCGCTGGTCGGTCGCGACTACGGCGCGGTCGAGCGCTACCGCGTCGATGGTGCCGACCTCGTACTCGTGACGTCGGGCACGATCACCTCCACCGCGCGCGCCGTCGTGGACGGATGCCGCGACCGCGGCGAGGCGGTGGGCCTGGTCAAGGTCAAGATGTTCCGGCCGTTCCCCACCGACCGTATCCGTGCCGCGGTGCGCGGCGTCCCGCGAATCGCGGTGCTCGACCGCAACATTTCTCCGGGGCACGGCGGGATCTTCGCGGAAGAGATCCGCTCGGCGCTCTACGACGTCCCGCTGGACGATCGGCCCGAGGTGTTCGGGTTCGTCGTCGGTCTGGGCGGGCGCGACGTCACGCCGGCGGTGGTCGAGGATGTGATCGCGCGCGCGCGCGCCGCGGAACGACCCGAGCGTGAGGACTTGTGGGTGGGGGTACGACCATGACGCAGATCCCGTTGAAGGACAGCATCCCCGCGGAGGGGTACCTCACCTCCGGACACCTCGCATGTCCCGGGTGCGCGGGGGCGCTCGCCATGAACCTCGTCCTCAAGGCGCTGGGCCCCGATACGATCGTCGTCCTGCCGGCGTGTTGCTGGAGCATCATCGCCGGGCCCTGGCCGCAGTCGTCGCTGAAAGTGCCCTTGTATCACACCGCGTTCGAAACCGGTGCGGCCGTTGCGTCAGGCATTCGCGCCGCGCTGGACGCGCGCGGCCGTCCGGAGACGACCGTCCTCGTCTGGGCGGGCGACGGCGGCACCTTCGACATCGGGCTGCAGGCCCTGTCCGGCGCCGCCGAGCGCAACGAGAACTTTCTCTACTGCTGCTACGACAACGAAGCCTACATGAACACCGGGGTCCAGCGGTCGTCGGCGACGCCGCTGGGGGCGTGGACCACGACGACCCCCGCCCAGCATCCCGAGGCGAACGCCAAGAAGGACATCATCGCCATTCTGGCGGCGCACCGGATCCCGTACGCCGCCACAGCCACCGTCGCGTATCCCGCCGACCTCATCGCGAAGGTGCAGAAGGCCAAGGCAATGCGCGGGACACGCTTCCTGCATATCCTCGCGCCGTGCCCGCCGGGCTGGAAGACGCCCGACGAAGCCTCGATCGACTTGTCGCGGATGGCGGTACAGTCGCGCGTGTTCCCCATGCTCGAGGTCGAGGATGGAACCCGGTGGCGGTTCACGATGGACCATGCGGGCGAGCCGGTCGCGCCGTACGTGCGCCGGCAGGGGCGGTTTCGCCACGTGACCGACACGCAGGTCGATGCCATGCAGGAGGCGGTCGACGCGCGGTGGGCGATGCTCGAGCGTGCGGTGCGATCCAGCGACGAAGAGGTCCCCGTCGGTATCTGACGGCGGTCCCAGCCGGTCGCGCGCGGTGCCTTCCGCCCCGGGGGTGCCGGGCGCATGTTGGTGCGGGTTCCTTCCTCCCTGATCCGAGGGACGAGATCATGTCCACGCTACTTGAACGACTGCGGACGGCGCTCGCCGGGACGTATGACGTCGAGTCGGTCCTGGGCGAAGGCGGGATGGCCGTCGTCATGCTCGCCACCGACCGCAAGCACAACCGCAACGTCGCGGTCAAGGTCCTGCGCCCCGAGTTATCCGAGAACCTCGGCGCCGACCGGTTTCTCAAGGAGATCGAGACCGCTGCGGGGCTGACTCACCCGCACATTCTCCCCGTGCATGACTCCGGCGAGGCGGACGGGCTCCTGTACTACGTCATGCCCTTCGTCGAAGGGGAGGCGCTCAGCGATCGGATCGCGCGGGAGCAGCAGCTGCCGGTCGAGGATGCGGTTCGCATCGGCCAGGAGGTGGCGGAGGCGTTGAGCCACGCGCACAGCCTCGGGATCGTCCATCGGGATGTCAAACCTGACAACGTCATGCTCTACGGCGGGCACGCTGTGCTCGCCGACTTCGGGATCGCCAAGGCCGTGAGCGCAGCAGGGGGCGAGCGCCTCACCGGGGTCGGCATGTCCGTCGGCACCCCAGCGTACATCAGCCCCGAGCAGGCACTGGGCGAGGACGTCGACGCGCGCAGCGACATCTACTCGCTGGCGTGCATGCTCTACGAGATGTTGACGGGAGAGACGCCGTTCTCGG
>JBDHIW010000120.1:0-9858 GCA_039587215.1 Gemmatimonadota bacterium | reverse complement strand
CCTTCCGGCTGCTGTCGACGGTCGAAGTTCAGTGGCGCGAGGGCCTGCCCGCACGAGGGGTGCTCGGCGTCGAAGGCGGCGTGGTGGTCGGCGGGGTCGGGTTGCTCGGCCGGATCGGGCTTGCGGGTCGGCCGGACCGGATCGGCACGGGACGTGTGGCGCTGGGCGGAACGCTGGCCCTGGGCTGGCTCGACCTCGACTACGCGTTCCGTCCTGATGACGTGGGCGACCGCGCCGCGCACGTGGTCGGCCTGCGCCTGCGGCTGTGACGACATCCGGCCGGCCGTGGTGGCGGCGTGCCGCCCACGCGGCGCGGTGGGGCTCCCTCGGCGTTGCGGCCCTCCTCGTCGTGCTCCTGGCGGTGAGCCGGGACGCACGCTTCGTCGTACGCGCGGCCGTCGAGGAAGCCAAGATCCTGTGGCGGCGCCAAGACCTGGCGACGCTGGCAGCCAGCGACGCGATCCCGATGGAAGAGCGCGCCCGGTTTCAACTGGTCCTCGACGTCCGCGCGTACGCGGCGGACTCGCTGGGACTCGACGTCGGTCGCACGTTTACCCGGTTCACCCGCCTCACGCGTGATACGCTGGTGCTGGTTCTCTCGGCGAGCCCGCGCGATCGCTTGGCTGCGCACACGTGGTGGTTCCCGATCGTGGGGCGGGTTCCATATCGCGGGTACTTCGATCTCGAGGCCGCGGAGGCCGCCGCGGCGCGGTTCGCGGCGCGCGAGTACGATACGCATCTCCGCCCGGCGGCGGCGTTCTCGACCCTCGGATGGTTCGAGGATCCTTTGCTCTCGACGGCACTGCGCCGCGGCCCGATTGGACTCACCGAGCTCGTGATCCACGAGGTCACCCACAACACGGTGTGGGTGGCCGGCTCGGCGGGCTTCAACGAGAGCTTCGCTTCGTTCGTCGGATTCCGCGGCGCCGAGGCGTACTTCCGGTCGCGTGGCGATACGGCGAGCGCCAACCGCGCGGCCGCGGCGTGGCGCGACGAAGGGCGATTGAGTGCGCTGCAGGCCCGGCTGGTCGACGACCTCACGGCGCTGTACGATGCCGGGGTCGGACGCGACTCGGTGCTCGTAGCGCGCGAAACCGTGTTCGACATGGCGCGGGCCCGGTACCGGGAGGCGCCGTTCGAAGTGTACGATGGGGAGCGGCTCGCGGGTGCGCCGCTCAACAACGCGACGGTCGTCGCGATGGGAACCTACCGGCAGGACCTCGGCCTCTTCGACGCGATGCTCGACCGGTTCGACGGAGACCTGCGCGCCGCGGTCGCGGCGTTGCAGCGCGCTCTGGCGGACGAAGGCGACGCTGACCCGAGCGCCGTCATCGCCGGCCTGACGCCCTCCTAGTGGTGTCCGCGGAGGCGCTCGGCCTCCGCCACCCGTTGCAGCGCGATCATGTAGGCGCCCGTGCGCCACGTCACGCTTCGTTCCTCGACGATGTCCCGTACCGCCCGATAGGCGCGCGTCATGCGGTGCTCGAGTTCGCGGTTCACCTGGTCGAGTGACCACGGGTGCTGCTGGAGATTCTGCACCCACTCGAAGTAGCTCACCACGACGCCGCCGGCATTCACGAGGAAGTCCGGCAGGACCGGGATACCTCGCTCTTCGAGGATCCGGTCGGCGATCGGCGTCACCGGGCTGTTGGCCGCCTCGACGACGACCCGGCAGTCGAGCGTGCGGGCGTTCTCTTCCTTGTTAATGACGCCGCCCAGGGCAGCCGGAACGAGCCAGTCGCACGGGACGGACCAGAGTGCGTCGTTGTCCAGCGGGTCCCCCCCGCCGAGTTCCTGCACGGGACGGCGCTGCCGGTAGCTGTGCTCGATCAGGGCGGGAATGTCGAGGCCGTCGTCGTTGTAGAGCCCGCCGTCGACGTCGGTCACCGCCACGATCTTGGCGCTCTGGTCATGCAGCAGCCGGGCGAGATGGGCGCCGACGTTGCCGAAGCCCTGGATCACGACCCGGCTTCCGGCAATCGGGATCTGATAGTCCTCGGCGAAGGCCTGCATCGTGAGCCACACGCCCCGTCCCGTCGCCTCTTCCCGGCCGGCCGACCCCCCGAGGGAGATGGGCTTGCCGGTTACGATCGCCGGTGTGTAGCCGGAGCGCTTCGAGTACTCGTCGAGGAGCCACGCCATGACCTGGGCGTTGGTGCCCATGTCCGGCGCGGGAATGTCGCGATACGGACCGAGTATGATCGCGATGCGGCTCGTGAACACCCGCGTCACGGCCTCGTATTCGCGCGGCGACAGCTGACGGGGATCGACGGCGACCCCGCCCTTGGCGCCGCCGAAGGGAATGTCGAGCAGGGCCGTCTTCCACGTCATGGTCGTGGCGAGTCCCAGCACCTCGTGCTCGTCTGCCTCCGGGTGGAAGCGAATGCCGCCCTTGCAGGGACCCCGCGCGCCGTTGTGTTGGATGCGGTAGCCGCGAAACACCTCGATCCGCCCGTCGTCCATGCGGACGGGCACCTCGACGCCCACCGTGCGGAACGGCATACGAAAGATCCGCCGCATGTGCGGCTCGAGATCGATGAGGTCGGCGGCCAGATCGAACTGGCTCCTCGTGATGAGTCGCGAACTCAGCGCGGCGCGGGTGCCGGAAGTGGCGGACATACGGTCGCGATCCGGGTGGAAGTCGGTGAGAATGTGCGGCAAACCGGCGGAGGGGCAAGGGGCGTATATTTCGGGCCCTCGATTCCGACCCTCATTGGCGGAGAGCCATGACTGCCATCGACCAGTTCGTGACGCGCTCGCGCGACCGGATGCTCAAGGAGTTGAGCTCCTGGCTCGCGATCCCGAGCATCTCGACCCTGCCCGCACACGATGCCGACTGCCGCCGCGCGGCGGATTTCATTGCCGAGCACCTGCGGGGCCTCGGGTGCCGGGCCGAGTTGCTGGCGAGCGACACCCATCCCATCGTGTGGGCGCGCAGCCCCCGTGTGCCGGGCCGACCGACGGTTCTCGTCTACGGACACTACGACGTCCAGCCCCCCGATCCGCTGGAGGAGTGGACGAGCCCGCCGTTCACCGCCACGCAGCGCGACGGCAACCTCTACGCGCGGGGCGCGACCGACGACAAAGGCCAGGTCTTCGCGATCATCAAGGCGCTCGAAGCGGTCACGCGCGACGGCAAGCCGCCCGTGAACGTGCACTTCCTGATTGAGGGACAGGAGGAGTGCGGGAGCGGTATCCTCTTCGACCTCCTGACGCGGCGGCCGGACCTCCTCGACGGTGTCGACGCGGTCACGCTCGCGGACATGCCCTACTTCGCCCCGGGGATTCCGGGGTTGGAGATCGGGCTGCGTGGTATCTGCTACTGCGAGATCACCGTGCGGACGCTCGACCACGATCTGCATTCGGGACTGTACGGCGGCGTGGCACCCAACGCCCACGAGACGCTGGTGCAGATCCTCGCCAAGCTGAAGGCGCCGTCGGGGCGCATTCGTATTCCCGGACTCTACGACGCCGTCGAGCGGCCGGACCGCGCGGAGCGCGAGGCGTGGCAGCGGTTGCCGTTCAGCGAGCGCAAATACATGCGGGAGGAGGTCGGCGCGAAGGCGCTCACCGGGCTCAAGCGCTACTCGGTGTTCGAGCGGACCTGGGCACTGCCGACCTTCGACATCCACGGGATCATGGGTGGGTTTACGGGGGACGGGGCCAAGACGGTGATCCCCGCGGTGGCCAAGGCCAAGGTGAGCCTCCGACTCGTCCCGAAGCAGCGCGCGAAGTCGGTGCTCCGGCTGCTCAAACGGGCGGTCAAGGCAGCGGCACCGCCACACGCGCGCGTCTCGGTCGACTTCATCCACGGGGCAGACCCCGTGCTGCTCGACGTGTCGGCGCCGCCGTTCGACATGATGAGTCAGGCGTTCGAAGAGGTCGAAGGGCGCCGTCCGGTCCCGACGCGGTCGGGTGGGTCGATCCCGGTCGTGCCGGCGCTGGGCGCGAAGGGGGCGCCCGTGGTGATGGCCGGTATCGGGCTGCCGGACGATGCCCTGCACGCGCCCAACGAGAAGATCGGCATCGAGCAGTTCACGAAGGGCGTGCGCGTGTTCGCGCGGTTCTTCGATGCGATGGGAGCGGCCGGAAGCCGCTGAGCCGTCAGGCGGGGGGCGTCACTCCTGCGGCGATCGCGATGTCGTCGACCGTGACCGCCTGCGGACGCTGGCCGAACGTGTCCGCGAAGCCGAGCATGACGGCGTCGAGCGCGCGGCCCCAAGCGTCGCGGGGCGTGCGCTCGCCCAGTTCCTTTGCCACGCTCGTCATCACGACGCCGTCGATGCCGCACGGCACGATGTGCTCGAAGTCCTCCAGCCGCGTGAGCACGTTGAGTGCGAACCCGTGCCACGTGACCCAGCGTTTCACGTGAATGCCCATCGAGGCGATCTTCCGGCCCTGCGTCCACACGCCCGTGAGTCCTTCACGCCGCTCCCCGGCGATGCCGAACTCGGCGAGCGCACGGATCAGGCAGGCCTCGAGCTGTCGGAGGAACCAGTGGAGGTCCTGCGTGTGCTCGCTCAGGTCGTAGATCGGGTATCCCACGAGCTGACCCGGGCCGTGGTACGTCACGTCCCCGCCGCGTTCGATCTCGTGGACGGATACGCCCTGCGCGGCGAGCCGGTCCGGTGGGGTCGTCAGGTGCTCGGCGTGTGAGCCGCGTCCGAGCGTGATGACGGGCGGGTGCTCGACCATCAGCAGGACGTCGTCGGCGATCCTCCCGTCGATGCGCGCGGCGGCGACCGCCCGCTGCAGGGTGAGCGCGTCGTCGTACGCCATCCGCCCGAGGCCGACGACCGCGAGCGTCTCGCTCACCGCCCGGCGTTCCGTCGGGCGGTGCGATGGGTCACGATGCTCGCCGCAACGAGCAGGAGCAGATAGCCGCCGAGCCCGACCGGACCGGCAAACTGGTCGACGGCGGTCGCCGCCACCGCGAGGAGCGCCATGGCGAGGACCGCGATGGCCGCCGTGACCCCGCGTCGCCAGTAATCGTCGATCGCGGCGGTGCGGGCCCATCCGGTGGCGACGGCGGCCACGAGCCCGGCGGCGAGGGAGACCGTCAGCAGCGTGGCCGCGGTGTCGTCGGCGATGCCCGCCGGCTGCCCCTGCAGAATGCGGAGCGCGAGCACGCCGCCCGTGAGTGCAACGGCGCCGGTAGTCGCACCGGCGCCGATCGCCGCGAGGGCGGTGCCGACGGGGTCCGTCGTGGTCACGTCAGGCGTGCAGCGCCTTCCCCAGCGAATCGAGCGCCGCTTCGGCGACGGCCTCGGACAGCGTGGGGTGAGCGTGCACCGCGAGATCGATCTCCTCGACGGTGTACTCGTTCTCGCGCGCCACGGCCAGCTCGTGAATCAGCTCGCTAGCGTGCGACGCCACGATGTGGGCGCCGAGAATCTCGCCGTACTGCTCGTCCCGGATGATCTTCACGAATCCGTCCGTTTCGAGCGAGGCCCGAGCCCGGCCGTTGGCCGACAGCGGGAAGCGGCCGACGATGTACGCCAGTCCCTGCTCCTTGCACTGCTCCTCGGTCAGCCCGATGCTCGCGACCTCCGGGTGGCAGTACGTCACGCCGGGGATGTTGTCGTACCGAATCGGATGCGGGGCGTGCCCGGCGATGATCTCCGCCACGAAGGTTCCCTCGCGGCTCCCCTTGTGGGCGAGCATCGGCATGCCGGCGATGTCCCCGATCGCGTAGACGCCGTCAGCGCTCGTCGCGAGCCGGTCGTCGACGTGGATGAAGCCGGCATCCGTCAGGGCGACGCCGGCGGCGTCCAGCCCGAGGCCTTCCGTGTTGAGCTGGCGGCCGGCGGCCATGAGCACGCGATCCACTGCGATGGTCTCCGTGGCGCCGTCCTGCTCGATTTCCAGTGACACGCCCGCGTCGCTCACGTCCGCCTTGACCACCTTCACGCCGGCGCGCACGTCGATCTTCCGCTTCTTGTAGACCTTCGCGATCGTCGCCGACGACTCCTCGTCTTCGAGCGGCAGGATCCGCGGCAGCACCTCGATCAGCGTGACCTTCGAGCCGAACGCGTTGAAAATGTCGGCGAACTCACATCCGATCGGCCCGGCCCCCACGATCGCCACGGACGCGGGTGCCTCTTGGAGAAAGAGCGCCTCGTCCGACGACATGACCGTCGTGCCGTTGAGCTCGAGGCCGATCTGCGGAATGCCCTTGACGCGTGTGCCCGTGGCGAGCACGACGGCCTTGTCGGCCGTGTACACCGTTCCGTCGACGTCGACCTGTCTCCCCGGCTTCAGCGTCCCCGAGCCCGTGAGCACCGTGACGCCGTGCTTCTTCATCAGGAAGCCCACGCCTTTCGAGTTCTGGTCGCTCACCTGGCGCGAGTGCTTGATCGCGGCTCCGAAGTCGAGCGTCACGCCGTCGACGCGGATGCCGAGGCGCTTGGCGTCGTGCGTGATCAGGTTCGCGACGGACGCACTGTGCAGCAGCGCTTTACTGGGTATGCACCCGACGTTGACGCACACACCTCCGAGCTTCTCGCGCTCCACGACGGCGGTCGAGAGTCCGAGCTGCGCGCAGCGAATGGCGCACACGTATCCGGCGGGGCCCCCGCCGATGATGATGACGTCGAAGTTCTGGGCCATGGTGAGTCCCTGCTATCGGATGGGCGTCGTGCGGCGGCCGTCCGGCCTTACCACACGAACGCCAACGGGTTCTCCAGGAGCTGGCGCACCGTGGCGAGGAACTGTGCTCCGGTGGCGCCGTCGATGACGCGATGGTCGCAGCTCATCGTGACACGCATGCGCGGCCGCACCAAGACCGCGCCGTCGACCGCGACGGGCTTCGGCGTGATCGAGCCGATGGCCAGGATGCCGGCCTCCGGCGGATTGATGACGGCGGTGAACTGGTCGATACCGAACATCCCGAGGTTCGAGACCGAGAACGTACTGCCGGTGTATTCCTCGGGCGTGAGCCGCCGCTCCCGCGCGCGCGCGGCGAGCTCCCGACTCTCGGTCGCAATGGTGCGCAGCGACTTGGCGTCGGCGTGCCGGATCACGGGGGTGATGAGACCGTCCTCGATCGCGACGGCCATGCCGATGTGCACCGCATCGAAGTACCGGACATGGTCGCCCTGCCACCAGGCGTTGCACGCCCGATGTTGGCGAAGGGCGGTCGCGACGGCTTTCACCGCAATGTCGTTGAATGAGACCTTGGTGTCGCCGAGGGCGTTGAGCTCGGTCCGCGCCTCGGCGGCGCGTTCCATGTCGACTTCCGCCGTGAGGAAGAAGTGCGGGATCGGGCCGATCGACTCGACGAGCCGGGTGGCGATCGTTTTGCGCACCTGCGACAGCGGTACGTCCTCGTAGCCGTCTCCCGCCGTCGCGGCCACCGCCGGCGCTGTCTCCTGGTGCGCCTCGACGTCGCGCTTGACGATCCGGCCGCCTGGGCCGGATCCGCGAACGGCCGCGAGTGACAGCCCGCGCTCGCGCGCGAGTCGGCGCGCGAGCGGGGAGGCCTTGGTTCGCTCACCCGCCGCCGGCTCGCCGACGGGTGGCGCCGCCGATGCCGGTGCGCTCCCGCGACGTCACCGATGTCGTCGTCGGGCGCCGCGATGACCGCTACGAGGCTGCCGACGTCGACCGTCTTCCCTTCGCCGACGAGAACCGAGCGCAGCACGCCGTCACCGCGCGCCTGGAGCTCCATCACCGCCTTGTCGGTCTCGACCTCCGCCAGGATGTCGCCGACGGCGACCGCGTCCCCCTCGCGCTTGTGCCAGGTGACGAGGCGTCCCTCCTCCATCGTCGGGGACAGCGCTTCCATGAAGACTTTGGTGATCATGCGCGATCAGTCCAGGTAGGCGACCCGCCGCACGGCCGCGATGACGGATGCGGGACTCGGCTTGGCGGCGCGCTCGAGCGTCTTGTTGTAGGGCATGGGGACGTCCGCACCGGTGACGCGTGCCACGGGAGCGTCGAGGTCGTCGAACGCGTGCTGCTGGATCTCGTCGACCACCTGCGCGCCGATACCGCAGAACGGCCAGCCTTCTTCGACGATCACGCAGCGGTTCGTGCGCGCGACGCTGTCGGTGATCGTTTCCACGTCGAGGGGTCGGATCGTGCGGAGGTCGATGACCTCGGCGGATACGCCAAGTTCTTCGTCCAGTTGATTCGCGGCCTTGAGAGCCACGGCGACCGTCTTGGAGTGGCACACGATCGTCACGTCGGATCCCGGGCGCTTGATGTCGGCGGCGCCGAGCGGCACCACGTACTCCTGGTCCGGCACCTCGCCCTTCGTGTTGTAGAGCATCTCGCCCTCCAGGAACACGATCGGGCTGTCGTCGCGAATGGCCGATTTGAGCAGTCCCTTGGCGTCGTACGGCGTGGCCGGGGCCACCACCTTGAGGCCCGGGATGTGCGCGTACCACGACTCGAACGCCTGCGAGTGCTGCGCGGCGAGCTGCAGGGCCGCGCCGCCCGGGCCGCGGAACACGATCGGCACGCCGACCTGTCCGCCCGACATGTACAGCATCTTGGCGGCCGAATTCACCACCTGGTCGATCGCGAGCAGCGCGAAGTTCCACGTCATGAACTCGATGACCGGACGGAGGCCCGCCATGGCGGCGCCGACGCCGATGCCGGCGAACCCGAGTTCGGCGATCGGCGTGTCGACGATGCGTCGATCGCCGAGGGTGTCCAGGAGGCCGCGACTCACCTTGTACGCGCCCTGATAGACGCCGACTTCCTCACCCATGAGGAAGACGCGGTCGTCCTGTTCCATCTCCTCGCGGAGGGCCTGGTTGAGCGCGTCGCGGTACGTGATGACGGGCATGGCGGTCAGTCCGCGTACACGTTGGCAGTCAGAGCCGAGAGATCCGGCTCGGGACTCGATTCCGAAAAACGCACCGCGTCGTCGCACTCCTCTTCGACGCCGGTGGTCATGGCGCCGAACTCGTCATCCGTGAGTAGTCCGGCCTCGGCGAGGCTCGCACGGAAGCTCTCGATCGGATCGCGCTCGCGCTGCTCTTCCAGTTCTTCCTTGGTCCGGTAGTGCCCGTGAATGGGGTCGGCCATGGAATGGCCCATGTACCGGTACGTGCGGGCTTCGATGAGCGTCGGAAGGCGGTGCTCCCGCGCGCGCTTCACGGCACGGCGGGTGATCTCGTACATGGACCGCACGTCCATGCCGTCGGCCAGTTCCTCGTCCATCTGATAGGAGCAGGCGCGCTCGTACACGTTCCAGACCGCCGACGCCCGCTCGAGCGCCGTACCCATGCCGTAGCGATTGTTCTCGCACAGGAAGATCACGGGGAGCTTCCACAGGGCCGCCATGTTCAGCGTTTCGTGGAACGCGCCGATGTTCACCGCCGCTTCCCCGAAAAAGCAGATCGTCACCTGGTCGGTGTCGCGGTACTTGCTCGCGAACGCGGCTCCGGCGGCCAGCGGGATGTGGCTGCCGACGATCCCATGACCGCCGAGGAAGTTGGTGGAGGCGTCGAACAGGTGCATCGATCCGCCCATGCCCCCCGAGCAGCCGCCGGCGCGACCGAACAGCTCGGCCATCACCGCGCGCGAGCTGACGCCCCGTGCCAGCGCGTGGCCGTGTTCGCGATACGCCGCGAAGACGTAGTCGTCCTCCCGCAGCGCCGCGAGCGCGCCGACCGCGACGGCCTCCTGGCCGATGTAGAGGTGGCAGAAGCCACCGATCTGGCCCTGTGCGTAGGCCTCCCCGGCGCGCTCCTCGAAGCGGCGAATGAGGATCATCTGGCGCAGCAGGCCGTGATAGAACGCGCGCTGCGACGGATCGAGGTCGGGTACGCTTGCGGTTGGCTCGGTCATGACGTCAGGCGGTGGTGACGCCCGCCCGCTGCACCTGCTCCCAGGCGTGATAGGACG
>JBDHIW010000119.1:0-11106 GCA_039587215.1 Gemmatimonadota bacterium | reverse complement strand
CTCGCGCCGCCGCCGCCGCGACGGCTCCCTGTCTCCCTGGGCTGGCTCGTCCTGGGCGCCGTGCTGCTGGGCGTGGAGACCGTGTTGCGGAGGCGTGCCGCGCCATGAGCGACTGGCGGCGACGCATCGGTCGGGCGCGGGCGTTCCTCGCGGCGTCGGCGGCGTTGGCCGCCGTCGGCTGGGCCGTCGCTGCGGGGTTGGCCGTTCTGGAGTTGACGATCGCGGCGGACGCGGTGCTGGGCTTGCCGAGGGGACTGCGCGTCGCCGCGCTGCCGACGGCGGTCGTCATGGGCCTCGTCACGCTGGCGGCGCGGCTGTGGGCAGGGCGCCGGACGTGGTCTCTGTCGGCCGTTGCCCTGTTCGTCGAGTCGGTGGCGCCTGAGCTTCGATTTCGGCTCGTCACAGCGGTCGACCCCGCGTATCGAGATACGGAAGCGGCTTCACGGATGGAGCGGTCCGGACCGGCCGTGAACTGGGACGGTCGTGTGCGCCGGTCGGGGCTCTCGAGAGTCATGCGACCGATGGCGGCCGCCGCACTGGCCGCGGTGCTCCTCGCGTTCACACCTGAGGGGCTGACACGCCGCACCGTCGAACCGGCGCCGGGCGACCTGCTCGAGCGTCGGAGTACCGGCGTCGGAGGCGATCCCCTCGCGCATATCGTGGTGACGATCGATCCACCGGCGTATGTCGCGGGTGCGTCGGCCGTCCTCGAAGATCCGGCGCAGGTGCAGGCGCTCGCGGGAAGCGGGATGACCATCTCGGGGAACGGCTCGCCTGACGGGGTCGCCTTCCGCACCGAGGCCTCGTTGCGGGATGCGGAGTCGGCGGACGAAGGCTGGCGGGTGCGGACCACGATGCCGGTCGGCCCGCAGCTGGCGCAGCTTGTCACGAGCGGTCGCTCGCGGTCGCTCCTGCTCCTGCCGACGGCCGACTCCGTCCCCGAAGTCCTGCTTACGGTCCCGACCCGGGATACGGTGCTCGGGGAGCCGGGCGGCATTCTGCCGCTCCGCGCGATCCTGCGTGACGACCATGGGCTCGGTCGTGCGTGGTTCGAGGTGCTCGTCAGCACGGGGCAGGGGGAGAGCTTCGATGTCGCCGCATACCGACGAGGAGCGGTGACGCTGTCCGGTCGCGAGGGAGAGGTTCGAGCCGCGATCGATCTCGCGGACCTGGATGTTGGGTTCGGAGCGTTCCTCCACATCCGGGCGGTGGGGCGCGACCGGAACACCGTGACGGGGCCCGGGATCGGTGTGTCGGAGACCCGTACCGTGCGCGTGGCACGGCGGGGCGAGTACGACAGCCTCGCCGTCGATGTGATGCCGCTGCTCCCTTCGGATTCGTCGCTGCTGAGCCAGCGGCTGCTCATCGACCTCGCGGAAGCGCTCGTGCGGCGCCGACCCGACCTCGACGCAGACGTGTACGCGACGGAGGCGCAACGGATCGGGCGCGATCAAGTACGGCTGCGGCGCCGCGTGGCCGAGATCCTGTTCATGCGACTCGGAGACGAGGAAGGCGGTGAGCACGCGCACGGGGACGAGGAGGAGGACGATGCAGCGCCCATGACCCCAGAGGCGCTGCTTGCGGCCGCAGAGCGGGCCACGGAAGAGGGGATGGGGGAGGCGCTCGACTTCCACGGCGACGAGACACCGGTCGTCGCGGTGAACCGTCCACTGCTCGAGGCCTACAACGCGATGTGGGATGCCGGCCGGGCGTTGGCCGTGGGCGATCCGGTGACGGCATTGCCGTACATGCACGCCGCGCTCAGCGCCATTCAGCGAGCGCGGGCGGCCGAGCGCATCTACCTGCGGGGACGGCCCGCCGCGGTCGTGGTCGACCTTCCACAGGTCCGTCTGAGCGGGTCGGTGCCCGACGAGGCGCCCGCAGGCCGGTCCGCCGGCGTGCCCGGTGTCCGGGAGGTGCTTGCCGCCCGCGTGCGGGCCGTCGTCAACCAGTTGATTGCCGGCGACCCCGAAGTGCTGGACTCCCTGCTGACGCTGCGCGTCTCCGCCCTCGCGACGGCACCAGATGTGGCGCTCGCGCTGGAGCGTGCTGCCGAGGCGGTGCGGGCCGGTGGGGACCCGAGCGCGTTCGTCCGGGAAGCGTACGCGCGTCTCGGCGGCTCCGCGGCGGGCACGCGGGCGCAGGAGCTGTGGAGCGTGGTGCCGTGAGCGAGTTCGTGTTCGCCACGGCCCAGTACGAGTCGGGAGACTGGGACAGTGCACCGCTCGTGCCCGCCAACGTGATCGATGCGGTGGCGCGGTACACGTCCGTGCCGGTGGCCCCCACAGGGGTCATCGTGTCGCTCGCGTCGCGCGAGGTCCTCCGGTACCCGCTCCTGTATCTGACCGGGCATCTGCCCGTCCGGTTCACGGCGGCCGAGCGCGTGACCCTCGCGCACTACCTCGACCGTGGCGGCATGCTCTTCGTGGACGACCACAATCACGACATCGACGGAGCGTTCCACCTGACGGCGACCGAGGAGCTCGAGCGGGTCGCGGGACCGCTGGTCGAACTGCCGAACGACCATCGGCTGTATCGGGCGTTCTTCGCGTTTGACGGTCCGCCCACGACGACGCACGAACTGAACGGTTGGGGGGACAACCTCGTGCATCGGCACCTGCAGGCTGTGCTGCGTGGCGACCGGATTGCCGTACTCTACTCGAACAAGGACTACAGCTCGGAGTGGAGCTATCACCCGCAGAACAAGCGATTCCTGTCGGTCGACAACACGCGGTTCGCCGTGAACGTGGTGGTCTATGCGCTCTCGAGCTGACCGGCGTCCGACGGTCGAGCGGATACTCCGCGGCGTGGCGTGGGCCGGACTCGCTGCCATGGTCGCAGGCTCGCTCCTCCCCGCCGTGCCGACCGCAGCGCGCATTGCATCCACGGCGGCGCTGGAACGGGCGATGGAGGGGTGGTACCGCGACGGGCTGCCGGCTGCCGTCGATGTCCGCCTGACGGCATGGCCCACCGTAGCCCAGCGCGACGGGCTCGCCGCCATGCGATCGGCGGGCACCCGCGTGTCGTGGTCGCACACGCTGTCGGCGATCGGGGTGGAGGCGGAACCCACCCTCGACCCCCTCGGGGCTGTTGCCGTTCGCGCCACCGGCGTGCTCGACGATGGCGAGGGCCTCGTCCTCCAGGACGAACTCGGCCGGCTCGACACGGTCGCGGCGGGCCCGGGCGCGCTCGGCTCGCGTACGGTGACGTTCGGCTCGCGCATCGGCGGATGGGTGGGGGACCGGATGGTGCTCGAGACGAGCGTGCCGAGGGTCGACGGCGGAATGGCCGTCGTGCTGGGCCGCGTAGGGTGGGAGGCGCGCTTTCTCATCGAGGCGCTGGAAGCACGCGGGTGGTCGGTGGCGGCGCGCCTGGAGGTGGCGCCGGGGCGCTTCGTGACGCAGGGTCGCCCAACGCCTCTCGACCCGGACCGTGTTGCGGTGGTCTTCGTCGTGGATGCGTCGGCCTCCGCGCTCGTGCGCGGGCTCAGGGCATTCCTGTCGAGCGGCGGGGGCGTGGTGCTCTATGCCGCCGCGGTGTCCGATCCGGCGCTTGAGAGATTGGCCCCCGCTGCGGTCGGAGCCGGCCGGTCGACGGGAGGAGCGCGGTTTGCCTCGACGAGCCGCGCGGCGCTCCCGGTACGGACACTCGGCAGGCTCGCACCTGACGCGATCGTATTGGACCAGCGCGACGGACAGCCGGTGCTCGTCGGTCGACGGATGGGGGCCGGCCGCGTGTTGCTCCTGGCGTACACGGACCTCTGGCGGTGGCAGATGAGCGGCGATACGACCGTAGGCTACCAGCACTTCGTCAGTGATCTCGCGGCCTCTGCTGGGCGGCGCGTCGTGCGCGACGTCGCGCCCGCCAGTGTTTACGGGGCAGCGCCTCTCGCGGCAATCGCCGCCGGTCTCGGCACGCCCTCGTCTCCCGGGCCGACGCGCGGACCCGCTCGGAGCGAGCGATGGCTCGCGCTGCTTGCCGGTCTCGTCTTCGCGGCCTTGGGAGCCGAGTGGGCCTCGCGGCGGCTCCGCTCGGTGCCATAGGCCGCGGGCGGCGAAACCTCCGGGCTGCGACCTTCGTTGGGTGACACGCATCCACGACATAGACCACCCATGGAGTTTCGATGATCGCGACAGGCGTGTTCCGAGTAGCCGTGGTCGGACTGGCCATGGCCCAGTTCACTCCGTCGGCCCTTGCCGCCCAGCAGGGTGAGATCGAGCCGGCAACGAACTTCAGTATTCGTCTGGCCACGTCGCCCATACGGGTCGACGCGCAACTGGACGAGACGGCCTGGCAGGAGGCGGAGCGGATTCCCCTGGACTGGGAGTGGTTCCCCGGCGACAACGTGACACCGCCCGTCGCGACCGACTGTTGGGCTACGTACGATGCACGCAACCTGTACCTCGCGTGCGAGGCGACCGATCCGGCGCCCAGGCAGATCCGCGCACACCTCGCCGATCGTGACGACCTGAGCCGCACGCCCCAGGACGATCACGTCGTGTTCCTGCTCGATCCGTTCAACGACGAGCGGCGCGCGTTCCAGTTTCGCGTGAATCCTCTCGGCGTGCAGATGGATGCGATGCTCGCGACCGCCGAGGGGTTCGAGGACTTCTCGTGGGACGCGATCTGGGCCTCGGCCGGGCGCATCACGGCCACGGGGTACGTCGTCGAGGTCGCGATTCCCTTCCGGTCGATGCGCTTTCCGCGCACGGATGCCCCGCAAACGTGGGGGATCATCGCGGAACGGTCGTATCCGAGGAGCAACCGGCACCGCATCCGTTCGATGCCCACGGATCGCAACAACAGCTGTCTCCTCTGTCAGGCCAACAAGCTCGTCGGGCTGCAGGGGATCGCCCCGGGCGTGAACCTCGAGATCACGCCCACGCTCACGTCGAGCCGCACGGATACGATCGCGGGGTTTCCCACCGGCGGGCTGGATGCCGGCGCCATCGACGTCGACCCGGGCTTGGACGTGCGGTGGGGCATCACGCCCAACCTGAGCCTGAACGGCACCGTGAACCCGGACTTCTCGCAGGTGGAGGCGGATGCCGCGCAGTTGGACGTGAACACGCGGTTCGCCCTGTTCTTCCCGGAGAAGCGCCCGTTCTTCCTCGAGGGCGCGGATTTCTTCCTCACGCCGGTGAACGCCGTATTCACCCGTACCGTCACGGCGCCGCTGGCCGGCATCAAGCTCACGGGGAAGGAGGGTGCGAACGGCGTGGGTCTCTTCGGGGCGTACGATCGCGTCACGAATCTAGTGCTGCCGGCCAACGAGGGATCGGTGACGACGCAGGTTGCGGACAGCAGCTTCACGACGGTGGCGCGCTACCGCCGCGACGTCGGTGCCGCATCGTACGTCGGGTTGCTCTACACGGGGCGGGAGGGATCGGACTACCACAACCGCCTCGGGGGCGTTGACGCGTTCCTGCAGCTCTCCCGGTCCAACAGCCTCCGAGCGCAGTACGTGTTTTCAGAGACCGCCTACCCGGCCGGGGTGGCCGCCCAGTTCGGGCAGCCGACCGAGTCGTTCAGCGGTGGCGGCCTCGACGTGCAGTTCCAGCACGCCAGCCGCGACTGGATCGCGTTTGCGCAGTACGAGGACCTGAGCCCGGAATTCCGGGCGGACGCGGGATTCGTCCCTCGGGTGGACCAGCGTGATGTGAGCGCGGGTCTCGTCCGGAGCATCTGGGCCCCGCGGCGCGGCACGTGGTACACGCGCATCAACGTTGGGGTGAACGGGCGCGCGACGTGGAAATATGACGGGACACTCACCGATCGCGTGGTCGGTGCGAACGTCAACTACCTCGGGCCGCTGCAGACGTCGCTGACGCTGTTCGGTCTACAGAAGCGCGAACGCCTTCGGGGCGTGGATCACGAGCTGTTGGAAATGGGCTACATGTTCTCGGTCCGTCCGTCGGGCGCCATCGTTGCCGGGATCAACGGTCACGTCGGCGAGGCCGTGGACGTCGTGAACAACCGACCCTCCTTGCGCATCATTGCCGCGCCCAATCTCCAGTTGAGTCTGGGCCGCTCCCTCACGCTCAACTTCAGCCACGTCTACCAGCGGTTGATGTTCCAGGGGCGCCACGTCTTCACTGCGAATCTCGCGCAGTCGCGGATCTTCTTTCACTTCAGCACGCGGGCACACGTGCGTGCGGTCGTGCAGTTCCAGGACGTGCGGCGGAATCTCGCGGAGTTTCCGGTGGCCGTCCCACAGAAGTCCCAAAGCCTGTTCACGCAGCTCCTCTTCTCGTACAAGCTGAACCCGCAGACGGTGGCGTTCGTGGGATACGCGGATGACCGCGCAGGTGTCGAGGGGGTGAGCCTCACCCAGACCGGCCGGACGTTTTTTGTGAAGCTGGGGTACGCCCTGCGGCCCTAGCGCGCGCGGCGGGTGCGAATCTCGGCGAGGAGGTCGCCGTCGGGGTCGGCCGCGATGGAGGTCGGTGGGATCGAGACGGGGATCCGTAGTTCAGAGGTGCGTGCGGCGGGCACGCGCACGATCGCGCGCTGGTCGTCTCCGCCGATGGCGACGGGCAGCGAGAGCGCGTAGAGCCCCCAGGGCTCGGGCTGGCGCTGCGTGACCCGCATCACGAGCGTGTCCGCGTCCGCAGTGAGCCCCCACGTGACGTCGAGCATCGGGAACCCGGGCTGCGTCAGCCACTGCGTGAAGAATGCCGTGAGATCACGCCCGGAGGCGCGCGCGGCTTCCTCCGCCAGGGTGCTGGAGACGACGCTCGAGTCGCGGTAGGTCCGGTAGTAGCTACGCAGCGTCTCCTGAAATGCGGCATCCCCGATCTCCCGCCGCAGCATATGCAGGATCAACGCCCCTTTGTCGTAGTGCAGTGCGCCCAACAGCGCGGAGGGGTCGGTGACCGTGGGGTCGAGCAGCGACGTGGCATGCCCGGCGGCCATCGCTGCCTCGCGTGTGGCCGCGAGCTGGGCCGTGAAGGTCTCGCGCTCACCGACGAGATCGTAGAACAGGATCTCGGCGAAGGCGGCAAACCCTTCCGAGAGCCACAAGTGGTTCCAGTCCGCCTGGGTCACCGCATCGCCGAACCATTGGTGGGCGATCTCGTGCACGACCGTCGCTTCGCCCAAGGTGCGGTTCGCGATCCCCCGCTGGTTGTAGAACACCGCGGAGCTGTTCTCCATCGCGCCGAAGCGCGTGGTCGACTGTACGTGCGCGAGTGCCGCATAGGGAAAGGGGCCGATGAACTCCTCGAGCGTTTCGAGGATCCGGTGCGCACGATCGAACGCGCCGTACGCAACGGCGGACGGGTCATCCGCGAAGACCCAGACCTCGTGACGTGGGGCGCGGTCGCCGTCGGCGAGTACCCGAACGGCGAACGGCGCCGCTCCCACGACCATCGTGTGCGCGGGGATCGGACGCGGTTCGTCCCAGGTCCAGACCGTGCTGCCGCTCGCCGGCAACGTGTCGACGGCGACGAGCGACCCATTGGCCACGACCTGCCATCCGGACGGCACGACGACGCGCCATCCCACGCTGGCCTTGTCGCAGGTTGGGGCCGATCCGCAGACCGCGTGACGGCACACCCCCGTACGCCAGGCGGACGGTCACGGTCGATCCGGCCGGACGCTCGTGCGGGATCGTCACGCCACGCCCGTCCTGGGTCCAGCCGCCGCGCCCGAGCGGTGCGCCGTCGACTTCCACCGTCGCCACTCGCATCGTGGGATCGAGGTCCAGGGCGAGCGGGGCGCCGTCGACGAGCACGCGCGCCTCGACGGCGGCGATCACGCGGATGTCATCGGTCGACGCTTCGAGCGCGACCGTAAACTCATACCGGACGACGTCGAACCCCGCGGGCGGGCGGTCGTCGATGGCGCCCAGCAGGGACGACTGGAACAGCAGGGCGAGGGCGGCACCGGTCACGCGCGATCCTCGCCGGTCAACGATCGCGCCGGCGCGCGGTCAGGGCCGGCCAGATGTCGGGGTCCTCCGCGCCGAGCACCCAGACCGAGATTCCGTGCAGGTTGGGGTACTCGTCCAGCAGCGCGAGCTTCGTGGCGAACGAGCGCTGGTCTTCCAGGAAGAGCCACTCGAACGTGCCGGACCGCGCCCAGTACGCCAGGTGGCTCCCCTGATCGGGCAGCCACGTCGCCTCCGCTGCATTCTGCGCGAGAAGCGCCTGCGCACGCGCCCATGAGACTTCGGCTCCCGCCACCTTGGCACCCCGGTCCTCGGAATAGTCGGGCCGCCAATAGCCGGAGTACGAGGGGATGCCGAGCGATAGCTTCGCCGCCGGCACGCCCTGCGCCAGCGCGTACTCGACCATGCGCCGCATCCACGGCAGCCCGGCGATCGGTCCCGGCGTCGTGACGCCGCCGTGTTGCGCGTACGTCATGAGGGAGATGAAGTCGCCGATCTCGGCCAGCGCCGCAACGTCGAAGTTGCCGCGCCAGTTGGCCAGCATGTAGCGATGGAACGGCAGGTGTCCGGGCACACCGTCGGTCGGCACTACGGCGATCGAAAGTGTCATGCCCGCTGCGTGCAGCGCGTCGGCCGCTTCGCGATAGAAGGCGGTGAAGCGGTCCGTGTCGCTCACATGGATGTTCTCGAAGTCGAACTGCCATCCCCAATAGCCATGCCGCCGGCCCAGATCGACCATGGCGGCCACCGTCCGGGCACGCGCCGCCGAGTCGGCCAGCAGGCCGTGGATCATCTCCTGATTGAACCCGGGGTTGTGGATGAGCGGCATCACCTTGGTGCCTGACGCGCGGGCGAGATCGAGCACGCGCGGGTCCACGCCACCCCAGACGACGCCGTCCTCGGCCACCGAGTAGACCTGGGGCCCGACGATGTCGATCTGGTCCACGTGCGCGCCGAAACTCGCAAAGGACGCTTCGCTGCCGGTCATGTAGAACAGTGACTGCCGCACCGGTTCCTGGGCGGCAAGCGCCGTGTTGAGGCCGGTGAGGGCCACGAGTGTGGTGCTGACGATCGATCGGTCCATCGTGCCTCCGAGGCGTGGTGTCAAAAGTGGTGCGTGGTGGGGATCAATGCCAGCGCGCGCGTTGGTGCGGGACCCCGGGGCGGGCGATATGTTTCGAGCGGTGCAGTTGCTCGAACACTTGCCGGAGGATCACGATGACCCGCTTGCACTCCCGACACGCGCTGATGGTACTCGGAGCCGCCGTGCTCTTGGCCGCCCCGGTAGCCGTCGACGCCCAGCAGACGGTCAAGCCGCCCCTCCACGGTCGGCACTGGATGGCGATCACCGGCAAGCCGCTTGGCGCCACGGCGGGGGCCATGATCTTCCAGCAGGGCGGGAACGCCGTAGATGCGGCGTGCGCGATGCTCGCGGCGACGGCCACGATGTGGGACGTCCTGAGCTGGGGAGGAGAGACCCAGGCGCTCCTCTACCATCCCGGTGAGCAGCGGGTCATCGGCATCAATGCACTCGGCGTCGCCCCAACCGGGGCGACGGCCGACTTCTATCGGGAGCAGGGGCACGAATTCCCCCCGGAGTACGGACCGCTTGCTGCGGTGACGCCGGGCACGCCGGGCGGGCTCATGACGATGCTTGCCGAATGGGGGACGATGGGGCTCGCGGAGGTTTTGGCCCCCGCGATCGAGATGGCCGACGGCTATGCGATCGAGGCGCAGACGGCCGACCGGATGCAGAGCCACGCCGAGAGGATCAAGCAGTGGACGTACTCCCCGGGTGTGTTCCTGCCGCACCTCGGAGACGAGCGGGAAGCCCCGGTTGCGGGTGAGATCTTCCGGCAGCCCGACCTCGCGGCCACGCTTCGCAAGCTCGTCGAGGCGGAGGCTGCCGCGTTGGCCGCAGGGAAGACCCGCGCGGAGGCCATCTATGCGGCGTACGACCGTTTCTACCGCGGGGACATCGCAGAGGAGTTGGTACGCGGTGCTCGCGAGGACGGCGCGCTCATTACGATGGCCGACCTCGATCGGTGGCAGGTGCATGTCGAAGAGCCCGTGAGCACCACGTATAAGGACATCGAGGTGTTCAAGCTCACGACGTGGGTGCAGGGACCGGTGCTGCTGCAGGCGCTGAACATCCTCGAGCACTTCGATCTGCCGTCCATGGGGTACAACAGCGCTCGGTACATCCACACGCTCTACCAGGCGATGAACTTGGCGTTCGCCGACCGCGATTTCTATTACGGTGATCCGTACTATCCGCCCGAGGAGCCGGTCGAGGGACTCCTATCCAAGGAGTACGCGCGCGACCGAGCCGCGCAGATCGATCGCGAGCGGAACGACCCCGAGGTCACGCCCGGGGATCCGTACCCCTATCAGGGGGGCGAGAATCCCTTCACCGACCTCCTCGAGCAGTGGCCGCGCGGCCAGCCGACGACGGCCACGAGCGCGGCGGACGACGCGCAGTTCATGGAGTCCTTCACGCTGGGTACGACGTCCATCCAGGCCGCCGACGCCGAGGGTTGGGTCGTGTCCATCACGCCGAGTGGTGGATGGGTGCCCGCCGTGATCGCCGGGCGCACCGGGGTCGGACTGAGCCAGCGTGCCCAGAGCTTCGTCTTCGACGCCGTCGACAACCCGTACAACGTGATCGAACCCGGCAAGCGTCCCCGTGCCACGCTGACGCCGAGTCTGGCGCTGAAGGACGGCAAGCCGTTCCTGTCGTTCGCGGTGCAGGGTGGCGACACGCAGGACCAGAATCTCCTGCAGTTCTTCCTCAACATGGTCGAGTTCGGCATGACCGTGCAGGAGGCGGCGGAGGCACCGAACATCAACAGCTATCAGCTCCGGAACTCGTTCGACGACCACGCGTCCCGCCCCGGCGACATGACGGTGAACACCTCGCTGCCGCCCTACGTGCGGCAGGCGTTGCGCGACATGGGCTATGACCTCCGTTCGCAGGCGCGGACATCGGGCCCCATCAATGCGATCTTCTTCGACTGGGCACATGGGTCGTTCTGGGGCGGGTCGAGCCACCACGGAGAGGATTACGGGATCGCCTGGTAGCAGGATGCGCGGGTGGGCGGTCGGGCTCGTCCTCGCGGTCGGTGCTGGGCCGGCCGTGGCGCAGGCGCCTTCAGCCGCCGCGACACCGGGAGGAGTCGCCTACGAGCGCGAGGGTGACGGGCCGGTCGTCGTTT
>JBDHIW010000299.1:0-2773 GCA_039587215.1 Gemmatimonadota bacterium | reverse complement strand
CGTGCGCGACGAGTTCGTGCGCGTGCTGGCGGGGGCCCACCACGGCCGGATCGACTATCCCGCCGCGGGTGGAGGCATCAGTGCCGACTGGAAGGGCGACGCGGCGCCCGCCTAGGGTGCACGTCAGCGGCACGGCGCGGACGCGTTCCGCGCTTACGGCTGCGGATGTGACCCGGGTGGTGCAGGGCGTGCTGCGCGCCGAGGGCACGCGGGGTGGCTCGATGAGCGTCACGTTTCTTACGTCCCAGCAGATGCGCGCCCTCAATCGCCGGAGCTTCGGACGCGATCGATCGACCGACGTGATCGCGTTCCCACTCGTGCATGGCTCGGAGGTGGCGGGCGACGTGTATCTGTGCCCCGCCGTCGCGCGCCGATCGGCCGGCACGCTCGGATTGCCGCGTCGTGAGGAAGAGGTCCGCACGCTGGTGCACGGGGTGCTGCATGCGCTTGGATACGCGCACCCGAGCGGCGACGATCGGGTCCGCTCGCCTATGTGGCGACGGCAGGAGCGCTACGTCGATCGGTTCGGCACGGGGAAGGCCCAATGACCGCGTTCATCGCGATCCTCGCGGTGGCGGGCACCATCGGTGCCACGCTCCTGGCCGCGGTCGTCACCGCGGCGGAGTCTCCGGGCAGCGGCGCGTCCGAGCCCCAGGATTTGGACGTGCTGCACATCGCGCGCCTGACGTTGCTCCTCGTCGCATCGGTGTCGGCTGGCGCGGTGACGGCGTGGTGGGCGCGCCCGGGGCTGGAGGCCGTTGGCGTCGCCATCGTGGTCGGTGGCTTCGTGCTCGTCACGGGCCATCTGCTCCCACGAGCAGCCGCGGGAGTGGCGCCCCGCTTGGCGAGTGCAGCCTGGCCGGTCGCTCGGCAGATCGCGCATGCGGTTCGTCCTCTGCACGCTGCGGCGAGCGCGACCGAACGCGGCATGCGGGACATCCTCCCGCCCGAGCCTGCACCGGAGGTCGGTGCGGGCGAGCAGAACATGGTGGCCGGCGTCCTGTCGCTACGGGAAGAGACCGTGGCCGACGTGATGACGCCGCGCCTGGACATCGAGGGCATCGAGGCGGCGTTCTCCTGGCCGCAGGTCGATCTCGACGACATCGAGGGAATCCTCTACGCCAAGGACCTGACGACGTATGTCGCCGGGCTGACGGACCCACCCGAACGCTGGCAGGATTTGCTGCGTCGTCCGCAGTACGTCCCCGAATCGAAACTGCTCACCGCGCAGCTGCGCGACTTCCAGCGTGGGCCGTCGCACCTGGCCATCGTCGTCGACGAGTTCGGCGGGACCGCGGGGGTCGTATCGCTGGAGGACGTGCTCGAGGAGATCGTCGGCGAGATCCGCGGCGAGTACGATGCGGACGAAGAGGCGCCGTACACCTCCGAAGGAGACGACCGGTTTTGGGTCAACGGGTCAGTGACGCTGGACGAGCTTGCGGAGCTACTCGATCTGTCACTGGATCGCGAGGACGTCACCACGGTGGGAGGGCTGATCTATTCCGAGCTGGGTCGCGTGCCGGAACCCGGAGAGGAGCTCCGCATCGACGGATTTCGCGTGGTGGTCGAGAAGGTCGTCCAGCGGCGCGTGCGCAAGGTGTACTTCGAGCGGATGGAAGCGCGCGACGACGTCGCGGCAGGCGACGGGCTGCCCACATGACACTGGCGTGGGTTCTCCTGGGCGTGGGCATCCTGATGGTGGCGGCGGGATCGGCGCTCCGCAGCGCCCTGACGGCGCCGGGCAGGGTTCAGCTGTATCGCTGGGTGGTCGAGCGGCGGCCGGGCTGGGCCGGGGCCGCGACGCTCCTGGCCCATGGAGACGGCCTGGCACAGCGTGTTCGTCTGATGGGATCGGCGGGCGCGGTCGTAACGGGCTTGGGCGTCGCGTGGCTGCTGTCGTTCCTCGACCCGGCCGTGGCCGCCATCGTCTTGGTGGTCGGCGTCCTTCCGGGCGTCGCCGTCGTGGGCCAGGGGGTGGCGGCCGCCATGGGAGCACATTGGTCACCCGGCATCATCGGACACGTGCTCCCGCGGCTCCACGCGCGGCTCCCCGGACCGCTGCGGGACGCCGGGCCGCCGGGGGCACCGCCCGACACCGACGAGCTGAGTGCGATGGCCGGAGTGCTCGACTTCACCGAGCGTCAGGTTCGCGAGGTCATGACGCCGCGCACGGATGTCGTGGCGATTCCCGAAGGTGCGTCGGTGAACGATGTCGCCCGTGTGCTCGGCGAGTGCGGGTTCTCGCGGGTCCCTGTCTATCGCGACAGTCTCGACGAAGTGGTGGGGATGATCTTCGCGTTCGACATCCTGCGGATCGCGCCCGGAGCGGATCTGCCGATCCGCAACGTGGCGACGGTTCCGGGCTCCAAGGCCTGTACGGCCGTGCTGGCCGATCTGCAGCGCGATCGCCTGCACGTCGCCGTGGTCCTCGACGAGTATGGCGGAACGGCCGGGATCGTCACGGTCGAGGACCTGCTGGAAGCGCTGGTGGGAGAGATCTTCGACGAGTCGGACGGCCTCGTCTTCGCCCCGGATCTTCCGGGTCCCGAACTCGTGGAGGTCCACGGCGCCAGTCCGATCGACGAGGTGCGTGCGCATTTCGGCGTCGCGCTGCCGGAGACGGGCGAGACGATCGGAGGACTGCTCACGCGAGCTGCCGGGCGGATTCCTCGCTCCGGCGACCGCTTCGTGATCGGCGACCTGGAGTTCGACGTCCTGACCGCGACGCTCACGCGGGTCGAGCGCATCGTCGTCCGGCGCGCCGGCCCGGCGT
>JBDHIW010000118.1:0-7712 GCA_039587215.1 Gemmatimonadota bacterium | reverse complement strand
AGATCGGCCGCTTCCCGAGGTTGTCGCGCAGCAGTTGGATCATCACGATGTCGGAGCGCTGCAGGTACGACTGCTGAATGACGAGCTGCAGCCCGCCGATCCGCAGGACGTTGCGGTCGGGCGGTACCTGCAAAATCGGCGGGATGGCGTCGAGCTCCTCCATGCTCGCCGCGAGCGGCGGCTCGTCGGGCGTCGGCCACTCGCGGTCTGCATACACGTCGATCGCCCGCATGTCCGCGTAGGGGACCGCCGGGCGCCGCTTGATCTGCCGCGGGTGCCAGATCGTGTTGGCCAGCGAGAGGTTGGCGACGATCACGTCCGGCCGCACACCCTCGACTTCCTGCATGTACCAGAGTGGGAACGTGTCGTTGTCGCCCGCCGTGACGAGAATGCCGTGCGGCTCCACCGACTGGAGGATGTCCCATGCCACATCCCGCGGGAGCCACTCGCCGTTTCGGGGCGCGGTGAGGCGGTTGCCGAAGAGCGGGATCAGACCGAGCACCAGCACGATGGCGATCGGCGTGCCCCAGCCGGCCGTGCGCTTCTCCGCGGCGCTCAGCAGGTCCTGCACCCCATTCAGCAGGACCCCGAACCCCAGGGCGGTCATCACGCCCCAGAGCTGGAACGATGCAATGAAGAAGTAGTCGCGCTCGCGGACCTCGGAGAGGGCGTTGGGGCCCGGCTTGAACGAATAGCCGTACTTGAAGTCGAGGTAGAAGACCAGCAGGACGGTGACCGTGAAGATCAGCGCTCCCATGGCCAGGCCGCCGCGTCGGTCCCGCCGCAGGAGCGCAGCACCGCCGAGCAGTCCCAGGCCGCCGAACAGGAAGGCCGCGGCCGCGCGCACCTGGACGCCGAAGTCGTGGGCGAACTGCCAGCCGAAGTACTGGAAGTAGTTCCCGTACTGCCACAGGATGTCCGCCTGGCGGGGCAGCAGCGGCCCCTTCTGATACTGTTCGCGCGCGAGGACCGCCTTCAGCGCCTCCCACGTGACGGGCTCGCCCTCATTGATCGCGGGGTAGTGCGCGGCCCGGATCGGGAGGATGCCGTTCATGCTGAGGCCGATCGCCACGACGATCAGGGCCGCGATCCACATCCGCGGCCGCAGCAGCACGCGGGGGTCCGTCATCAGCACATAGACGAGCACCGCCGGCACCACGAGCGCGCCCATGAGGTGGTTCGTCGTGCTGAGCGCGACGATGTACACGATGACCAGCAGCCAGTGGTCGCGGCGCTCGCCTTCCTTCTGGTCGCCCCAGTGGACGGCGAGCCACAGGACGAGCGCGATCGAGAGCAGGCTGAGGGTGTAGACCTTCTCGTTCACGACGGACTGATTCCAAACCGTGAATGCGGTGGCCCCGGTGAAGGTCCCTGCCGCCGCCACCCATCGGCGCACGGCCGCGGGCGCATCGGTCACGTTGCGGAGCAGCCGCTCCGCGACCAAGAAGAGGAACCCGCTCGCCAGCGCGCTGGTCACCGCCGCAAAGAGGTTGATGCGGTAGGCATACTCGCCCAGCGGCAGGCGCCCCCACACGTTCGCAAGCAGCACGAACAGGGGATTCCCCGGTGGGTGCGGAATGCCGAGCACTTTCGCCGCGGCGATGTACTCCGACGTGTCCCAGAACTGGGTCGTCGGCGCCAGCGTGATCACGTACAGCGCCAGCACCGCCGTCGTGAACGCGGCCGCCCACCGGTAGGGCGGGGCCTGCAGGGAGGGAGGCGTCGGGTCCGTCACGCTAGTGGCGGAACTGCCGCTTTCCTGTGAGCACCATCGCGATGCCGTGCGCGTCCGCGGCATCGCGCACCTCGTCGTCGCGGACGGAGCCGCCCGGCTGGATGATCGCGCGGATGCCTGCCTCCGCTGCCTGCTGGATGCTGTCCGCAAACGGGAAGAAGGCGTCCGACGCGAGCACGGACCCGTCGGGGTCGTGCCCGGCCTCGCGAGCCTTGTGCAGCGCCAGGAACGTGGCGTCGACACGGCTCATCTGTCCGGCGCCGATGCCGATGGCCGACTCATCCCTAGCCAGCAGGATCGCGTTCGACTTGACGCCGGCGACCGCGGCCCATGCGAACCGCAGGTCCGTCCACTCTGCGTCGGTGGGCTCGCGCTTGGTGACGGTCTTCCACTCGGCTTCGTCCGGGTCGAACGTGAAGCGGTCCTGCACGAGCATCCCGCCGCGCAGCCGCTTGACGTCGAGCGCCGGGCGGCTGTCGGGCAGCGGCAACTCGACGACGCGCAGGTTCTTCTTTCGCTTGAAGACGTCCACCGCGTCGTCGTGGAACCGCGGAGCCACGACCACCTCTACGAAGAGATCGGCCATCGCCTCCGCGGTCGTGGCGTCGACCACCGTGTTGAACGCGACCACCGACCCGAAGGCCGAGGTGGGGTCGGTGGCGAGCGCGCGCTCGTAGGCTTCCTTGGGCGTCTTGCCCAGCGCCACACCGCAGGGAGTGGTGTGCTTGATGACGGCGCAGGCGGGCCGGTCGGGCCACGGCGCGACGGCCGAGGACGCGCCCTCGATATCCAGCAGGTTGTTGAACGACAGCTCCTTCCCGTGCAGCTGGGAGATCGCGTCGATCCCGCGCCCTTCGCCGGTCGAGTACAGCGCCGCGCGCTGGTACGGATTCTCGCCGTACCGGAGCATCTGCCTCCGCTCGAGCACGAAGCTCGTGGTGCGGGGCAGGTCGGTGCTTCCCTTGGCGAGATACTGGGCGATCACCGTGTCGTACGACGCGGTATGCGCGAACACTTTCGCCGCCAACTCGCGCCGGAGGTCCGCGGAGTCCGCGCCGGACCGCACGGCGTCGAGCACGCGGTCGTAATCGGACGGATCGACGATCACGAGTACGCCCGGGTGGTTCTTCGCGGCCGAGCGCAGCATGGATGGGCCGCCGATGTCGATCTGCTCCACCGCGTCCATCAGCTTCACGTCGGGTCGGCCAATGGTCTCTTTGAACGGATAGAGGTTCACCACGACCATGTCGATCGGGGCGAAGCCGTGGCTCGCGAGCTCCTCGACGTGCTCCGGCAGGTCGTGCCGCGCGAGCAGCGCGGCGTGGACCGCGGGATGCAGCGTCTTCACCCGCCCGTCGAGGATCTCGGGAAACCCGGTCACGGCCTCGATGGGCACGACCTCAATGTCGGATTGCCGAATGACGTGCGCGGTCCCACCGGTCGACACGATCTCCCAGCCGAGCGTCACGAGTTCGCGGGCGAACTTCGCGATGCCGCGCTTGTCCGAAACGGAAATCAGCGCCCTGGGCACATCAGCCTCCCCACACTAGTCGATCGGATTGGATGCGAGTGCGTCGCCGACCGACGGCGCCGAACCCGCGGTAGTGAAGTAGTCGTCCGTGGAGGGTAATCGTACGACACGGTTTGCACGAGCCGCAGCCAGCACGACGGCCGGCAGCAGTTGGTGCTCCACCGCGAGCACGCGGGCCGCCAGCGACGTCGGCGTGTCGTCGGCGCGCACCGGAACCGGCCACTGCGCGAGGATCGAACCCTCGTCGTACGCGGCCGTTACGCGGTGGACTGTGCAGCCTGACAGCGTCGCACCAGAGGCCAGCACGGCTTCGTGGACGTGCCGCCCGTACATGCCGGGTCCGCCGAACGCGGGCAGCAGGGCCGGGTGGATGTTGATCATGCGATCGCCGTATGCGGCGACGGTGGATTCGGGAACGAGCTTGAGATAGCCCGCCAGCACGACGAGCCCGACGTCGTGTGCCGTGAGGAGCGCGTTGAGGGCGTCGCCGTCGCGGACGTCGTCCAGGACGTGGGCGGAAACGCCGACGGCCCGTGCGCGTTCGAGCGCACGGGCCGTCGGTTTGTCGCTCACTACGAGCGTGATCTGCGCGGGTGTGTCGGCGGTGCAGGCGTCCAGCAGGGCCTGCAGGTTGGACCCGCCGCCGGACGCGAGCACGGCCACCCGCATGGCGCTACGGTCCGCCGGGGCCGCCCCGATCACAGGGAGGCTGGTCGACGAGGGTCTCGAGCCCGGGCTTCACCCGGAGCAGGTACGATCCCGACTGCCCCTCGCCGGCTGTGCGGACCACGACCCGGAAGGGCCGCGCCGACGCCGGCGTGTGGGCGATGCGGGCGTTGCAGGCACCCGCGCCGTCGTCGTTGACGTCCAGCACCTCGGCGAAACCCTGCACCAGCACGAGGCCGGCGTCGAAGTCGTCGGAGATCAGGTCGACCGTGAACGGCTGCCCCTGCACGTCGGGAAGGAGCCAGGCTTCGAAGAAGGCGCCGCCCATGGTGCCGTTACCGGCGCCGAGCTCGCCCTCGACGGCGCCGCCCACCCAGGTCCGCCCCTCGAACGTGATGAAGCCCTGGCATCGGTCCCGGCTTTCCGCGGGCTGCGTGCCCTGCTGCAGCGTGAGCTGGAACTGGCCGACATCCCCGGCGCGCGTCGTATTGACGAAGACGAGGTACTGGCCGGCCGCCGGCAGCGTGGCCGTCAGGTAGGCATTGCAGGCGCCACCGCTGTTGTCGTCCGAGAGGAACGGCGTCTCGCTCGAATCCGCCAGCAGCAGAAACGCGTCGAAATCCGCCGACGAGAGATGCAGCGTGATCTCGTCGCCTGCCTCGCCGTCGAACAGGTACGGCTTGAAGTACGTACTGTCCTCGAACATCAGGTCGTTGGCGCTCAAGAACGCGCTCACCGTCTCGCCGAAGCCGAGCGTTTCGACGGGCGGCACGTCGGCCACCGGCGCGTCCATGGGGGTTTCTTCCTGCGCGTGGGCCGGGAACGCGGCAAACGCGAGTCCGACCATCGGGATCAACAACGAACGATTCATCGACAACGAAGCCTCCACAAACCGGTAATCATGGGTGCGCGGCGAGAGGAATCTCGCCGGGCGTCGCCTAAATGGCAATCGACCGTACCGTCCGAAGCCGTGAGAGTTCCGGAGTTCCCCGGTTCCCTCAGGAGGTCGCGAGATCGGCCGCCTGGACGGCCCTCGCGACCACGGGGATTTCGTCGTCGGCGATGGTGCGGGGATCGAGCACGACCGCGCCGTCGAGCGCGCGGGCGACGACCGGCGGATCCTGCGCGCGCAGGGCCGCGAGCCCCGCGTCGACGGACGCGGTCTCGACCACGACGAGCGTTGTCGGAAGGGTGCAGTCGGGGAACGCACCGCCGCCCACCGTGGAGGTGCCGGGGGTCGTCCGTGCTCCGGGTATGCGTCGGGCCAGGCGGCGGGCCCGCCTGGTCAGCGTCGCCGCATCGGTGGTGAGCATGCGCAGGACCGGAATCTCCCGCAGCGCGCGGGCAGGATCGCGGTAGAGCCGGAGCGTCGCTTCGAGCGCGGCGAACGTCACCTTGTCGGGGCGCAGGGCGCGGGTCATCGGGTCACCCGCGATCGTCGCGATGGTGTCGCGCGGCCCGGCCACGATGCCGGCTTGCGGGCCGCCCAGCAGCTTGTCGCCGGAAAACACCACGACCGCACCTGCGGCCGCGCTGGCGCCGACGCTCGGTTCACCGGTGAGCCCGTACGGTTCGAGGTTGGTCAGCAACCCGCTGCCGACGTCGTGCACCACGGGGATGCCGCGTGCCGCCCCGAGCGCCGCGAGCTCGGTCACGTCGGTCTCGGACACGAAGCCCCGCTGCTGGAAGTTGGAGCGGTGCACCTTGAGGAGCAGGCGCGTGCGCGGGCTCAGCGCGGCCGTGTAGTCCGACAGTCGGGTGCGGTTCGTCGTACCGACCTCGACCAGGACGCTGCCGCTCTTCGCCAGGATGTCCGGGATGCGGAAGGCGCCCCCGATCTCCACGAGCTCGCCGCGGGAGACGATCGTTTCGCCCCGCGCCGCGAGGGCACCCAGCACGAGGACGAGTGCGCTGGCGGCGTTGTTGACGACGAGCGCGTCCTCTGCGCCCGTCAGCTCCGCGAGCAGCGGGGCAACGTGGCTCTGGCGCGAGCCGCGGCTTCCGGCCTCACGGTCGAACTCCAGCGTGCTGTAGCCCAGCGCGCGGACCACTGCATCGCGCGCGGTGTCGGCGAGCGGGGCGCGCCCGAGATTTGTGTGCAGCGGCACGCCCGTCGCGTTGATGACCGGGCGGAGCGACCGGCGGTCGCGGGCCTCGAGCCAGGCGGCCACGGCACCGGTCCAATCGCCGTCGGGCGGCAGGGTACCGGTCTCGCGGGCGGACCCGAGTACGCTGCGGATGGCCTCGACCAGGTCGTGGCGTGGCCACCGCGCGCCCGCCGGGTGGTCCTGCATCCCTTCGAGGATTCGCGAGACCGCGGGAAGCCGCCGGCGGGCGTCGCTCATCGGGACTCCTCGGTTTCAGCCTCGGGGATGACGAGGACCGCACGCGAGGTCGCGACCGCCCCGTTCACGTTGGCGGCGGTCACCTCGACCAGATAGCGGGCGCCGGGCGGCGCCGGATCCACGAACCGGAGGAACCAGACGGCCACCAGCGGCGGACGCGTCGGCAGCAGTCGGAGAGCGGCCGAACTGTCGGGTGGGGCCGCGGCCTCCTCGTCACCGATCTGGCCGGCGGCGCCCGGGGGCGCGGCGATGGGCGGCGTGGTCGTATCCGGGGGCGCGGCCGCCGAATCGGCGGCGGTGGAATCGGCGGCGAGTGAGTCGGCGGCCGCGGCGCTGCGGGCGGAGTCGGCCGCGGCGCTTTCCGCCGCCGTGATCGAGTCGTAGGCGGGCGTATCCCACAGCGCGGCGACGGCCACGGCGACGGTGTCCGGCAGAAGCCACGCGCGCACCGCCGTGTCGTCGGGCTCACCGAGGCGCAGCTTCTGGCTGAACTGCAGTCGGGCGGTGATCGAGTCGATCGGGTTCACCTGTGCGAGCTGCGGGCCGTTCGTGTCCTGCAGGAACGCCCACATGGCGCGTTCCACGACGCTGTCGAGCGTCACGGTCGCGGAATCGAACGCCTCGCGCCGGTCGCGCTCGCCGTTGTTGTTCGCGTCGATTGCGGCGTAGAGCACGTACGTGCCGCGCGGCAGCGCCTCGATCCGGAAGTGCCCGAGCGAGTCCGCCCGGCCCTCGTAGATCAGGGAGTCGGGCATCAGCACCGCCTCGACGGCCGCCCCGACCCCGACCCGTCCGTTGTCCCAGTCGAGGACGTCACCCTCGATGCGCGTGTCCGGGATCGGGCCGCCCGTGGAGAACACCACGTGCCGCCCTTCCTCCATGCGGTTGTTTCGGAGATCGGCGATGCCCGGGAGCATCGTGACGTGGTAGATCCGGTCGGGCTGCCATCCGCGCCGGGGCCGGACCTCGATCCGGGTGCGTTTCCAGTCGATGGAGAGGCGCTCGACGCGCGGGGACAGCCGGAACAGCCGTTCGAGCCCGCCGCCGGACGCCTCCGAGATCACCTCGTCGAACTGGAACACGACGGGGTCGCGCAGCGAGTCGGCCACGCTCCCGGAATCGGGCGTGACTTCGACCAGCTCGGGGATCGCGAAGTCGGGCGGTCCGCCGGGCGGCTCCTGCACCACCGCGCATGCGGCGGCGAGGCTCAGCAGCCCAACGCGTGCCGCTTGGCGACCAGCGCGTCGCGTTGCTCGCGCCACGTTGCTTCCTTGCTGCGTTCGCGCTCGACGACCTCGGCGGGCGCCTTCGCGACGAACTGTTCGTTGGCCAGTTTGGCGGCGACCCGGGCCAACTGCTCGTCGAGCCGCGTGATCTCGTCCTGCAGCCGCCCGCACTCCTGTGCGACGTCGATCGCGTCGCCCAGCGGCACGAA
>JBDHIW010000117.1:0-7723 GCA_039587215.1 Gemmatimonadota bacterium | reverse complement strand
CGTGTCGCGCCTCGCGGCCTCGCGCCGCGCCTGTTCGAGCGCGCGTTCCTCGTCTTTCCGGCGCCGCAGGTCCTTCACGTAGTCGTTGAACTCGGCCGCGTTCTCGGCACGCTCCGCCGCATCGATGATCTCCGACCGGATCCGCTGCAGCTCCTGCGCCTCCCGGGCGCGGTCGTAGTTCCCCTGCGGCAGCGGAAGCAGCGCGAGCAGGGCCGTCGGCAGCTTGAAATCGCCGAGGTAGATCCACTGCTGGTCCACCCCCCATGTCTTGCCCGCGATTTCGGCCGTCCACCGCTCCGGTGCCGGGAGTGCAAAGCTGTCGCGCGGCATCGTGTCCACCCACGACTTGATGCGCTCACGCAGCGCGCTGTCGACGCGCGCCACGTGGATCGCCACGGACGCCGACGGTCCGACGACGCCGAGGCCTGCCTCGAACGGCCGAACCCACACCCGACCGCCGGCGTACGACGGCCCGAGCCGTCGCGCGTTGGCCGGCGCTTCCTCCCCGGGGATCGCCCGAAGAGTGTCGGGCCCGGGGACGAGATCGAAATCACCGAGCACCGGCACGTCGGCCTCGGGCGTTTCCGCCACGATGATCGTGTCGGGCGGCACGACGGGGATCTCCCGGGCGACGATGTCCGGTACCCGACCGGCGCGCCCCCCCTCACCCGGCGGCGGGCTGAGTGGCGGGAGCAGCACCTCGCGCGGCCCGAGCGCCGCCGGATCCTGCAGGATGATGTAGGTAGTCACGAACTGCTGACGGCCCCACTCCGCCGCCAGGACGACGGCGACCCCAACAACCAGGTGAATCGCCACGCTCGCCACGCCTGGCCATGTCGACCAGCGTCGCTCGGGGGGCGGCAACCGGAACGGAGCGCCTCGCACGTCAGACCTCGCGCACCGATCCGATGCACGCGGCTGCGCGCCGCGGCACGCCGCTCACCCGATCGTGTGCACTGCTCATATGGGGGCTCCGATCCCGTGATGAGCGAAGAACTCCTCGACCTCACGCCCGACGTCCGGCCACGTGCCAACGACCCGACGTGCGGGGGGCAGTGAAGCCACCAGCATCGATCCGTACGGTCGGGTCACCACGCGTGAGTCCATGAGTAGTACCACGCCGAGGTCGGTAGCGGTCCGTATGAGCCTGCCGAACCCCTGCTTGAGCTTGAGGGCCGCAAGCGGCAGAAGATAGTCGCGAAACCCGTCTCCGCCTTGGGACTCCAGCAGTTCCAGCCGTGCCGCCGTGAGCGGCTCGGTGGGCACCCGGAAGGGGACCTTGGCCAGGATGAGCGTGCGCAGCGCGCGCCCAGGCACGTCGACCCCCTCCCAAAAGCTGTCCGTCCCGAGGAGGATCGCGGAGCCCGACTCGCGGAACCGCCGCAGCAGCGTGTCTCGCTGCCCCTCGCCCTGCACCAGGAGCGGCCACCGGTGTCCGACCGCCTGGCGAATCAGCCCGGCCACGCGACGGAGCTGCGCGTGGCTGGTGAACAGGGCGAACAGCCCGCCGTCTCCGGCGTGCGCCAGATGCACGATGGCGTCGGCCACCGCACGGTCGTGCCCACCCGCGTCCGCCCGCGGATCCGGCACGTCCGTCGGCACGGCAAAGAGGCACCGGTCCGGATAGTCGAAGGGCGAGGGCAGCACCTCCTCGAACCGCACGAGTTCGGGCGGAAGACCGAGCCCGATCCGCCCGCGCAGGAACTGAAAGTCCCCGCCCGCCGCCAACGTCGCGCTGGTGAGGACGACGGTCTCCACCCGGTCGAACAGCGCGTCGCGGAGTACGCCCGCCAGATCCAGCGGCACGGCGGCGAGGCCGATCGGGCGCACGCCCTTCCCCGTCCGTTCGCCCCGGCGTTCGACCCACCGGACCATCAGCGCACCGGGGGCCGGACGGAGCGTGAGGGCAAACCCGTCGGAGGCCGACTGCAGCCGTCGAACGACGCCGCGCAGCTCGCGCAGGAGATCGGAGCGGCGGTCCAGGTCATCCTCGAACGCCAGGCGGTCGGCGACGAGATCCAAATCGTCCCGCATCTTGTTCAGCGTGCCGACCAGGTTGTCGAGCGCGACACCGAGGCCCTGTTCCCACACGGCATCCCGGGCAAAATCATCGTTGAGCCGGACGACGGGATGCCCGGCCGACTCGAGAAAGTCCCAGAGGATACCGAACACTCGGTCCGCGTATCCGCGCGCGTCCCCCACCGCGCGCAGGACCTGGCGAGCCAGGATCTCCGCCGTGTCGGCTGCGAGCGCGTCTCCCGCCCGACGCAACTCCGCGATCATCGTGGGGACGAGCCCCTTCCCGTTGCGCTCGAGGCGACCGAGTAGCCGCACCACCCCGCGGGCGGTGACCTGCGATCCGAGGTGCCGCGCGGCGACATCTTCGAGATGGTGTCCCTCATCCAGAATCAGGCGGCGATACGGCGGCAGAACCGCGGCGTCCTGCCAGTTCTCCTGTACACGGCGGATCGCCAGATCCGACGCGAGCAGATGGTGGTTCACGACGACGATGTCGGCCTCGGCCGCCCGTCGCCGGGCCGCGAAGAGGAAGCACCGGTCGAAATGCGGGCACTCCAGGCGGTGACAGAGGTCCGCCTCGGCCTTCACCTCGTCCCACACCTCGGACGGCGGCGGATCGGGAAGATCGGAGAGCGATCCGTCCGTCGTGCGTTCCGCCCACTCCACGAGCGTCTCGAGTTCCGGTTGCCACTCGGGCTCGAGCAGCGACCCCTGACCCTGTCGCGCCAACTGGAGCCGGTTCAGGCAGAGGTAGTTGTTCCAGCCTTTGAGAAGCGCGAAGGTCGGCGGCCGCTGCAGCGCTTCGAAGGCGCGCCGCAGAAACGGCAGATCCTTCCCGACCAACTGCTCCTGCAGATTGATCGTGTTGGTCGAGACGATCGTGCGCTCGCCGTTGCGGGTCGCCCACTCGATGGCCGGCGCGAGATACGCGAACGATTTGCCGATGCCAGTTCCGGCCTCGAGCAGGGCGACACCGCCGTCGTTGTACGCGTCGGCGATGAACGCGGCCATGTCCCGTTGGCTGGGTCGATCCTCGTACTTCCCGAGCGCAGTGGCGATCGGCCCGTGCGGCCCCAGCGCGTCGGCCGTCCCGACGGCGTCGAGCGTCTCGAGGACTTTGGCCCGCGGCACTTCGACCACGACGTACACCTCGCGCCCGGCGTTGTCGACGATCCCGAAGCCGATGCCGGCATCGTGCAGTCGCACGGCCACCTCGAGATCGGCGGGCGACGGCTCCAGGTGGCCGGTCGGATGATTGTGCAGGACCATGTCGCCACGCTCAGCAACCCCGGGCAGCGCCAGCACGGCGCTGGCCGTGCCGCGGGCGACCGGGCGCACGTCGGTCACGGTGCCGTCGGAGTCGACGGTGCCGACGAAGCACACTTCGCGGCCGCCGGCGTCCTCGATCTCCGAGGCAAGCCGCTCCTGTACGCTGGGGGCGAGACGGGTCACGTCTTGAGTTCGCGCTTCTTTGCGGCCGGAAACAGCACGTTGTTGAGGATCAGTCGATACCCTGGCGAACCGGTGTGCAACGAAAGATCCGTCGGCGGATCACCGATCTGGTGCTGGGGATCCTCAGGGTCGTGCCCACCGAGGAACGTCCACGTGCCCTCACCGGACTCCCCATGAATGTACTTGGCCCAGGGCGCGCCTGGCTCGTCGGCCAGCACGGTCACGCCCGGCTTGAGCCGATCGCGGCGAAATGAGGTGGTGAGACCGTAGAAGTCGGGGATGACCGAGCGGTGGCACTGGACGAGCATCGTCGGGACGGGATCCACCTTGGCGCTGAAATCGAACAGGCGAAACGAGCCCAGCGGCTGCCGCCGCGCGGGATTGTTGACCTGGTGCCCGTCGATGTCCGAAAAGGTCGCGGTTTGCGGCGAGAGTTCGAGCCGCGCGCCGGTGAACGCGAGCGCACGGTCCCACGCCATGCGTTGCGCCGCCTCGGGATCCATCGGCGTGCCGTCGCCGTACGACGCCGCGATGTCGACGTCCTCGCCCGCGAGCGCGAGGTCGAGCGTCTCGGTCGCCGTGCACATCGCGAAGAGGAATCCGCCCCCGTCGACGAAGTCCCGGATCGTGCGCGCAACGCGCGCCTTGAGCGCCGGCACGTGCGGCAGCCCGAGCGCCCGGGCCGTGCGCTGGTTGCGGTCCACCATGTCGGCGAGCCACGGCGCCGTGCGAAACGTCAGAAAGAACTTGGAGTACTGTCCGGTGAAGTCTTCGTGGTGGAGGTGCAGCCACTCGTAGTCACCCAACCCCCCAGCGAGCACCTCGGGATCCCAGATCGTGTCGTACTCGATACCCGCGTACTGCAGCGCCATCGTCACGGCGTCGTCCCAGGGGGCCGCGCCCGACGGGACGTACACCGCGACGCGGGGCGCCTTCTCCAGCAGCACCGACTCCATGTTTGCGAGCGCCATCTCGCCACGCACTGCGACGAGCGCCGCACCGGTCAGCGGTTCGACGCCGATCCCGTCCAACGCCGCCTCGCGCCGCACGCGATCGGTGTCCTCGAGGAGGAAACTCCCGGCGCGGTAGTTGAGCAGCCACTCCGCGGTGGCGCCCCGCTGCAACGACCGGTACGTCAGGCCGTACGCCTTGAGGTGATTCGACTGCCGACCGTCCATCGGCACGAGCAGCGACGGGGGCGTCCCCTGCCCACGTCCGAACGCGCCCGGCACCGCCAGTGCCGCGAGCGCGCCGAGAAACTCGTCGCGCCTCACGGCACCACACCGCGCACGGTGTCGAGCAGCCGTCGCGCCTTCGGCACGACGGCGCTCGAACCGTGTGCGATGATGAGGTGCTCGAGTTGCGCGCGGGCCTCCACTGGACGCCCGCGCTCGTGCAACATCACGGCCAGCGCGTATTCCGCGTGCGGCGCCGTGGGGCCGTCGGGTTCGGCATCCAGCGCCTCCCGATACCACCGCTCGGCGTCGGCCGGCCGTGCGGTCGCCATCGCGACGTCCGCGGCCAGCACCAGCACGTCCGCCCGCCCCGCGCGTGCGCGGAGCGCGCGCGCCGCTGCGGACAGCCGATCCGCAGCCGCGACGGAATCTCCCCGTTCGAGCGTAAACAGGGCCGCGCCAAGTGCCGGCGACCGTCGTGCTTCGACCCGTTCGAGCAGCACCAGGAATCCCGCGCGGCGGGAGGCGTCACCTCGCGTCGCCGCGGCGGGTCCCGCCGCCGTCAGCAGGTCGCGCGCGTCCTCGAGCTCACCGCGGTACGCCGCGATCCACCCGCGCACACCGAGGCTCGCGACGGACGAGTCGGCTTCGAGCACCCGCTCCGCGCGATCGAGATCGCCGGACCGGAGCCTCGCCCACGCGAGAGCGGCGCGCAGCAGGCCGCGGTCGTCGGGGCCGATCCGGTCGCGCCGCTCGCGGTACTGCGCCTCGGCCTCGTCGAGCCGCCCGGCGGCGATCATTACGCGGATCAGCGTGGCCGCGGCCTCCGCGTCCTGCGACCGGGCGCCAGACGCGCGGCGGTCGAGGACGCGCCGTGCAGCATCGGGGTAGCCGGCCCCGGCATACACCTGCGCCGCTTCCAGCCGAAGCGCCGCGGCTTCGTCGTCCCCAACCCGCTCCGCAAGTCGCTCGAGTGCCAGGCCACGGGCGCGGCCGGCCTCCCGCGTGTTCATCCGCGCGAGCCGCTCTGCGAACCGGCGGAGCATACCCGCCGCCGCACCCCGCTCACCGGGCAGGCCCGCGTCGAGTGCGACCCAGGCTTCTTCGACCCGCCCCCACCGCACGAGCACCTCGGCCCTGAGTTCCGACGCCGCCGCGTTCCGGTCCGACCCGAGCGCCTCGAGCACCGCGGCCCGAACCTCGGTCGGGGCCGCGCCGAGATTCGCGGCGGCGGGACTCGCAAACCCGGCATTGCCGCGCACCGCACGGCGCCAGGCACGAGCGGCCGCGGGCCAGTCGCCCGCGGTCACGAGCGCGTGTGCCCGGAACTCATCCATCGATCGCCCGGTCCGCGCCTCGCCGGCATCCAGGACGCCCAGCGCCACCGCCACGTCGCCGCGGGCGACGAGCCACCGAGCATGCACCCGGTACGGATTGCGGCTGTCGGGGAACGCGTCCGACCATCGGGAGGCGGCCGCATACGCGCTGTCCGCTCCAAACAGGGTCCCGGCGACCCGGAACGCGATCTCGCGCGCAACCTCCTGACCGGGTGCGGCCTCGATCGCGCGTGCGACGAACGGCATCACCTCGTCCAGCCGATCGAGACGGATGAGGACGCGCTCGAGTCCGAGCAGGTCCGCGATCCGGCCCGGACTCGACGTGAGTGCGTCCTGGTACGCCCGGGCCGCCGCGTCGATGCGCCCGCCCCGCTCGAGATCGAAGCCCGACGGCGGCGTGTTCGGCACCTGCGCCGCGAGCGCCCCGGGCACCGCGAGCGCGCAGACGAACAGGGCGCTACGGGCGGGGGACATTGAGGCGACGGAAGTAATCGACGATGGCCTTTCGCAACTCGGGGGAGAGCCCGCGCAGTTCCTCCCACGTCGGCGGGCGGTAGCGCGGACCGCCCTCCGGCACGACGGCGTCGGGGGTCGATCGCGCACCCGGCCGCGCCGTCTCGGCGACCCGCTCTTCCCGCTCGTCCTCCTCGTCGCTCTGCAGCGAGCGTCCCGCATCGAGCAGGCGCCGAAAGAGCCGCTCTTGCCGCTCCAACAGCTCGCGATCCAGCGCCCCCGCTTCGAGCGACCGCGCGATGTCCCGCGCGTCCTCTGCGAGCGCCTCCGCCTGCCCGACGTCCCCCTCGGCTCCCAAACGATCGAGCCGGTCCGCGAGCTGCCGCTCGCGCTGCGCGAGCCCCTGGAGCTGCTGCATCAGCGCACTGGCCTGGTCCCCGAGCGAGAACAGCCCACCCGTCTCGCCGTTCATCCCCGACTGCTGCTCTGCGGCCTCCGCCATCCGCCGCAGCGCCTCCTCCAGGCCCGATCCCGATTCGGCGCCCTCGATCTCGGCACGACTCAGGAGCATCTGATAGATGCCGGCCGTCAGGGCATCGATGGCGCCGCCCGCATGCTGCGCCGCGCGCGGCCCGTTGGGGTCTACCCGCTGCAACTGCTCCATGGCCGCATCCATCTGCATGCCGGCTGCGCCCATGGCAGCCCCGAGGCGCGGGGACACGAGCGCATGCTTACCGCCCGCGTCCTGCAGCCGCTCGAGCACCTGCGACACGCCTTCGCGGAGCGTCGCTTGGGCGACGCGCGCGTCATCTCCGGCCGCACCGGCCGCCATTCGCTCGGCGAGTTCACCCTGCTCCCGCGCCAACTCCGCCGTCTCCACCATGGCGCCGTCGAGCGCCGCCAACACCTCGGCGCGCCACGCGTCGCGCATCGCGTCGCGTCGCGCGCGGAGCTGCTGACGCATGGCCTGAAGCGCACCACTGGCGGCCCGCCCCGACTGCGCGGCCTCTTCGGCTGCCTGGCGGCCCGCCGCCTGAGCCGCCTCGTCCATGTGGCCGGCGGCCTCGGCGCTCGACGCTGTCGGCTCCGAGAGATCGACGGAACGCTCGGCCGCACGCTCCGCCAGCGCTTCCAGCGCCTCCGACAGCGCCTCGGCCTCCGCGGCGAGCGCCCGCTCCTCTGCCGCCGCCGCGCTGTCGACCCCGGCGTCGGCACGCTGGTTCCACTCGTCCTGTCGCCGCTCGAGCTCTTCGGCATCGTCCAACAGCGTCGACATCTCGCCCTCGA
>JBDHIW010000116.1:0-7727 GCA_039587215.1 Gemmatimonadota bacterium | reverse complement strand
AGGCGTTCGCGCGGGAGGAGGTGGACCGTGGGAACGCCGAGGAGCGGTTCCGGGGCGACCCACTCAAGCTCGAGCGTCTCAGCGAGCTCGGCGACGACGAGGTGATCTCGGTCTACACCAACGGTCCCTTCGTCGACCTGTGCCGTGGACCGCACGTCCCGTCCACTGGCCGGATCGCCCACTTCAAGCTGCTGCACGCGGCCGGGGCCTACTGGCGCGGCGATTCCAACCGCCAGATGCTCCAGCGGATTTACGGCACGGCGTGGTTCTCGAAGCAGGATCAGGAGGCGTATCTCCGGCGGCTGGAGGAGGCGGAGAAGCGCGACCACCGCGTGCTCGGCAAGCAGCTCGACCTGTTTTCCGTACAGGACGACGTCGGCCCGGGGCTCATCCTGTGGCACCCTCGGGGCGCGACCGTGCAGTTCGAGCTGCGCCGGTTCATCGAAGACGAGCTGCTCCGCCGCCAGTACGATCTCGTCTACACGCCGCACGTCACCCGCGAGGATCTCTTCCGGCGGTCGGGCCATCTGCCGCTGTACGAGGCGCAGCAGTTCCCCGCCATGGCGGCGGGGGAGGGTGAGGCCGAGTCGGTCCGGTACCGCGCGAAACCGATGAACTGCCCGATGCACACGCTCGTGTACTCCGCGCGGCAGCGGTCGTATCGCGACCTGCCCGTGCGGCTGGCCGAAGTGGCCAACGTGTATCGCAACGAGCTGTCGGGCACCCTGCACGGCCTCCTGCGCGTCCGCGGTCTCACGATGGACGACGCGCACATCTTCTGCCGCGAGGACCAGATCGAGGACGAGATCTTCGACATGCTGGACCTGGTGGACCTCGTGCTGGGACGGACCTTCGGCTTCTCCTACCGGCTGGACCTGGCGACGCGACCGGAGAAGAAGATCGGAGAGGACCGTGCCTGGGACGTGGCCGAGGCGGCGTTGCGCGCGGCGCTCGATCGCCAGGGACGGACGTACGGCGTGGACGAAGGCGGCGGCGCCTTTTACGGCCCCAAGATCGATGTGAAGCTCCAGGACGCGATCGGCCGCGAGTGGCAGGGATCGACGATTCAGCTCGACTATCAGCTGCCCGAGCGGTTCGATCTGGAGTACACGGGCGACGACAATCGGCCCCACCGTCCCGTCATGATCCACCGCGCGATTTTCGGGACCATCGAACGGTTCGTCGGGTGCCTGATCGAGCATTTCGCCGGCGCGTTCCCGTTGTGGCTCGCGCCCGAGCAGGTCCGGGTCCTGTCGATCACGGATGAGCAGGCCGGCGCGGGCCGCGCCCTGACGGATCGGCTCCGGGCCGAGGGGATCCGGGTGACGCTCGACGACCGCGGGGAGACGCTCAATTACCGCATCCGCGACGCCGAAACGATGAAGGTGCCGTACATGGTAGTCCTGGGGGCGAGGGAAGTGGACCAGGGGACGGTCGCGCTGCGGGCGCGGGGCGCCGGACGGAAGCAGGAGGTCATGCCCGAAGCCGCGTTCGTGTCGCGGGTCACGGAGGAGATTCGAAGCAGGGCGCTGGAACTCGGTGTGGTACGTTGAGGGCGCCCGGAGCCTCGATTAAGTTGGCTTGCGCCCGGGCCGCCGCAGCGGTGTGTCCGGCTCAACCGAGGGGATGGGATCGTGGCTGACGCAACACAGACACCGGTGATCGTGGGTGCGGTTCGCACCCCCATCGGTCGGTACTTGGGCGGGCTGCAGGCGCTGCCCGCGACGGAGCTCGGATCGATCGCGATCCGCGAGGTCCTCCGGCGTGCCCGCGTGGACGGCGACGCCGTGGACGAGGTCATCATGGGGCACGTGCTCCAGGGTGGGGCGGGCCAGGCACCGGCGCGGCAGGCGGCGATCCGTGCGGGCGTGCCGGGCACCGTGCCGGCGCTCACGGTCAATAAGGTGTGCGGGTCGGGCCTCAAGGCGGTGATGCTGGCGGCGCAGGCCATCAAGGCGGGCGACGCGCAGTGCGTGGTGGCCGGCGGGATGGAATCGATGTCGAACGGTCCGCACTACGTGCGCGGGATGCGGGGCGGCATCAAGTACGGGGACGGCACGCTGATCGACGCAGTGCAGTACGATGGCCTGTGGTGTTCGTTCGGCGACTGCGTGATGGGCGTTCATGCCGAATACACGGCGGACAAGGCCGACGTGAACCGGCACGACCAGGACGCCTTCGCGCTGGCCAGCCACCAGAAGGCCGTCGCGGCCATCGACGACGGGAAGTTCGAGGCGGAGATCGTTCCGGTGGAGATCGCCGGTCGCAAAGGCACGACGACGGTCGCGGTGGACGAAGGCCCGCGGCGGGACACGTCGCTCGAGGCGCTCGGGGCGCTGCGTCCGGCCTTTCAGAAGGACGGGTCGGTGACGGCCGGGAACGCGCCGGGACTCAACGACGGCGCGTCGGCCGTGGTCGTGACGTCGCAGGCGTACGCGGATGCGCACGGCCTCGACGTCTTGGCGCGCGTCACCGGGTACGCGACCGGCGGGGGTGAGCCTCGCGATCTGTTTTTTGCGCCGATCAATGCCGTGCAGAACCTGATGTCGACATCGGGCACGGCGGTCGGCGATTACGACCTCGTGGAGGTCAACGAGGCGTTTGCGGTGCAGGCGCTGGCCGACGGGCGTGCCCTCGGCTTGGACTGGGACCGCGTGAATGTCCATGGCGGCGCCGTGGCGCTCGGACACCCGATTGGGGCGAGCGGCGCACGGATTCTGACGACGTTGCTGTATGCCATGCAGGACCGCGATGCCGGCACGGGGCTGGCAACGCTGTGCCTGGGTGGCGGCAACGCCGTAGCCCTCAGCGTGGAGCGAGCCTGATGAGTGAATCGCGCACCATTCCCCTGACCGGTACCCCTTCTCGGACCGCGGCGTCGGCCGCCGCGGTCGTCGCCGGCGCGGTCGCGGTCGCCCTCGGCGCCCAGGTGGCCGTGCCCGTGCCCGGCACGCCGGTGCCGGCGACCCTGCAGGTGCCGGCGGTCCTCATCGTCGGCGGCCTGCTCGGCGCCCGGCTCGGTGCGGTGAGCATGGCGCTCTACCTGGTGGTGGGGGCGCTCGGCTTGCCGGTGTTCGCCCCGGCGGGCGTGCCCGGACTCGCACGGCTCATCGGCCCGACGGGAGGCTACCTGCTTGCGTTTCCGATGGCGGCGGCGCTGGTCGGGGCATTGGTGGCTGTGCCGGTCCGACCGGCACGGCTCGTCGTCGGGCTGCTGGCCGGTCTCGGCGTGATTCACGCGGCGGGTGTTGCGCAGCTCGTCGTGCTGACGGGCAGCTGGAGTGGGGCGGTGGCACTGGGGTCCGTCCCGTTCCTTGCGGGTGACGGGATCAAGCTGCTGCTGACTGGCCTGATCCTGTGGCGGTTCCTCCCAGTGACTCGCGCGCGCCTCTAACGGCGCGCGCAGTGTTTTCGGCGGCCGCGGCCCTCCTGGTGTTCTACGGGGCCGTGGTCGCGCTGGCGATCTTGGTCGCCGGCGTGCTCTCCATGGCGGTGGGCGGCGAGTTGGGGGATGGTGGCCTCGCCGTGCTCATCGGCGGGGTGGCGCTCACGGCGGCGGGGTGGACCATCAACGTCGCCCTCGTGCGCGCCGGACTGTCCAAGTGGCCGACCCTCGGCTGGCACGGGATCGGGCACACCGCCGTGGAGTTCGGGCGTGGCACGGGTCTCGGCGTGGCGATGGCGTCCGGTGCACTGCTGGTGGCGATCGTCGCGGGCGACGCGTCGGTCACGTTCACCGGTGAGCCCGTCGGTCGGTTTCTCGGGGTCGCGGGCATGGTGGTCGGCGCGCTCACCGTTGCCGCGTTGGGTGAGGAGCTCGTGTTCCGGGGGTACCCGCTCGCCCGGTTGGCGCGGGTGCTGGGCCCGTCGAAGGCCGCGGGCGTGCTGGCTGCGCTGTTTGCGCTGATGCACGTCTGGAACCCGGAGGTGTCGCCGCTCGGTCTCGTGAACATCGGGCTGGCGTCCCTCGTGATGAGTGCGGCGTTCTTCACGCGCGGCGGGCTGCCGCTCGCGTGGGGACTGCACCTCGGGTGGAACGCGGGCCTCGCGGTCGTCGACGCGCCGGTGAGCGGCATTCGGTTTGGGGTGCCTGTGGTGGACTTCGCGCCGGGGGGATGGACCACCGTCACGGGTGGGGCGTTCGGCCCCGAGGGCGGAGTGGCGGCAACGGTGGCGATGATGGTGGCCCTCGCGGTGCTGGTGCGGCGCGCGGCGAGCACGGACGACGTCAACGCGGAGGAGACGCAGTGAAGCGGATAGCGGTGTTGGGGGCGGGGACGATGGGGAACGGCATTGCCCACGTGTGCGCGCAGCAGGGACGCGAGGTCACGCTGATCGACGTGGCGCCCGCCCAGCTCGAGCGGGCGCTCGAGACGATCGCGCGCAACATGGACCGGCAGGTGAAGAAGGGCGCGTTGGCCGAGGCGGACCGCGACGCGGCACTGGGCCGGATCGCGACGGGGAGTGACCTGGACGCGGCGGCCGGGGCGGCGCTCGTGATCGAGGCGGCGACCGAGGCGGCGGACACCAAGTTCGCCCTGTTCCGCCGGCTGGACGACGTCATGCCGGCCGACGCCATCCTGGCCACCAACACGTCGTCGATCTCGATCACGGAGATCGCGGCGTGCACCGGTCGGCCGACCCAGGTGATCGGCATGCACTTCATGAACCCGGTGCCGATGATGCAGTTGGTGGAGGTGATTCGCGGGCTGGGCACGTCGGACGAGACGACGGCTGCCGTCATGGACGAGGCGCGCGCGCTCGGCAAGACCCCCGTCGAAGTCAACGACTATCCGGGGTTCGTGGCGAACCGCGTGCTCATGCCGATGATCAACGAGGCCGTGTACTGTGTGATGGAAGGGGTGGCGACCCCGGAGGCGGTCGACACGGTCATGCACCTCGGGATGAACCACCCGATGGGACCGCTCAAGCTGGCCGACCTGGTCGGGCTCGACGTCTGTCTCTCGATTCTGCAGGTGCTGCACGAGGGGCTGGGCGACTCCAAGTACCGGCCCTGCCCGCTGCTGCGGAAGATGGTGGCGGCCGGACAACTCGGGCGGAAGTCCGGCAAGGGATTCTATGACTACGCCTGAGCAAGAGGTCGTCGAGCTGGCCCGTACGTTCGCGGAGAACGAGCTGGCGCCGTACGCCGCGGAGTGGGACGCGACCAAGACCTATCCGGCCGCGGTCATGCAGAAGCTCGGCGAGCTCGGGTTTCTGGGGCTGCGCATTCCCGAGGAGTACGAGGGGCTCGCGCTGGATCACGAGACCTACATCCGGGTGCTGGAGGAGATTGCGGCCGGTGACGCGTCCGTCGCCATCTCGCTGTCCGTGCACAACTCGCTGCCCGTGACGATGCTGGCGACCTACGGAACACCCGAGCAGAAGGCGCGGTGGCTTCCGGGCATGGCGCGCGGCGAGGTGCTGGCCGCGTTCTCGCTGTCCGAGGCCGACGCTGGTACGGACGCCTCGGCGATCCGCGCCCAAGCGGTGCGCGACGGCGACGACTGGGTGCTCTCGGGCGAGAAGGCGTGGGTCACGAACGGCGACGTCGCCGATCTCTACGTCGTCATGTTGCGCACGGACTCGCCGGAGGACCGGCGGCGCCACCGCGGTATCTCGACGTTCCTCGTTCCCGCGGACACCGAGGGACTCGAACCCGGCAAGCCGGAAGACAAGATGGGCCTGCGGGCATCGCGGACCACGACGGTCACGTTGAACGACGTTCGGCTCGCGGGCGACGCGCTCCTCGGTGCCGAGGGCGACGGGTACGTGTACGCCCTCGAGGCGCTGGACGCCGGTCGGCTGGGGGTGGCGGCGCAGGCCGTCGGGATTGCGCGGGCGGCGTTGGAGCACGCCGTGCGGTACGCGGCCGAGCGGCGGCAGTTCGAGCAGCCCATCAAGGCGTTCCAGGGTGTACAGTTCAAGCTGGCGGACATGGCGACCAGGGTCGCGGCGGCCCGCGAACTGACGCTGCAGGTCGCCCGTGAACGCGAGCGGGGCGGGCGCGTGACACAGCGTGCCAGTATGGCTAAACTGTTCGCCTCCGAGACCGCGATGTGGGTGACCACTCAGGCGGTTCAGGTCTTCGGCGGTTATGGCTACATGCGGGACTATCCAGTAGAACGCCTCTTTCGTGATGCGAAAGTGACGGAGATTTATGAAGGAACATCCGAAGCACAGCGAATCGTTATTGCACGGGGGCTCGACGCCGACTAGGGAGGAGATTACCGAGTCGATCGAGCACGGCCTCTTTGCATTGGTCGGTGAGCACAATCACGAGCAGGTGAGCTTCTGGTATGACCGGGCCTCCGGGTACCGCGGGATCATTGCGATCCACAACACAGCACTCGGGCCGGCGCTCGGCGGGACGCGGTTCTGGAGCTACGACAACGACATGGAAGCGTTGATCGACGTACTGCGTCTCTCCCGCGGCATGACGTACAAGGCGGCAGTCGCCGGTCTCGACCTCGGCGGCGGCAAGAGCGTCATCATCGGCAACCACGAGGGCGTCGATCGCGAGGCGCTGTTCCGGGCCCACGGGCGCCACGTCGAGTCGCTGGGCGGCCGCTACATCACCGCCGAGGATGTGGGGACCGGCACCGGGGACATGGAGTTCATTCGCGCCGAAACCCAGCACGTCGTGGGGTTGGCGGGCCGGTCCGGTGACCCGTCGCCGGTCACGGCGTTCGGCGTGTACCGGGGCATGAAGGCGTGTGCCCAGGTGGCGTACGGTGACGACGGTCTCGGCGGGAAGACGGTCACGGTGCAGGGCTGCGGGCACGTCGGCTATTACCTCTGCAAGCACCTCCACGAAGAGGGCGCCGCCCTCATCGTCACCGACATCGACGAATCCAAGGTCCAGCGGGTCGTCGACGAGTTCGGTGCCACGGCCGTGGCGTCCGACGCGATCTACGCGGCGGAGGCCGACGTCTTCGCGCCGTGCGCGCTCGGAGCCGTCGTCAACGACGAGACCATCGAGCAGCTGCGCGTGCGCATCATCGCGGGCGCGGCCAACAATCAGCTCGACGAGGAACGGCACGGTGACGCCCTTCATGCGAAGGGCATCGTCTATGCGCCCGATTACGTCATCAACGGCGGCGGGCTCATCAACGTCAATGCCGAGGTCGCCGGATGGGATCTCGAGCGCTCGCGCACGAAGGCGGCCGAGATCTACGACACCATCATCCGCGTGCTGCAGATTGCGGCGGACGACGACATTCCGAGCTACCGGGCGGCCGACCGGCTTGCCGAGCAGCGCATCGCCGAAGCCAAATCCCAGAAAGCGGGGGCCGCGTGAGTCCGATCAACCGTTCGCTTGGCGAGGCCGATCCGACGATCGCCGGCCTGCTCGAGCGCGAGGAACAGCGACAGGAGGTCGGGCTGGAACTGATTGCCAGCGAGAACTTCGCGTCGCGCGCGGTCCTGCAGGCCATGGGGTCGGTGCTCACCAACAAGTACGCCGAGGGGTATCCGGCGGCGCGCTACTACGGCGGATGCGAGGTCGTCGACGACGTCGAGCAGCTCGCGATCGAGCGCGCCAAGCAGCTGTTCGGCGCGGAGCACGCCAACGTGCAGCCGCACAGCGGTGCGCAGGCGAACTTCGCGGCGTTCCTCGCCGTGCTGGACTCGGGCGACACGCTGCTCGGACTCAAACTGTCCCACGGCGGGCATCTCACCCACGGAGCGAAGGTCAACGCGAGCGGCCGGCTCTTCAATGCGGTGCA
>JBDHIW010000115.1:0-7777 GCA_039587215.1 Gemmatimonadota bacterium | reverse complement strand
CAGCTCGCGCTCCGACGCATCCGTCTTGAAGAAGTGCCGGTAGATGTCCATGGTGAAGATCGTCGACGTGCTGTTCATCATCGACGCCAGCGACGACACGATCGCGGCGATGAGCGCGGCGAACGTGAGCCCTTTGAGCCCGGGTCCGACGTACTCCGAGAGGAGCCACGGATAGGCCTCGTCCCCGCGTTGGATCGGGGCGTTCAACGCATAGGCCACGATCCCCGGAATGACCACGATGAGCGGCAGCAGGAGTTTGAGATACGCGGCAAACGCGATGCCGCGCTGCGCTTCCTTGAGATCCTTGGCCGCCAGCGCGCGCTGGATGATGTACTGGTTGCAGCCCCAGTAGAACAGGTTGGCGATCCACATCCCCCCGATGAGTACGCTCAGTCCCGGCAGGAGGTCGTATGCATCCTGCGTGACGCCGGCGTCATCGGTGTACATGAGTTCTTCGCGGAAGAGAATCATGTTGAAGCGGTCGCCGGCCTCGGACATCAGCCGAGAGAACCCGTGGATCGCCCCCTGATCACCGCCGAACGCGTTGAGGGCCAGATACGTGGTGAGGAGGCCGCCGCCCACGAGGACCGTCACCTGCACGACGTCCGTCCAGGCCACCGCCTTCAGGCCGCCGTAGACGCTGTACACGATGGCGAAGAGGGCCAGGCCGATGACGCCCACCCACATGTTGACGCCCATGATCCCCTCGAGCGCCAGGGCGCCGAGATACAGCACCGACGTCAGGTTCACGAAGACGTAGACCAGGAGCCAGAAGACCGCGAGCAGCGTCCGCACGCGCGTGTCATACCTGACCTCCAGGAACTGCGGCATCGTGAAGATGCCCTTCTTCAGATAGATCGGGATGAAGAACCACGCGACCAGCAGCAGCGTCACGGCCGCCATCCACTCGTACGTCGCGATGGCCAGCCCCACGCGGAACCCCGAGCCCGACATCCCGATGAACTGCTCCGCCGAGATGTTGGACGCGATCAGTGACGCGCCGATGGCCCACCACGGCAGTGACTTGCTGGCAAGGAAGTAGTCCTTCGTGTCCTTCTCGTGGCCTTCCTTCTCCCGCGACACCCACAATCCGAGCGTCACGATCAGCAGCACGTACGTGAAGAAAACGACGTAGTCGATGGTGGAGAATTCCATGACGGCTGGCTCGCTGGATGGAGACGAATGCTGCGCTTCGCCCGACCGCGCGGGGTGCCCACGGGACAGGTTGGGCGCCAAAATACCGCCCGGAAGGGGGAACCACAACAGGACCCGATCAGTTGCCACGCGGGCGGCGCACGTGCCCTGCGGAGCGCGGTTGCGCCGCGCCGTCCCCCGGGAGATGCTTGAGCGACCGCGACGACCAAGCGAGGGGGAATCCATGGACCAGGAGCGCATCCAGCCACTCATCATCGGCAGCGGCGGAGCCGGGCGCGCCCTCCGCCACGCCCTCGCGATGTACCCCGAGGACGTGGCGCCGGCCGCGTGGCACGACCGCGACGCGCCGCTGCCGACGCCGGACGATCCGGAGCGCCAGCTCCTCGTCGTGGCCAACCCGCACGCGCTGCACGCGCCGCGGCTCCTCGAGGCCGCCGAGCGCGGCTACCGCTTTGCGATCAGCGAGAAGCCGGTGGCCGTGGACCGCGAGCAGCTCTCCGCCCTCGACGGTCTACCGATCGCGACGTGGATCTGTCACGGGTACCGGATGCTCTGGGGACCGCAGGAGCTGGCGCGCGCCTTCGCTGAGGGGCGGTTCGGTGCGCTGATGTCTGTGGAGGGCCGCTACTGGCAGTCCAGCGCCACACGGCCGCCGTCGGGCAAGGCCTGGAAGGACTCCGTCGAGCTCGGCGGGCGGTTCGACGTACTGCTGGACCTCGCCACGCATTGGGTCGATCTCGTCACGTACATCCTGGGGTCGCTGCCCGACACCACGACGGTCCGCCGCTGGTACGTCAACGGCACGCCGCCCACCCGCGACACGCACGTGCACGTGTCGATGGGGTTCGGGGACGCCGTGAGCGTGGGGTCCGTGTCGAAGGCCGTGCACGGGCACGGCAACACCCTCGAGCTCACGATCGTCGGCGAGCGCGCCTCGGCGACCTGGTCGTTCGCGCAACCCGACGAGATCGTCTGGGGCGAAGGCGGCACGCGGTCGACGCAGGCGCGCACCACGGCCGAGCTGCCGGCCCGGCCGGGGCCGTTTCACGGGCTGGGATGGATGGAAGGCTACGCTCGCATCGTCGGCGCCGTGGTGACCCACATGCGCGACGGGTCGCCGGCCGAGGCGCCGACCCTGGCCGAGCACCTGGCGGTCGTCCGATGTCTGCTGGAGGCCGCCGAGCACGAAGCCGACGGCTGAGGACGGGCGGTGCCGTGCGGGCCCGGTCCCCTCACCCCGGACCGGCCGCTACGGCGCCTCGAGCTCCCAGGTAATGCCCAGCGGGTCGACGAGTGCGACCGTGCGGCCCCGCACCGTCCCCGTCCACTGCCCCGCCAGGACACTCACCGCAAACGTGCCGTCCCCCGCATTCACGGTGTAGGTGCATCGGTCGAACGTGCGCACCTGACGGTCGACCAATTGCGTGAGCACGCAGACCCCATCGTCGAAGAAGGCCCAGCGCGCATACGTCGTCTCCAGGCGTGCGCCGTCGTACTCGACGGCGCCGGGAACCTCGAACTCGCCGATCGAGGCCGTCGACCACACCCCAACCGGACTCCCGGGTCCGTCCGCAGGGCTGCACGCCGCCGTCAGGCCGATCACCAACGCGCCCGCCAGCCACCTGTCTCGAAATCCGCCTCGATCGATCATCCGTTTCCTCACAGCGGTCTATCGGTCGTTCACCTCGACGATGCCTCGAGAAACCGCAACCTCGCATCGTCGCGCTCGATCTCGACGACGGGCGGCGCCGCAATCCGCAGGAACCGACCACCACCCCCACTGATCCACGCGGGCCACCTCGGCATCGACTCGGCAGCCGGAACGCCTGTCCGCGCAAAGCTCGTCCACAGCGTCCCCATCAGGTGCGACACCTCACGGTCGGCCTCGCTCCACGCCAACGGAAGCGACGCCAGCGTCCCGAACGTGAACTCGATGTCCTGCGCGTGGGCGGCCCCCGGAACATCCGGTGCCGGCGGTCCGTCGGCCGAGGGCCGCGGCTGATCGAACAGATAGCGATACGTCGGGAACCCCGCCCGGGCGTGCAGCTCCGCCCAGGTCCACGTTTCCCGCACCATCCACCGGTCGCTCGCCAGTGTGACGGCGGAGCGCCAGCGCTCCTCCGCTGTGCCCCCGGGGTAGTGCACCGCCGCAGCCGCCCGGGACTCCGGCGGGAACGCCTCACCGAGCATCGTGTCGAGATATGCCCCGGCGGACGGCCCCAACGGCACCTCGGCCGAGGTCCACCCCACCACGAGCGGCACCGGCGCCTGTTCGCCGCGCGCGAAAATCGCGCGGGCCGGCTCGGGGAGCACATGCCCGTCGACGATCGCCTCGAAGAGATATGTCCGGCGCCCGACCGCCTCGACGAGGCGCTCCGCCGGCACCGCGCGCAGGTCCGCCAGGCCACCCGCCCCGACCTCCGCGGCGAAGGCCTCGCCACGCCCCTCCGCCGCCGCGCGCGTCTCCGCGTCCGTGGCGAACATGAACGCGCCGCTCTGCCCGATAGCCTTGTGGAAGAGCCCCGAGGCCGGCGGCGACGCCATGAGCGCACTCACCGACCACGACCCCGCCGACTCGCCGAAGATCGTGACGTTTCCGGGGTCGCCGCCGAACGCCGCGATGTTGTCGCGCACCCACCGAAGTGCGGCGATCTGGTCCAACAGTCCGTAGTTGCCCGAGGCGCCCTCCGGCGACTCGGCCGAGAGTTCCGGGTGAGCGAAGAAGCCCAGGACCCCAAGCCGGTAGTTGATGGCGACCAGCACCACACCCCGCCGCGCCAGTGCGGTTCCGTCGTGGCGTCGCTCGTCGGACGCGCCGGAGAAGTGCCCCCCGCCGTGGATCCACACCATGACCGGCCGCGCCTCACCGGGCTCGCCTCCCGTCCAGATCGACAGGGTCAGACAGTCTTCACTCTCACCCGCGCTCTGGAAGAGCATGTCGTCGAAGGGATTGGTCTGCACGCATCGATCGCCGAAGCGGTCGGCGGCCCGCACGCCGTCCCACGCGACCGGCGGCCGCGGCGGCCGCCACCGCCACTCGCCGGTCGGTGGCGCGGCATAGGGGATCCCGAGATACGCCCGGACGCCGTGCGCGTCGGGTGCGCGTGCCGCGAGCAGGCCCTGCTCGACGCGCACGTCCGACTGGACCTGGGCCGTGTGCCCGGGGGCCGCGGCGAGCATCACCGCCCAGATCGGCACCAGGATCGGCACGCCCCCCTTCGACCCCTTCCGCATCACCGCTCGAGCGCGCCCGGACGCTACGATCCCGCTATCCGGCCGGCTCCACATCATCGCGCTCCACCACGTACGCCTCCATGGCGTAGTACTCCGGCAATCCCAGCCGGTCGGCCTGTTCCGCGGTCCCCTGATTGCGGGCTTCGACACGCTGCCAGAACTCCCGGTCGTCGAACGGGCCGGGGAACGGCGCGGCGTCCTTCTGCGACTCGTGCTTGAAGATCGCCGAGATCTTGATGCGCAGCTCGTCGTGCGAGAGCGGAACCAGCACGTCCGCCTCGGAGATCGGCCACTCCTGCCACGCGCCGCGGTAGTACCATCGTTCGGCGTCGATCGCCGGCGCCTGGGCCATCGCCGCCTCGATGGCCTCCTTGCACATGCGGTGCGTCCCGTGGGGGTCCGACAGATCACCCGCGATGAAGACGTATTCGGGATCGACGTCTTCGAGCAGGGCGCGGACCAGCGCGACGTCCTCCGCACCGATGGGACGCTTCCGCACCTCGCCCGTCCGGTAGAACGGCAGGTCCAGGAACCGGGCGGCACTCGCCGGCATGCCGATCGTCGCAATGCCCGAGATGGCTTCGCACTCGCGAATGACGCGCTTGATGTCCTGGACCAGCGGGATGTCGATGTCGCCGGGCCGCTTGGATGCCAGGCTCTCATCGAGCTGGTCGCGCTGCGCGTCGATCACGTCGCGTGCGAGTCCCAGCGTGTCGCCGGCGCGGTCGACGAAGTCGAAGTATCGCCGCACGTCGTAATCGAACACGGCGATGTTACCGCTCGTCATGTACGCGACGACGATCTCGTTCTCGTTCTCCCAGAGCTTCCTGAGAATGCCGCCCATCGAGATGACATCGTCGTCCGGATGCGGCGAGAACACGACGATGCGCTGTCCGCGCGGAAGGCGGGCGCGCCCGCGCACTTTCTCCCGCAGGCGGTTGAACACGTCGCCGTTGATGACCCCCGGCGAGCCGTGCTGCGCCAGCAAGGCACTCAGGTGGTTCTCGGTGTAGTCCTTGGCGCTGAGTTTGAGGATCGCCTTGCCCGTCGTCTCCGCGAGCCACACCACGGCTCGGTCCGTGGTCGGGACCGTCCACTCCACGGGGTCCAGAATCCACGGCGTCGCGATCCGCGTGAGATTGGCGGCGGCGGCCTGATCGAGGTAGAAGCGGGCATTGCCGTGCGACTGGAGGAAGGTGGCGGCCACCTCGTGCGTCACGTCGCCCTCCACCGCCCGCCGGACGATCACCGACTTGTGCTCGCCCGTGGCGATGAGCGCGATCTCCCGGGCTCCGAGGATCGTCGCGACGCCCATCGTGATGGCCTCGCGCGGTACGTTGTCTTCGCCGAAGAAGTCGCTGGCGGCGTCCTTGCGCGTGACCGTGTCCAGGGTGACCAGCCGCGTGACCGAGTCGCGGGACGACCCGGGCTCGTTGAACCCGATGTGCCCCGTCTTGCCGAGACCGAGCAACTGGAAGTCGATCCCGCCGGCCTCGCGGATCGCCGCCTCGAAGCCGGCGCAGTACGCCGCCACCTCGCTGCGCGGCACCATGCCGTCCGGCACGTGCGCCTGATCCTCGGGGATGTTCACATGGTCGAAAAGGTTCTCCCGCATGTACCGGTGGTAGCTGTGCCGGCCGTCGGGCTCCATGCCGTAGTACTCATCGAGGTTGAACGTGACGACGTTCGCGAAGTCCACCTCGCCGGCCTCGTAGCGGCGGATCAGCTCCTGATAGATCCCCACGGGCGTGCTGCCGGTCGCCAGACCGAGCACGCATCGGCCGGTCTCCGCGACCCGCTCGTGAATGACCTGGACGATCCGGTCTGAGAGCAGCCGCGCGATGTCGGCATGATCGGGGACGATGACGGTGGAAACCCGTTCGCGCTCGGTCGATCCGCCGATCGCCGGCAGGGTCTGGTCGGGCATGGTCGCGCAGCCTCGTTCAGCCTGATGGTTTGCGGGTGACGGCCCCTCGCTCCGGGGGCGCCGGTCGAAAAGTCGTGGGTCGGACACCGGCAGGCCACCCCCGCATCGCCGGCCGAGGTGCGCTACCTGCGGCACCCCCGTGTCGCGACGACGACGGCCCTCGGCACCTGGACGTCCCGGGGAACGCACCCCGGGGCTGCGTTGCTGTCGCCAGATGGGTCCTCTGACCCCGACCCGACACCGTCGCGCGCACCTGTCATGACGCTCGGTCGGTCAGGGCTGCTGCGCTTCCGGATAGAGCGTCACGATGACGTAGTTGTCGAGGTCGAAGTAGCGCATCGCCGCCTCCCGCAGCGCATCGACCGTCAGGGACTCGATGAGCCCGTAGTCCAGGAGGAAGCTCGGGTCCTGGCCGTACATGTCGCTCGCCATGAGGTTCGCGAGCCAGAACTGGTTGTTTTCGAGATCGGTCTCCTTGCTCCGGCGCTGTGACTCCGCGACGGCCGCGACGTGCTCCGGCCTGGGGCCGTCACTCTGGAACTGCGCGATCTCTTCGAACACCGCGTCCACGAGCTCGGTCACCCGCTCCGGATCCGAACCGAACCCCACGCGGATCGAGTAACCCTCGAGCGGCTCCTTGCTGTACGAGCTGCCCACCTGCGGACTGTACGTCCCGCCCAAATCCTCGCGGAGGCGCTCCGTCAGCCGGATGTCGAACGCCGACACCAGCGACCGCACCAAGTGTCGGTTCTCGGCCGTGTACTCGAATGGGCCGGTGAAGATGATCTGCGTCATGCTCTGCGGCTCGAGTCCCTTGCGGACCTCTTTGCGAATCACGCCCCTCGGGGGACGGATACCGGTGTCCCGCCACTGCTCTTCGCGCCCCGTCGACGGCAGACCGCCGAGATAGCGCTCGACCAGCGGCCGCATGTCGTCCAGGCTGAAGGCGCCGACGAAGACAAACGTGAAGTCACTCGCGTCGGCGAAGCGGTCCTGATAGAACGCAAACGACTCGTCGAGATCGAGGCCCTGGACCCGCGCCGCGGAGATGGGCGTCGCGCGCGGATGCCCCTGCGCCATGGTGACCGCAATCGTGTCGGAAAACGCAGCCTGGGGGCTCGCACTGCGGTTGGCGAGGAAGCCCGCGGCCTGCTGCTGGAACGCGGCAAACACCGCCGCGTCCTTCCGCGGTGCCGTCACGTGCAGATAGATGAGCTGGAACAGCGTCTCGAGGTCCTGCGGCGAGGCCGACCCCGACAGTCCCTCCGTCAGGTCGGCGATCATCGGGCTCACGGACGCCGCCTTCCCGGACAGCTGATTCCGCAGATCCACCGCGGAGAGTTCGCCGACGCCGCCCTGTGCCACGATCTGCGACGCGGCGAACATGCGGGCGAACTCCTCGTCGGTCAGAAGCGACGACCCCCCCGGGCTGTACGCCCGGAATACGACCTCATCGTCCTT
>JBDHIW010000114.1:0-7831 GCA_039587215.1 Gemmatimonadota bacterium | reverse complement strand
GAGGACCGGGACCCCCATGAACGTGGACATGGGCGGGTGATGGGGCGGAAAGCCGCCCGATGCGGGATGCGTCGTGAGGTCTTCGAGTCGGAGTGGGGTGGGGTCCTTGATCAGGAGTCCCAGGAGTCCATGTCCCTTGGGCGGATCGCCGATCGCCGCGCGCTCGGCATCGCTCAACCCGCTTACCACGAAGGTCTCGAGCCCCTCACCGGTGTTGTCCAGGACGCCGAGGGCGGCGTACCGGGCGCCAATCACTTCGCGCGCCGAGTCTGCCACCTCCTGCAGTACGCGATCGAGGTCCAGCTCGGACGTAATACGAATGGCCGCGCTGGACAGCCGGCGAACGCGATCCCAAGTATCGCCAGGGGGGGGAGGGGAGGTTGTCATGCCGACGAGAAAGGTGGCATGGATCCCGCTGAGTGGCCAGTAGCCGCGCCTCCCCGCTGACCGCGTATCTTGCACGACGATGTTTGGAGACACCCTCGACCCCACGCTGCTGCTGCTGGGGCTGGCGACGTTGGCGGCCCTCGTGGCTGGCGTCGGCGCCGTCCCGCTCATCGGCCGGGAGCAGCCGCCGCCGCGTCTCATGGGGTGGGCCAATGCGCTGGCGGCCGGCCTCATGCTCGGCGCGGCGTATGCGCTCGTTGCCGCCGGTGTCGCCCCACCGGCGCCGGGAGCGGCGGGCGCCGCGCTCGGTGTCCTGTACGTCATGTTCACCCACCGCGCGACGGGGACGGATCTGCTGGAGCTCAACCGTGTCGAGCACCCCGACGCCGTCTACCCGTATCGGGTGCTGATGATGCACGTCCTCCACTCGGCGTCGGAGGGCCTGGCGATCGGTGTCGCGATGGTGGTGAGCGTCCCGTTCGGGGTGTTCATGGTGCTGGCTATCGCCGTCCACAACATGCCCGAGGCCACGGTCCTGTGCGCGATCCTGCGGGGTCGGGGACTCACCTTGTTTCAGGCGTCGGGCCTGGCCGTCGCCGTTCGGATGAGTCAGGTCCTGCTCGCCGTGGCGACATTTGCGGTCCTCGGCGCGGCGCCCGCGATGGTGCCGCTCGCCCTCGGTTTTGCGGTGGGGGCGCTCGTCTATCTGGTGATGGCCGAACTCCTGCCGGAGTCCTATGAGGAGGCGGGTCATCAGAGCATCGCGTTGGTGGCGATCGTCGCCATGATGATGGTGGTCTTGCTGCGGGGGATGGCGGGATGATCGAGCACCCGGTGGTTCTGGTGTTCCTGTACGCGCTCGCGACGGCGCTCGCGACGGGGCTGGGCGCACTGCCGTTCGTGGTGGTGCGCTCGGTCTCCGAACGGGTCGTCGCCTACGCCAATGCGATCGCGGCCGGACTCATGCTGGGCGCCAGCTTCGGGCTCGTGGTCGAGGGAACCTCGTTCGGCAGCAGCGAAACGGTCGTCGGCGCCGGTGCCGGCGTGCTGTTCATCCTCGTCACACAGAAACTGCTCGAAGGGCGGGATATCGAGTTCGCGGACATACGGGGGGCGGGAGCACGGCGCATGCTCCTCACGGTCGTGGTGATGACGGTGCACTCGTTCGCCGAAGGCGTGGCCGTGGGGGTGTCGTTCGGGGGGGGCATTACCCTCGCCGCGATCATCACGGTGGCCATCGCCGTGCACAACGTGCCCGAAGGCCTGGCGATCTCGGCGGTGCTGCGGCCGCGCGGCGTGTCCGTCGCCGGGTGCGCGGGGTGGAGCATCTTCTCGTCGTTGCCGCAACCGCTCATGGCCGTGCCGGCGTTCCTGTTCGTGGAGGCGTTTCGGACGGCGCTGCCGTACGGCATCGGCTTCGCGGCCGGCGCCATGGTGTTCATGGTCTTGGTGGAGCTGCTGCCGGAGGCCTTCGGACAGGCACGCCGATCGACGGTCGCGATGCTGGTGAGTCTCACCATGATCGGGATGATCTTCTTCCAGCAGTACCTCTAACCCCCAAACGTCCGACGGCCGGGAGGTCACCCCCCCCGGCCGTCGGTACCTCACGTTCCGGCGCGTCGAATCAGAACGGCTGGAAGCCCGGTGAGCCGAAGCGCTCAAGCTGGAAATGCGTCATGAGCGGGTAGGCGTACGCGATGATGACCAGGATCACCGCGACCGCGAACCAGGGCCAGAATCGATCGAGCCAGCCCGCGTACGTCGCCGGGCCGTCCACCGGTTCCGCGAACTCGATGTCGGCGTCCTCGTTGCGCTTGCCTGCCAAGACCGTGCTCAGCATCACGAGCAGGAAGAACGTGGCGGACACGAAGAGCACGAGCCCCCCGATCGCGGAGACGAGCGTCAGGCTCTCCCAGGACTGCGCGACGGCGCTACCGCCGTACGACGACTCGTAGATTCGCCGCGGCATCCCCATCAGACCGGTGATGTGATTGCTCATGGAGAACAGCATCATCCCGACGAACCAGAGGTACGGCTGCACCGTGGCCAGCGGGCCGAGTTCGAGATCGCGCTTCACCAGGCGCGGCACGAGCCAGTACGACACGCCCATGAAGGTGAGCGCCGTGGCGGACCCGACCGTGAGGTGGAAATGCCCCTGGATCCACGCTGTGTTGTGAACCATGGCGTTCATCCCGAACGCCGCGTTGATCGCTCCGCCGAACCCACCGATGGCGAAGAGGATCATGCTGAGAACCACGGACGCCAGCAGCGGATCGCCCCAGGGGAGCGCCCGGAGCCACCCGAACAGTCCCTGGCCGCCGCGCAGGCGGCCGGCGATCTCGAACGATGCGACGATCGTGAACGCCGTGACAAAGCTCGGGAAGAGGATCCCCAACGTGTTCACCGTGTGCAGCATCTTCCAACCCGCCGAGATGCCCGGGTCCATGAACTGGTGGTGAAACCCGACGGGTGTCGAAAGGACCACGAAGAGCATGAAGACGAGACGCGCCAGCGGATCGCTGAACAGCTTCCCGCCGGCGACCTTCGGCGCCACCGTATACCAGACGACGTAGGCCGGAATCAGCCAGAAGTAGACCAACGGATGCCCGAAATACCAGAAGAGCATCCGCGCCAGCAGCGGGTCGATCGTCTCCGTCCACCCGAGGGACCACGGGATGAGCTGAAACAGCATCTCCGCAGCCACGCCGACGGTGGCGAGAAGCCACACGAGAATCGTCGCGATCATCCCGTGGACCGGCAGCGGCACGGCCGTGGTCGGGTGCTCTTTGCGCCAAGCGGCGTACGTGGCCAGGATCGAGCCCGACCAGAGCCACGACCCGACCACGAGAAGCGTCGCCCCGATGTAGAACGCGGGGTGCGCCTGCATGGGCGGGTAGAACGTGTACAGCACGGTCGCCTTGCCCCACAGGATCGCCCACGAGGCACCGAGGGTGCCGATCAACGCGATCCAGAAGCCTGCCCAGGCGACGCCTGGTGCCCGCAGCGGCCGGTCGAGGCTCTTGGTCGTGAACGCGACCCCGAGCCCCATGATGACGAAGGTCGTAAAAACCAGCGCCATCAGCACGCCGTGCGCGGTGACCGAGAGGTAGTAGATCTGCGGTGAGCGGAACGGGAGGTCGAGGTCCGCCCGTGACAGCGCCTGCATGAGCGCCATGAACGTCGCGACCCCGAACGCGCCGAGCCCGACGCCCATGTTGGCGGTCGCCAGCGATCGTTGATGGATCATGACGCCTCCTCAACGATCAGGGTCGCATACATGCCGTGATGCCCGACCCCGCAGAACTCATTGCACGCGATGAGATACTCGCCCGGCTCGTCGAACGACATCGTGAACTGACTCACGTAGCCGGGGACGATCATCGTGTTCCCGTTGGTACCTACGATCTGGAAGCCGTGCACGACGTCCGCGCTCGACATGCGGAACGTGACCGGCCGCCCGGCGGGCACGCGGATTTCGTTCGGCAGGAACACGTACATCAGCGCGACGATGGTCACCGTGACGCTGCCGTCGTCGTTGACGGCGACGCCCTGGTTCGCGAATCGCGCGTCGGTCAGCAAGGTCTGCGGGTCGATCGTCTCGACGTGGCTCGGCGGCATGCGCCCCTGCGAGAACGTGGCGAAGGCCGTGAGCCCAAGCACGAACGCAATGATTCCGCCCGCGCCCCACATCCAGACGCGCTCGTAGAAATGAACGTGCATGGTCGATTACCTCGTGACGACGCCGCGGGGGAGGTAGATCAGCAGGAAGAACAGGATCCACCCGACCACGAACAGGAGTCCGTACAAGCCGACCAGGGCCAGGGTGCCGCGAGGGTGATCGGGGAGTTCCGGGGTGTCGTTCGACATCGCGCGTGCTCCGGAGGGAAAGGGGACCGTAAAGATGAAATCAGAGCCGTTCCTTGGCGACGGCCCGTACGATATCGCTCTGCGATAGGACGCCCGCAAGGGTACCGTCTCGCTCCACGAACAGGCGGTGCACGTCGAACTGCAGCATCTGCTGGGCGGCGTCCCGGACCTCGGTTTCCGGTGTGGTCGTGCGCGCCGGCGTCGTCATGAGGTCCCGCACGTGCGTGCGGTCGAACAGCGTCTCGTGCGCGTCGACGGAGTCCGTCTCGGCCACCGCTTGCAGCACGTCGCTCGACGAGATTACTCCGAGGATACGCCGGTTGAGGTCGACCACGGGCACGCCGTGCACGTGGGCGTCGGCAAGCGTCACGATCACGTCGCGTACGGTCATGTCTTCCACAACGACTTCCACGTCGGCTTGCATGATGTCGGCCACGCGCATGCGCATCGCGGACTCCGAACTCAGAGGGTGAGGGACGACAGGAACGCCACGGAAACTGCGTGACGAATCTGCAAGGGCAACCCTCGTGACCGCAACGCGTTGGCGACAAATTCGGTCGCCTTTTCCGCTCCTTCACGGGAGACGGATTCTTTCGGGAGACCCGAAAACGACCGAAGGGGAGTCAAGCGTCGTTCAGGGGGTTTTCACCAGAGCTTCATAAGGGGGAGGATAGGATTCCCGCTGTCACCCACATGGGTGACTTACTGCGGGAGTGCCCTGGAGGGAGGGGCCGACGTTCGCGACGTCGCCGAGTGCTCGAGGGGCTTCAGCTTCCGGCCGCAGGCAGGGCGATAGGGGATCGCCAGGCACGCAATCCGGAGCGAGATCGATGGAGTCCTGCATCAGCAACGATCGCTGGTGCGTTGACCGAAACTCGGAGGGAGATCCCTCACCCCCGGTGCACGGGAGGGCGCCGGGGGTTTCTCGCGTCTACCCCATTCGTTCGGGCGCCTCTGGCGGCAGCGGCTTCCCGGGCTCCCATCCCGCCGCGACGAGTTGGTGTACTCGGCCAAGGACGCGCTCGCGCTCCGCGTGAATGGTCAGGAGTACGAGGTCGCCGGGTCGAGCCCAGCCCAACGCATGCTCGACGGCGTCCCACTCCGACGCGGTGCGGACGATGGCAGTGCAAGGCGCGCCGACCCTACTGAGTTCAGCTTCGATGAGCGTCGGAATCGCGCCCGGCTCGCGTCCGCGCAGGTACCGCGGCATGTCCTTGATGATCACGAGGTCCGGCGCTCCGGCCCAGGCGGCGCGGGCGAGCGCGCGAATGGACTCGTCGTCGCGGTCGCCCGCTTGGCCAAGCACGATCACACATCGGCGCGCGGGGAGTGTCCGAGCGGTGGCGATGAGGGCGTCCATCCCGTGGGGGTTGTGAGCGAAGTCGACCACGACGGTGGCTCCGCCCAGGTCGACCACGTTACCGCGGCCCGGATTGTCGTCATCCGACCCGCCGAACCGCTCGAGGCCCGTCCTCACCGCGTCGTCCGCGAACCCGAGGGCCTGGGCCACGGTCAGTGCACCAAGAACGTTCTCGACGTTGTGGCGAGCCGCGCCCCCGAGGGTGATCGGCACCCCGGCGGTTGCCGCGAGCCGGGTCGTCGTGCCGCGGTGCCGTCGCGTGAACCACCCGTCGACGACCGTGTGCACGGGGGTCTGGTTCGCCGACGGGAGCAAGGGATGCGTCGGGTCGACCCCGAACCAAGTGGGCGGTGGCGTCAGGCGCGGTCCCCGGGCGGCGAGGATGGGGTCGTCGGCGTTCAGGACGAGTACCCCGGTGGTGACGGCGCGCGCCACGACCAGTTTGGCATCGGCGATCCCCTCCGCATCGTCCACGCCGAACTCGCCGAGGTGGTCCGCGGCAATGTTGGTGATCAGGGCCGCCGTTGCGCGCGGCACGCCGAGTCCCCGCCGCAGTATCCCGCCGCGGGCGGTCTCCAACAGTGCGACCTCGACGCGGGTATCCCGTAGCACGCGCCGGGCGCCGCCCGGTCCCGACCAGTCGCCGGCCTCGACGACGCGGCCGGCGATCTCGATCCCGTCGGTGGATGTGATCCCTGCCACGGGGCCGGCGGCCCGGCTCATCGCTGCGAGGAGACGGATAGTCGTGGTCTTCCCGTTCGAACCGGTGACGAGCGCCACGGGGATGTCGTGCACGTCCGCCCACGGCACCTCGCCGGGGTCGGGGAGGTCGTCCACCGGCCACGTCCGGGACCCGGTTCCGAGCCCGACCGAGGCGTGGTCGTCGTCTGATAGGAAGGTGACCGCGCGGTCGCGCGCGGCGTCCCGCAGCGCAAGCAGGCGCGGGTTTCGCTCGGCCGCGATCGTGCGCTCGAGGCGGGCGAGCGCCTCGGCCGCCTCGGCTTCGGAAGTGTCGTCGGGGCCTGCCAGCGTCGCGCCCCAGAGCCACTCGTTGACCTCGGTCGCCGCGTAGAGCGCGTCGATCGGCGCTTCGAGCAGAAAGCTCGCGCCGCGCGGATGGCGGCGCACGACGGGCGCGTGCGTGCTCCAGCCCAGCTGGTCGAGCATCCAACGCGCGCGCTCGGTCCACGCCGCCCCGAGGCGATCCGCGTCGGCCGACGCGCAGGCGATGTCGAGAACGGCGCCGGCGCGCGGGGAAAGTAGGTTGGGACCCGGAAGCCGCCGGGAGTCCAGCAGCGTCGGTTGCTGCACCGGCTCAGTCCTCGGCTTCGCGCGCCATTCGGACGCCCCGTTCGTCACGGATGAGCTCGCCGAGGTCGACGTCCACCGCGGGGATGTCGGGCAGCCCGGTGGGTCGAGGCGCCGTGGTGGCGGGTGTCGTCGTGGCGGCTTCCGCCTCGAAGTTCACGACCTGTTCCCACGTGCGCGTGAGCGCGTCGGCGAACAGCACGAGCAGGTCGCCGGGCGCCGCGAGCCGTAGGGCCGTCTCCACCGCCTCGTACTCGTCGGGTACGACGAGGATGTGGTCGCCGTCGACGCCCGCCGCGAGGAGACCGTCGCGAAGCAGCTCGGGAACCTCCCGTTTCTTGCGTCCGCGAAGCGCATCGTCTCGCCGGCACACGTACAGGTCGAACGCGCCGGCCGCGATCTCCGCCATGCGGCCGATATCCTGGTCGCGTCGGTCGCCCGGCGCCGACAGCACGCCGATGCGGCGGCCACGCACGTCCATGCGACCGACGAGGCTGCACACCTGCTCGAGTGCGTGCGGGTTGTGCGCGTAGTCGAGCAAGACGGTGAACGGATGTTCGTCGTAGATGTTGAGTCGCCCCGGGGCCTGGAAGAACGTCGCGTCGAACGTCTGGAGCCCGTGGCGAATGTCCTCGAGCTTGAGACCGCCGCTGAAGGCCATGGCCGCCGCGAACATGGCGTTTTGCACGTTGTGCAGGGCCTTCCCTTCGAGCGTCGCCGGGACCAGATGCGTCCACAGCAGTGGAATGTGCGCGCCGCCTTCGTAGATGGTGATCATGTGGCCCGCGATGCCCTGCTCGAGCACGACACCGCGCCCGCCGCGCTGGATGTGTTCGCGCACCAGCTCGTGTGCCGGGTTCATCGTGACGTAGCAGACGTGCTCGGCGTCGGTGTAGTCCGCCATACGAA
>JBDHIW010000113.1:0-7847 GCA_039587215.1 Gemmatimonadota bacterium | reverse complement strand
ATCTGCTCGGGACGATTTGCACAAGGCCCACAGACCGATCAGCCGACCGGGACCTCCGCGGGTACGCGCGAGAGTAACGTGACGAAGCGCGGGTGGGCCCGCACTCCCTCGGGCAAGTGCGCGATCCGCAGGTACGGCACCGACGCCAGCGACGGCATGGCGAGCAGAGCATCCACGTGGTCCATCGCCGCATCCACGTCGCCCGTCAGCCCGTAGACCCGCACGAGTGCTTCGTGAACGGCAGCCGCCTCGGCTTGGGTCCCCTCCGCCCGCAGCAGGGACTCCAACACCGCCGCGTGCGTCAGGGCGTCCTCCGCGCGGCCGAGCGTGGCCAACGCCCGCGCCGCGATCGTCAGCACGGACGGATCCTCCCCGCGGGCATCGTCGAGTCCGTCCGCGGCCGTCAGCAGGGAGTCCGCATAGGCCCGTGCCTCGGCGTTCCGACCCCGGAGCCAGGCGAACTCCGACTTCACCCAGAGGTAGTCCAGCGGAAGCGGGCCGCTGATCGACGCTGGGATGAGATCGTCGAACAGAACGTCGTAGGACCCGTCGACAACCAACTCCGGCGCCACGGACACGATCGCGAGGGCCACCGACCCGGACGTCAGTACGTCTTGCATCGACCGCACCACGGTGCGCGCGGCCTCCAGATCGCCGTCACGGCGGAGCGCCAACGCCAGCCGATCCCGCTGCGCCTGGGGATGGTCCGGCGCCAGCGAGACCGCCCGGGCCAGCAAGCGGTCGGCCGCGTCGTACCGCCGCGACAGAAGGTGAAGGCGGCCCGCGGCGGCCGCCCACTCGGGCTCGAGCGGGTCGAGATCCACCGCAAGCTGCGCATTCTCGAGCGCACGGTCCCACTCGCCCCGCGCCGCCAGCAGGGACGCGATCAGCGTGCGGGCGTAGGCGTTGTTCGGCTCGCGGGCAGCCACGTGCTCGAACTCTTGGAGGGCGCTGTCCGGCGCGGGCTCCGGCCCCCAGTAGTACAGGAGACCTCGCGCCAGATGAACGGTGGGCAGATCCGGGTCCAACGCGAGCGCGGAATCCACCGCCGCGCTCGCCATGGCGCGCCGGGCCGGCGACCGGTCGACGAAGTGCCGGTACAGCCACATGTGCGCGAGCGACAGTTCCGCCCACGCGAGCGCGAACGACCCGTCCAGCGCGATCGCCCGCTCGAAGAGCCCGATCGCGACCCGGCGCGCGTTGGCGTCGCCGGTCGCCAGATTCTCCGCGAGATAGTCGTGACCCCGAAGGTACAGCTCGTAGGCCTCCACGCTTTCGGTGTAGCGCGCGGCGAGCCGGCGCCGCTCCGGTTCCAGCAGTGCGACGTCGAGGGCGCGTGCCACGCGTTCGGCGATCGTGGACTGTACCTGGAACACCTCGGTCAGGTCCTCGTCGAACACCTCCGCCCAAACGTGCGTGTCGTCCGACACCCGGACGAGCTGCGGGATCACCCGGACGCGGCTCGTCGTGTCTCCGGGACGCTCGCGCTGGACGGTCCCCTCGAGGAGATAGTCGACCCCCAGATCGTCGGCGATCTGCCGGGTGGAATGACTGCCCGATGCGTACTGCTTGGCGCTCGACCGGGAGATCACCGCCAGATTGCCCAGCGACGCAAGTCGCACCGTGATGGCATCGGTGATGCCGGCCGCGAAGAAGTCGTCGTCGACGGCACCCAGATTCTCGAACGGCAGCACCACGAGAACGGGGCGGCCTGCGGCGGCGGCCTCGGGCGGTGACCGCAGCAGCACGCCGAGGACGAGCGCGACGAAGACGGCGGCGACGCCGGCCACGGTCGCGCGCGCGCGGCGGCGTGGCCGTGCCACCGGGGTGACGGGAACCGTCGGGTCGCCGCTGTCCTCCGTCAGGTACGCATACCGATCGAGGTACTGCAGCATCGCCTCGGCCGACTGCCATCGGTCTCGGGGGTCCTTTTCGAGGCAGGCCATGACCCAATCGGCCAGCGGCTCAGGCACGTCCGGTCGGACCTCGGCCAGCGGCTGCGGCTTCGCGGTCACGTGTGCGGCCAAGATCTGCTGCGGCGACGACCCGCGGAACGGCGGCGCACCCGTCAGCATCTCGTACGCCAGCACGCCTACGGCGTAGATGTCCGCACGCTGATCGATGCCCGGGTCGGCCGACGCCTGCTCCGGCGCCATGTACGTCGGCGTCCCGAGGACGACCCCGAGCGAGTCCAGGTCTCCCTCGCCGCGCGCCGACCGTACGGCCTTGGCAACGCCGAAATCAGCCACGACGGCGTGGCGCCCGGTGACCATCACGTTGCCCGGTTTGATGTCCCGGTGCACGACGCCCCGCTGGTGGGCATACTGCATACCGTCGAGGACGTCGTGCAGGAGCCGAACAGTCTCGGCGACGCCGAGACGTCCCTCCCGATCCAGCCGGTCGCGCAGCGACTCGCCCTCGACGAACGGCATGACGTAGTGCAGGAAGCCGTCGGCATCGCCGGAGTCGTGCACGCCCAGGATGTGTGGGTGCGAGAGCTGCGCCGCGATCCGAATCTCCCGAAGGAAGCGCTCCCCCCCCACCGAGTACGACAGATCCGGACGCAGCACTTTGACGGCCACCTGCCGGTCGTGCTTACAGTCACGGGCGAGGTACACGATCGCGGCTCCGCCCCGGCCGATCTCCCGCTCGATGCGGTAGCGGCCTTGCAGTGCAGTCGCCAGCTTTTCCTGTGCCTCGTCCATCACTTCTCGTCCTCACCCCGCACGCGCCGGCGGCGGGCAACCAGTCGTGGGAACCGCATCGCCTTTCGACGGGTTCTCCCTGACAGCTCCAGACGCCCATCCGCCGACGTTCGCGACGACTACTGTAATAAACGATGGGGCGGGCGAAATGTTCCGGAGCCCGAGAGGGTGAACACCCGGGCGCTGGTGAGGTATGATACCACGACGCTAGGGCCCCGAACGAAAGGACCCCGCATGCTCGCCGCGGTGATCGCCGCACTAACCGTTTCGCCGATGACGATGCCCGTCCAGAAGCCGGACTCGGGCTGCATCGTCATGGAGTTCGACCTCGACGAACGGATCAGCCCACTGGACTCCGTAACGCTGTCCTTCGAGGAGGGCGCGCTCAAGGTGTGCTATGGGCGACCATCGTCCCGCGGGCGGACGATGATCGGGGGGCGCCAGGTCCCGTACGGAGAGTTGTGGCGGACGGGAGCCAACGAACCCACCATGATCCACGCGACGACGGCGATCTCGCTGGCGGGTATCGCCGTCAAACCGGGCACCTACTCCCTCTACACGATCCCGGAGGAGGACCGGTGGACCGTGATCGTCAATCGCTCGATCACGCAGTGGGGCCACATCGCGGCGTACACGTACCGGGTTCGGCGCGCGGAGGTCGGTCGAGTGGAACTGGTGCCCGACCGGCTTGGGCAGCACGTCGAGACACTGACGCTCCACGCGGACCCGCGCGGGGCGCTGGTTCTCGAGTGGGAACACACGCGGCTTCGCATTCCCGTCCAGGCCGCACGCCCGTAACGGTCGTCATGCCCTGGGTCTCCCAAGTCCCTATTGCCGAGGCGACCGGGCTCCTCAAACGCCAGTTCGACGCCGCCATCGCCCGGGCGGGACGGGTGTGGCACATCGTGCACATCATGAGCCTGAACCCTCGGTCGATGAAGGCCAGCATGGAGTTTTACGGCGCCGTGATGTTCGGCACCTCGCCGCTCTCGCGCCGACAACGAGAGCTGCTCGCCACGGTCACGTCGGCGGAACTCCGCTGCCGCTACTGAACGCAGGCGCACGCCCACGACCTCCGTGCCGAGGTCGCCGACGACTTTCCAACCACGGATGCGGCCGACGCGTGGGTGGACGCCGTCGCACGGGACTGGCGCGCGGCCGACCTGCCACCCATCGAGCGCGCGCTCTGTACGTTCGCGGCCAAGCTCACGCACGACCAACACACCCTCGGCCCCGAGGATCTGGATACGCTCAGGGCGCACGGCCTGAGTGACCGCGCGTTGCACGACGCCGTGCAGGTGATCGCGTACTTCAACTACATCAGCCGGATCGCCGATGGGCTCGGAGTCGAGCCCGAGCCCTCTATCCGACCCTGGGGCACCTGAGACCGGGCTGTCCGCCGTCGGACGGGCACCCCGATCCTCGCAGGCGCGGTTACCGCCGACCTCCCGGGCGACGGAACCGATCGGCGCGCACTGGACGACCGCGCGGTGCGTGAATCCCACGTCGGCCGTGCCCCGGCCGCACCCCCCGAGCGCCTCGGACGCGGGCAGCATCACGCCACCCCTGCACGCGACCGCGCTGCTCGTCAGTGAGCAGTGACCGCGCCTCGAGGGCCGCCGCCATCGCATCGGCTCGGTGCGACTGCCAGATGGTGCTGGACGCGAGCATGTGCTCCCGGATGCGCTCCACGTCGGGCGATTCCGCCTGCCATGCCGTGCGCAGCTGGTTCTGATGCTCGCGCAGCTCGGCCATGGCCGTCTCACGGCCGGCCTGGAGCTGCACCTCGAGCTCCTCGAAGCGTTCCACCTGTTCGTCCGTGAGCTGGAGCGCCTGGCGCCGCCGCAGCAGCTGACCGACCCCCGGACGCCCCAGGTTCGCGTCCCATGCCCCCGGGCCCATCGCCCCCCACGCGCGGTCACCCCGCCCCATACTGCGACGGCCGCGGACCGCCGGGTGACCTCGCTCCATCATCCGTGCGCGCATCTCCGCCATACGCTCCGCCCTGATCCGGGCTCGGGGTGCCACCTGCTGAGTCGTGTCCAACTCCTGCGCACTCGATGCGCTCCCTCCAACCAGCGCCAGCACCGCCAATGTCAGTACGATCCGCATCATCCACTCCGTCGTTGAGGTCATCGACTTCCTATCAGACCTAGACGCCTGCCGGCTCTCTTTGTTAGGCGCCCTCGAGGGCTGACGCCCCTGCTGAGGCGCTAGATTGGTTTACATGTCGACGCGACACGAAGACGTCATCATCGTCGGGGCCGGACCGATCGGCCTCGCCTGCGGCATTTCGGCCGCCCGGCGCGGGTACGAGCCGTTGATCATCGACGCCGGCGCCATCGTCAACTCGATCCTGTGCTACCCGATCGGGATGGTGTTCTTCACGACACCCGAGCGGCTCGAGATCGGGGACCACCCGCTGGCGTGCGCCGGGGCAAAAGCAACCCGCGAGGAGGCGCTCAAGTACTACCGCGGCGTGGCCCGGACCGAGGGGTTGCGGATCGAAACGTACGTGAAGCTCCTCAGTGCCACCCGCGTGGACGATCGGGTGTCCTGCCGGCTGGAAACCCGCCACGGCGAAGAGACCGTCACGTGCGATCGGCTCGTGCTCGCCACGGGCTATTTCGACCACCCGAACCGTCTCGGGGTGCCGGGAGAAGACCAGCCGCACGTCCACCACTACTTCGATGAAGCGCATCGCAGCGTGGGGCTGCCGGTGGTCGTGGTCGGGGGCAAGAACTCGGCGGTCGAAGCCGCGCTACAGCTCTACCGAGCCGGAGCCGACGTCACCATCGTGCATCGGGGACAGGAGTGGCCCCCCGGTGTGAAGTACTGGCTGCGGCCCGACTTGGAGAATCGGATCGCCAACGGTGACATCCGGGCCCGCCTGGGGTGTGTCGTCACGGCGATCGAACCCCGACACGTCGTCGTGCAGCACGCGGACGGCCGCACGGAGCGGCTGGCCGCCGAACGCGTCTACCCCCTCATCGGCTTTCGACCGGACTTCGCGCTCTACGAGCGAGTGGGGGTCGCGTTCGACCCCGAGACCGGGAAGCCCGACGTGAACCCCGATACGCTCGAGACCACGGTCCCCGGCATTCACCTGGCGGGGAGCGCCGCTGCCGGACTTCGGCTCTCCGAGGTGTTCATCGAGAACGGGCGCTTCGACGGCGAGAAGATCTTCGGCGACGCCGCCGCGCGCGCCGACACCACGTCGCATTACGAGCGCATCCATCGGCCGCTCGGCGAGTGACGACTCCGATCTTCGCGCTAGTTTCACGATTCGTTCACGGCTGACCCCGCATGGTGGCATTGTTCAGGGTACCCCCTGGACAGGAAGGAGGCCCCATGCCGGTCACCAAGCTCAAGGAGTTTCTGGATCGTCACGGCGTACGCTACGTCTCGATCCGACACTCACCGGCCTACACCGCCCAGGAGATCGCGGCTCTCGCCCACATTCCAGGCAAGGAATTGGCGAAGACCGTGATGGTGAAGGTCGACGGCCGCCTCGCCATGGCAGTCGTGCCGGCCTCGGAGCACGTCGACTTGGGGCTGCTGCGGTCTGCGATCGGAGCCGAGATGGTGGAGCTCGCAACGGAAGCCGAGTTCCAGGATCGGTTCCCGGACTGCGAGCCGGGGGCCATGCCGCCGTTCGGCAACCTGTATGGTCTGCGGGTGTACTCCTCTGACGATCTCGCCGAAGACGAAACGATCGCCTTCAATGCGGGGACGCATACCGAGCTCATCCGCATGCCGTACCGGGATTTCCAGCGATTAGTTGGGCCGACGGTGGTGACGTTCGCGGCGCCGACGCTGGTCTAGCACCGCCTGGGCGGTCAACGCGGCGCGGGCGGGTCCGGCTGATGCCGGGCCCGCCCGCTCGGTGTTGGGGGCTGCCGAACCTACGGCCAGATACCTCGCTCCAGCGTAACGGCCGCCACGCGTTCGATCGCGAGTACAAACGCGGCCATCCGCAGGTTGACGCGGCGCAGCCGCTCCGGCTTCAACCCACGGCGGCGACGATGACGGGCAACCGCCGGGAGGTTGCTGTTGGTCCGCAGCTGCGTGTCGATGACCGCGTCGGTGGCTCGGCGCATCTTCACCAGCAGCTTCCGGTTCACTTCCTCCTCATCCCACTGCTCGTTCTCGATGTTCTGCACCCACTCGTAGTAACTCACCGTCACACCGCCGGCGTTGGCCAGAATGTCGGGTAGCACCGGAATCCCGCGGCGGTACAGAATCGCATCCGCCTCGGGGGTCGTCGGACCGTTGGCGGCCTCGGCGATGAAACTCGCCTGGACTCGGTCGGCGTTGTCACCGCGGATGGCGTTCTCGAGCGCCGCCGGGATGAGGATGTCGCACGGCAAGGCCAGCAGCCGCTCGTTGGACACGAGCTTGGTGCCCGGGAAGCCGATGACCGACCCCGTCCGCCGCTTGTGCTCGATCACGGCCTCGACGTCGAGACCCGCCGCATCGTGGATACCGCCCTTGGAATCGCTCACCGCGACGATCTTGGCCCCCTGCTCGACGAAGAGCTGCGCCGCGATGGCACCGGCGTTCCCGAACCCCTGGATGGCAACGGTCGCACCGTCGACCGAATCGAGTCCCGGCACGAGCCCCCGCTCCAACGCGCGCTGCGTCGAGAACAGGCAACCGCGCGCCGTGGCCTCGCGGCGACCGAGCGATCCTCCGAGCTCCACCGGCTTCCCCGTCACGACGGGCAGGTTGTTTTTCCCCGGGTGGATCATCTGGTAGGTATCGAAGATGCGCGACATCGTTCCGGCGTTGGTGTTCACGTCGGGCGCCGGGATGTCGGTGTGCGGACCGATGTTCTCCCCGAGCTCCGAGATGAACCGTCGCGTGATCTTCCGGACGTCGCTCATAGTGAGGTCCTTCGGATTGCACGCCACGCCGCCCTTCGCGCCACCGAACGGAATGTCGACGATCGCGCATTTCCAGGTCATCCAGGACGCGAGGGCCCGTACCTCGTCGACCGTCACATCGGGGTGATAGCGGATCCCGCCCTTCCCCGGCCCGCGCGCGCGGTTGTGCACCACGCGGTGCCCAACGAACGTGTGAACCGATCCGTCCGCCATCTCGATGGGGAACTCGACCGTAATCACGCGGTCCGGACGCTTC
>JBDHIW010000112.1:0-7849 GCA_039587215.1 Gemmatimonadota bacterium | reverse complement strand
ACCCGCGTCTCGAGCAACCGCATGCCGCGACGCATGGGGCCGATGTCCTGCAACTGTCCCATGTCCTGGGACCGGTGCTGACTTCGACTGGCCATCGCGAGCTGGTGGTGTGACCGGCCGGAGCGGGGGTCCAGGGCGCCCGTCTCGAAGGCGACGGTGATGCCCGTCGTGTCGAACCACGCGCTGAGGAAGAGCTTCTGCGGAGCCCAGGGCGCGAGGCCCTCCTCCGCCGCGAGTTCCGGGAACCGGGCCGGGTCCCCCGCCGCCTCGTACGCCTCCCGCGCCACGACCCCCGCCATCTGATGCTGCCCGTGGCGGTCGCGCGGGGTGCCGGTCCACACCGTCACGATGACGTGTGGCCGATACCGCCGGATGATCCGGACCGCGTCCTTGAGCACCGAATCGGCGACCCACCGCTCCGATGTCTCTTCGATCGACTTCGAATACCCGAAGTCATACGCGCGGGTGAAGAACTGGCGCCCGCCGTCGATCCGGCGCGCCGCCTCGAGCTCGCGCGTGCGAATCAGCCCCAGCTCCACCCCGAGCTCGGGCCCGATCAGGTTCTGTCCGCCTTCACCGCGCGACAGTGAGAGGTACGCGACATCGGCCCCCGATCCACGCTGGATGGCGGCCAGCAGGCTCGTGTTCTCGTCGTCGGGGTGGGCACCGACCATGAGGACGCGCCGCGGCTCGGCGAGTCGCTGGAGGATCTCGTCCAACCGCACGACACCACCGGTCGCGGGCGGGACGTACTGCGCCCACGCCGGCGCGACGGTCGCGATGCCGGCGGCGAGCACCGCCGCCAGCACCGCGGACCTACGCGGCTTCACGCGCGACGACAATCGATCGCAGGCGTTCGGCGGACGGATCGCCCGGATCGCCGAAGGGTCGGGGATGCCCACCGGGGTCCATCACGACGGAAGGACACACGAAGTCGACGCGCCGGGCCCGCATGCGTTCCTGGACAACCTTGGTCCCGACAGGCGCCGCGATGGCGAGGTGCGCCGGCTCACCACCGGCCACGGCGGCCACCGCCGCCAGGGTCTTCCACGGCGACGTGAGGTGGCCCTCGACGATCACGACCGTCTTCCCGGCGACCGAGCGTAGCGGCCGCTGGCCGCGGAACAGGAGTCGCTCGCGCTTCACCGCGCGGCGGGCCCGGTCGATCGCGTCCTCCATAGCCTCCAGCATCGAGAATCTGGGTTCGAATTCCGGGTCGATGACCGCGTCGGCGTCTTCGGCAACCGCGCCGATGATGCCGAGCTGCTCGAGGCGAATGTGGGATGCGACGATGACGTCGAACTCACAGCCGATGGCCTTGGCGGCGCTTGCCGCCACCTCCACTCCGGACGGTGTGACGCCCAACATCAGCACCGGCTGGCGTACCCGCCCGTACAGGTGCTGGCCCAACGACGCGCCCGCACCCGACCGGGTGGGGAACAGCGCTCTGGGCTGGTTGGTTTCGGCCATCGTCCCTACCTCGGTCGTCCTGGCTCCGTACACCAAACGGCAGCCCCGCTACGGGGTAGCCGTCGCTCCAAGATACTGCGCCAGCCACCCATGCACCTCTTCCCACCAGCGTACCTGGTTCGACGGGCGGCCGATCCAGTGTCCCTCGTCGGGGAAATACACCAGTCTGGCCGGCACGTCCTGCCGCCGAAGTGCGGTGAAGGCCTCGAACGCCTGTGTGTCCGGCACCCGATAGTCGAGCGCGCCGTGGAGCACGAGTGTCGGCGTTCGGAAGTTCTGCGCATACCGGTGCGGTGACCACTGATCGTAGTACGTGCGATTGTCCCACGGCGGAGCCGCGAACTCCCACTCCGGGAAGAACAGCTCCTCGGTCGCCCCGTAGAACGACTCCAGATTGTACAGACCCGCGTGCGTGATCAGGGCGTCGAACCGGTTCGAGTGCCCGTTGATCCAGTTCACCATGTAGCCGCCGAACGAGCCGCCCGCCGCCGCGATCCGCGAGGAATCGACGAAGGCAAAGCGGGTCGCATGCTCCACGCCGGCCATGAGGTCGATGTACACGCGTCCGCCCCAATCCCGGGAAATCTGGTCGACGAAGCGCTGCCCGAACCCGGTCGACCCTCGCGGGTTGAGCAGCACCGTGACGTAGCCCGGGGCCGCGAACAGCTGGGCATTCCACCGTGGATGGAACGCGTCGAGCCACGCACCCTGCGGCCCTCCGTGGATCATCACGACCAACGGATAGCGCTCACCGCGGCGGAACGTCGGCGGGCGGACCAGCAGCCCGTACACCGGCTGCCCGTCGGCACCCACCCAGCTGATCTCCTGTCCCTGGGCCAGCGCGACCCCCTCGAGGCGTTCCGCGTTGTAGTCGGTGAGCGCCCGCGGCCGCTCGTCCCCCTCCAGTGACCTGACGAACACCTGCGCGGGCCGATCGATGGCGTCGTTCGCAAAGGCCAACGTCATCGCCGAATCCGCGGCGATGGAGAGACCCGACACGTTGCCCCACCGGGACACCGGGCTCACCCGCGCGTCCAGATCGACCCGAAACACCCCCGTGCGCTGGCGCTGCTGAGCCGTGAAGACGAGCCCCGAACCGTCCGGGAGCCAGCGGAACTCCCGCACGGAGAGCGACACCCGCCGCGTGACGTCCTGCCGACGGCCGGAGGCGAGGTCGCGAACCACGAGACGCCACCGGTCGGACTCGAACCCGGCACGCTCCTGCGACAGGAAGGCCAGCTTCGTGCCGTCGGGCGACGGAGCTGCGGCCCGCTCGGCACCCGGCATGTCGGCCGTGAGGTTGCGGGGCTCCCCGCCGGCCACGGGGATGCGGAAGAGATCGCTGTTCGTGTGCCAGGCACGGTCGGCACCGATCTTGGCGGTCAGGATCACCGCCTCACCGTCTGCACTGAACGCGTACGCCCCCCCGGCCACGTCCCAGTCGAGCCCCGCCATGAGGTCAGTGGGCTCCCCGCCTTCGACGTCGATCACGAAGACGTGACCGCGCCGCTCGTCGTCCCAGACGTCCCACGCGCGATACGGCAACTCCTCGTAGACCCGGGGCACCACCGGTCCGTCAGCCGCGGCGTCGAGTCGACCCGTTTGGCAGGTCTCGTCGGGACAGTCCGGGTACACGCGGGACGTGAACGCGAGCTTCTGACCGTCAGCGGACCACACGAGCCCGCTCGCCCCGGTGGAGAGCCGCACGAGCCGCCGCGCCGACCGTCGTGCCATCCGGTACACGCGCACCTCCGCGCCACCCCGCGCGGTCACGTACGCGAGTGCGGATCCGTCGGGCGACCACCGCGCCCCGCGCCCGCCCGCCCGCCGGTCGCTCACGCGCACGGGATCGCCGCCGCCCGTCGCGACCATCCATACATCGGATGTCCGCGCGTCGGCCTCCGTATCCGTCGTGACCAGGGTGTAGGCCACCCAGGCACCGTCCGGCGAGATCTGCACGTCGCGTACCTGATCCAGCGTCACGAACGTCGTGGGATCGAGCGGTCGCATCTCCTCCTGCGCCCCGGCGACACCGGCCACCATCGCCGCCGCGAGCACTCCGGTCACCAGCGGCAGCGTACGCACCGCGCCGAGGCCCGCTCGGCTGCCCCGCGACGGTCCAAACCCGTAGCTACGAATCGGCTGTCTCCCCATATTGCGTAACACGGAACTCACGCCCTCCCGCCGTGTTGATGTGGTAGAGACCGCACGCGGTCTCCGAACGGCTTTCAACTTTGTGACACAAGGCGATACGCCAATGACTACCGTTGCTCCCGACGCTCGGCAAGCTCCCGATGGCTCGGGCAACCGAGACGTCTCGTACGGCGAGGCGCGCCAGGTCGCGGAAGCAGCCCGCCAGACCGAGTGGGCGGCCCCGAGCTTCGTTCGCGAACTCTTCGCGGGCCGACTTCGCCTCGACGCAATCCACCCGTACCCCCGCATTCCCGAAGACGAGCTGGCGCGGGCCGAGCCGTGGCTAGCCAAGCTGGATCAGTTCCTAGCCGAGCACGTCGATGCGGACGAGATCGACCGGACCTACAAGATCCCGTCGGTCATCGTCGACGGGCTCAAGGAACTCGGGTGCTTCGGCATCAAGATTCCGCAAGAGTACGGCGGCCTCGGCTTCTCCCAAGCCATCTACAACCGCGCCATCGCGATCGCGGCGGCGCACGAGTCGTCGATCGCCGTCCTGCTGTCGGCGCACCAGTCCATCGGCGTCCCGCAGCCGCTCAAGACGTTCGGGACGCCCGCGCAGAAGGAGAAGTACCTCCCCCGACTCGCCAAAGGTGCGATCAGCGCGTTCGCGCTCACCGAACCCGACGTCGGGAGCGACCCCGCTCGGATGACCACGACGGCGGAGCCGACCGAGGATGGCGAGGCGTTCATCCTGAACGGAGAGAAGCTCTGGTGCACCAATGGCACCATCGCCGACCTCATGGTGGTGATGGCGCGGACCCCCGATAAGCGCATTTCCGCATTCATCGTGGAAGGCGCGTGGGAGGGGGTCGAGGTGCTCGAGCGCTGTCACTTCATGGGGCTGCACGGGATCGAGAACGCCTGGATGCGCTTCACGAACGTCCGGGTCCCGAAGGAGAATCTCCTCTGGGAACAGGGCAAAGGGCTCAAGCTCGCGCTCGTGACACTCAACACCGGCCGACTGACCGTGCCGACGACGTCCGCCGTCGCCGTGCGGAGCTGCCTGGCGATCGCGCGCCGCTTCAGTCAGACGCGGGTGCAGTGGGGCCACCCGGTCGGGAAGCACGACGCGGTGGCCCAGATGCTGGGGAACATGGCGGCCACCGCCTTCGCGATGGACGCCGTGGCCGAGCTGGCCACCATCATGGCCGATCAGAACAAGTTCGACATCCGCCTCGAAGCCGCGATGGCGAAGATGTGGAACACCGAGCGCGGTTGGGAACTGATCGACGACACCATGCAGATCAAGGGCGGGCGCGGGTACGAAACCGCCGAGAGCCTCAAGCGACGGGGAGACCGCCCCGAGCCGGTCGAGCGGATCATGCGCGACTTCCGGATCAATCTGATCTTCGAAGGATCGAGCGAGATCATGCGGCTCTTCATCGCCCGCGAGGTCGTGGACACGCACCTCAAGGTGGGCGGCGCACTCGCCGACCCGAAGGCCTCGATCGGCCAGAAGATCTCCGCCCTCTTCAGGGCCGGGTTCTACTACGCCTGGTGGTATCCGAGCCGATGGCTCGGCTGGGGACGCTGGCCGAGATTCGGCGAGTTCGGGGCCCTGGCGCAACACATGCGATACGCCGAGCGCACGTCCCGGCGTCTCGCCCGCACCTTGTTCTACGCCATCGTGCGGCTCGGGCCTAAACTCGAGCAGCGTCAGTCCGTGCTCGCACGACTCGTGGAGATCGGCGCCGAGCTGTTCGCGATCACCGCGACATGCTCGCGGGCGCACATGCTCAAAGTGAGCAAGTCGCCTGAGGAACGCGCACAGGCACCGACCGCCCAACAGCTGGCCGACACGTTCTGCCGCCTCGCGCGACGTCGCATCGAGCAACGCTTCGACGACGTATTCGACAACGACGACGTCAACGTCTACAAGACCGCGCAGCGCGTCATGGCGGACGATCTGCTCTGGCTGGAGTTCGAGGTACCGCGGACCAAACCAGCGTAGCGCGCAGCAGGCACCAGCGGTGCACTGGGGCTCCGGCGGTCAGGGACCGCCGGGGCCCTTTGCCGTTCCAGCCACTACACACACCCACTCGCGCTGAACCACACTCCCGCAACCGTGGGGTGCTATCCGAGACCGACCCGGCACATCACGACTCGCCGCTGCCGTTGATCTCTCGGGGAGCGTGGTGCAGGTTTTGCATACGATCGGTCTTGTCCCCCCAAACCCGGTTCGGTTCGTATGCGCTCCATCGCCCGCGCCCGCTTCGTCACATCCTCGGCCATTGCAGCGCTCGTGCTCGCCACTGCCTGTCTCGATGACGTCGGTGGCCCGCCGGAAGGGCTGACCGGGTACTTCTCCGTCGCCCCGAGCTTCGCGAGTTCCGCCTCGGGAATCGTGCCGCTCGCTTCGGCCCAGCTGACCATACGCCGCATCTCCGACGGCACTGTCGTCACCGACACGACCGTCACGATCAATCCCAGCGATTCGACCATCGACCTGTCCCTCACCGTGGTCATGCTCACGGCCGGGGAGAACTTCGAACTCACCATCGACCTGCTCACACCGAGCAACGCCGCCGTCTTCAGTTCCGGTCCCGTAACAGTCACCCCCGGCCAGGATCCCGGGAGCGCGCCCGTCGTGCCGGTCGAGTTCTCGTACTCTGGTCCCGGCGCCGACGCGGCCGGGGTCGTCATCCTCGGGACCGACACCACGGGGTTCGCCGGCGACACGCTGCAGCTCGCGGCGGAGGCACAGGACTCCGCCGGTCAGACCCTTCCGGGGACGCCGGTGGCCTGGCTTTCCCTGGACACGGCCGTGGCGCGTACGGTCGATGACACCTCCGGCCAGATCTTCGGTACGGCCCGCGGAACCGCTCGGATCGTGGCGGAGCTGCTGACGGGCCAGCGCGACACCCTGCGGTGGGCGGTACAGCCGCTGCCCAGCACCGTGGCCGTCGTCGCGGGGGACAACCAGATCGGCAAGGCTGGGACGACCCTGACGGACTCCGTGGTCGTCCAGGTCCAGGGCGACGACGGGCTGGGGGTGGCGGGGGTGACCGTGGCGTTCTCAACGCCGGACGGCGGCACGCTCTCTCCTGACACGGTGGTGACAGGCGCCGATGGACGCGCAGCCACGGCATGGACGCTTGGAACGGCGGCGGGGACGCAGACGGTCACCGCAGAAGCCATCGGGTTCGCCGGAGTGTCCGCGACGCTGGCCGCGACCGCCGAACCGGCGTTCGCAAGCGATCTCACGATCGTGGCAGGTGACGCGCAGTCGGGCGAAGTCGGCGCCGTCCTGCCGGACTCGCTCGTCGTGCTGGCGACGGACTCGCTGGGGAACCCGGTCGCGAACCAGCGGGTGGACTGGGCGGTCTCGGCGAACAACGGAACACTGTCCGCCGATTCCACGTTCACGGACGCGAGCGGCCACGCCAAGGTCGCCTGGACACTGGGGACGGAATTCGGGATCAACCAGGCGGTCGCTTCTCTACCCGCGCCCGTGCCGGCCGATCAGCCGGTCGCATCTGACGCTGCGGCGAGCGGCTCCGCAGACGAAGTGCCGGAGGCACAGCCAACCCAGGCCGAAGGCCCGCAGCTCGCCGCGTCCGTGACCTTCACAGCCGAAGGCACGCCTCCGCCCGGGAACGTCGTGTGGCAGAGTGCCGTGAGCGGCAACTGGAGCGACGGCACCAAGTGGAACACCGGCACGGCACCCGGTGCGTCCGACACCGTGCTGATCACGGTGTCGGGGACGTATACGGTGACGCTGGACGTGAACGCGACCGTGCCGACGATCGTCGTGGGTGGTGCGTCGGGAAGCCAGACACTCACGATGGCCGGGCGCACGCTCACCCTCGCGTCGCCAAACTCGCAGATCCTGACGAATGGTCAGCTGGTTCACAATGGCGGAACCCTCACGGGGGCTGGGACACTGACCGTGTCGGGTGCTTACGACTGGTCCTCGGGTACCATGGGCGGCACAGGCGCAACAAACGTGGGGAGTGGGGGAATCCTCACGATCAGCGGCACCAATCAGCGCGATCTGAACGGCCGCCAGCTGCGGGTTGGCGGCACGGTGCAGTACCTCGCCACGGGCGCGCTGCGCTTTATCAGTGGCGCCAACATCTCCGTCCAGACCGGTGGCCTCTGGGATCACCAGACCGACGCGGACTTCACCGCGTTCAGTGCCAGCGGGAGCTTCTTCACCAACGGGACCTTCCGCAAAGCACCC
>JBDHIW010000111.1:0-11330 GCA_039587215.1 Gemmatimonadota bacterium | reverse complement strand
CCGAGACCCTACAACTTACCTGCCGGCGCCGGGCTCTGCCCGGAGGAGCACCCCGAGCGCGACCATGTCGTACAGCGCATGGGCCACGATCGCCGGGATGACCGACCCCGAGACGAGCACGATCGCTCCGAACAGGGCGCCGACGACCGCCGCGACGAGTGCGTACACCCTGGTCACCCAGTGGACCGCTCCGAACAGCGCGGCGACGATGGCGACACCGACCCATGGCGTGGTCCAACCGGCGACCGCCGGCTGGAGCACGCCGCGAAAGAGCAGCTCCTCGCCCACGCCGGCCGCGACGGCCAGGGCCACCAGTTCTGCCGGCGTGGCGCCGCGAAACAGCGGGAGCACCGTCGTGTCCATGACCTCCCGCAACTCGGCGAGCGGCCTCCACGCACTCCGGAGGATCCAGAGAAGGAACACCAACGGCGGGGCCGCGACCGCCATGCCCAGCAGCACGAGGGGCAGGTCGGGATGAAGCCGCGCGCCGACCCGGGTCTCGAGCACACGGTCCAACAGGGCCGCCACGAGGATCAGGGCGGTTTCAAACAGAATGGCCGGCTTGACGACGGTGCCGGTCGGCGGCGTATCGGAGGACACCTGCCAACACTAACCGAGAGGCGAGCACCCGTCAGTCCCGAGGGGGGGCGCCGCTCATGCCCGCCGTTGACACTGTCGGCCGCCGCGGAACACATTGTCAGGAGGATGCCGGCACAGCCGGGCACGACATTCTCGGTAACACTTGGATCGGAGGCAAGACCGATGCACAGGCGCTCCGTACTCGCCGCAGCACCAGTAGCTCTGTTGCTCCTCGCAGGATGTGCCTCCCAGGCCGGCGTGCAGAACGCTCCACTTCACGCCGGGATCGGCCGTACGTTCGAGGCCGATTTCGACCGGACGCTGGACGCTGCCCGCGAGGCGGCCGTCGAGTCGGGGCTGCGCATCGAGAGTGCGAGCCAGGTCGACGACGACACCTACATGATCATGACGAAGGCGACGACATCGGCGTGGAGCTGGGGCGAGATCGTCCGGCTCGTGGTCGTGCGCGAGGCCGAGGACTCGACGACGGTGCGGGTCTACAGCAAGCGTAAAGTGTCCATGAACGTCACGGCACGCGGCGACTACTCGAACACGATCCTGTCGAACATCGAGCTGAAACTGCGGGGCGAGTAGCTTCTCCGCACCGCATCCCCACTCCCGGCGGTCTCGAGCCGATGCACGGCTCGAGACCGCCGTGCGTGTTTTGGGAGGTCGAGCATGTTCCAGAAGATCCTCGTCCCAACGGACGGCACCCCCAAGAGTGAACGAGCGCTGGAGCTGGTTCCGGACCTTGCCGCAACCGACGCCGAGGTGACACTGCTTCATGTAATCGAACTGCTGGACGCGCCCATGGAAGAATTGGAAGACTTCTACGGGCAACTGGAGCAGCGCGCGCGCGAGCGGCTGGAGAAGCTCGCCGCCCCCCTGCGAGAGACGGGGCTCACCCCCACCCAGCACATCCGGTACGGGAAACGGGTTGCCGAGATCGTCCAGTTCGCCGCCGACGAGGAGCATGACCTCGTCGTGCTGGCGAGCCACCGGCTCGATCCCGACCAGCCAGCATCATCGTGGATGACGATCAGCCATCAGGTGGCAATTCTCGCCGAGTGTCCGGTCCTTGTCGTGAAGTGACGGCCGTCGCCTGATCAGACGTTGACGACCTTCCCGAACAGTCGATTGGTGCCGCTCAGCACCGCGAGTACCGCCCCACGCTCCGGTTCCCCGCGAATGAGGCAGGACCCCACGAGCCGTTCCGTCACCCCGGCGACCTCACTCTGCAGGGATACGACGACGATCACCGTGTCGAACCCCTCCACGGCCTTGACCGCCAGCACGTCGAGGTGCACCAGCCCCTCCGACGCCTGAGACAGCGCCGCGGCGGTCGCCTCGGCCGCTGCACGGAGCACCGGCCGGTCCTCCGTCGCTTCGTCGGCGGGCTCCGTCGCCTCTCCCAGAAACTCCCTATCGTCGTTCCACGACACCCGAACGCGCGCCTGTGGCAGTGGCACCCGCTCGAACTCGCAGTCGAGCAACCGAACCCGCTGATGGACGTCTCGCTTCGGCACGGTCTCCTCGTGATGAAGGTGTTTCGGTTGCTACCGCCGGCGCCAGGCAAAGACCGCGAAGGCCACCATCTGCGCCAGAAGGCTCAGCACGATGACCTGTACGGTCCCGGTCGCGCCCCGGCCAAAGTTGACCAACAACACGAACAACCCGAAGAATGCGAAAATAGTGACCCCGAGCACCAGACCCGCAGTCGTGCCGAGCACGGCCATCGCCCAACTGCCCTCGAACTTCGTGCCGGCAGCGCGCAGGCGCGTCACGACGTAGCCCAACACGCCTCCGGTGAGCACGTTGAGCCACAGCGCCGGCGTGTGATCGCGAAAAACACCGTGCCCGGGAAGCCACTCCATGCGTCCCAAGGTACGCCCCATCAGACGGGACGCTACCGACGTCCTGGCGGGGTGCGGCTGAGTAGCCTAGTATTTGCCGCATGCGTGACGCTGACCGGATGGTCCTGCTGCTCGGGCGAATGATCGACCTCGTGCGACGTTCCCCCGACCCCGACGAAGACCACAAGGCCACCCTGCGCGGTCTGGTCGACGCCGCGCGGGCCCGAAGCATCACCGTCCGGCAGGACGAGGGTGCGCTGAAGGTCGAGGGGGTCGCCGTGGCCGGGGACACGCCCTTTGCCGGACTCGTCACCACGCAGATGGAGGCTCACGGCCTCGTCGAGCTCCGCATCGCGCATGGCGCATCCGCCGTCGACCTGCTCGGCCTCGTGCGCTCGGTCGCGCACGACCCTGCCGGGTACCCGGGGCACGAGCCCGTGACCGACCGGCTCCGCGATGCCGGCGCCACCGGGGTGTCTGTGCTCACGCGGGAGGACGAGGACGCCGTGAAGGAGCGGCGGGGGATGCGGGTCACGGAAGCGCTGGAGATCGTGCGGGGCGCCCATCCCGTCGCGCCCGAACTGGACGATCTCCCACCGCCGCGCAAGCCCAAGCCCAAGGACGACATCGGCCTGGTCACGCAGTCGTCCGGGGCGGCGTACGACGATACGCTGCGAGTGATGCTGTCGGCCGCCCACACCCTGTCCGAGGCCGTGGCGCAGCTGGATGCCGACGCCGAGGCGTCGGTGCTCCGCAAACAACTCGATACCGTGCAGGGCACCGTAGTCAAAGCCCTGGACGCCGACCGGGTCGACCAGGCCGTGGACGGCATCGCCGCGCTCGTACGCAAGGAACTCGAAGCCAAGACCGACGACGGCAAGCGGGCGTTCACGGTGGCCCTGCGGCGGCTGCTCGTGGACCACAACCTCGATCGATTTGCCGAGTTCCTGCTCGACGACCTGTACGCCACCGATGTGGTCACCATTTTGCGGCGCGCCGGCAAGCCGGGCACCAAAGTGCTCATCGAGCGGCTCGTGCAGGCCAAGACCTTCGCCGAGCGAAAGGCTTATCTCAACGTGCTGCGGGACGTCGAGGAGGGCACGGAAGCGGTCGCGGGCATGCTGTCGCACTCGCAGTGGTACGTGGTGCGCAACATGGCGGACCTCGCCGGCGAACTGCGCATCGAGGAGGCCGTGCCGGCACTGGGGCGCGCACTCGAGAACACCGACGAGCGCGTGCGGCGCTCGGCGGGCGTGGCGCTCGCCAAGATCGGCACCCCACCGACGGTGGCGCACCTGCGCAAGGTGCTCGCGGATGCCGACCCGGAGGTGCGTGTGGCCGTCTTCGCGGAAGTCGGTGGGCGCGGGCACAGCTCGTTGGCCATGCCGCTGGTGACCGCGGCCGATAAGGAAGAGCTGCAGGACGTCCGGGCGCAGTACTACCGCGCGCTCGGGCGCATCGCCACGCCCGATGCAATCAACGCACTCAAACATGCGGTGGAACCGGGCGGACGGCTGCTCGGCCGTCGATCGGTCAGCGACAGGGTGGCGGCGGTCGAGGGTCTCGCCGCCGCGGGGACCGAGCAGGCGCGCGGCATCCTGCAATCGCTCCGTGACGACCGGACCCGGGAAGTCCGGGACGCCGCAGTCGCGGGACTCGCCCGGACGAACGCGTAGCTACGTCAGGTCGGCGAAGAAGTCGTTGCCCTTGTCGTCGATCAGGATGAACGCCGGGAAGTCACGAACTTCGATGCGGTAGACGGCTTCCATCCCCAGCTCCGGATACTCCAGCACGTCGACCTTCGTGATGTGGTCCTGCGCCAGAATCGCGGCGGGCCCGCCGATCGACCCAAGGTAGAACCCGCCGTAGGCGGCGCACGCGTCGCGCACCGCGGCACTGCGATTCCCCTTGGCGATCATCACCAACGATCCCCCCTGCGCCTGGAACTCCTCCACGTAGGAGTCCATCCGCCCGGCCGTGGTCGGCCCGAACGAGCCCGACGCCATCCCCTTCGGGGTCTTCGCAGGTCCGGCGTAATACACCGGGTGCTCCTTCAGGTACTGCGGCATCGGCTCGCCTGCGTCGAGTCGCGCCTTGATCTTCGCATGGGCGATGTCCCGCGCGACGACGATGGTGCCGGAGAGCGCGAGTCGCGTGCGAATGGGATGCCGACTGAGCTCGGCGCGGACTTCGTCCATCGGTCGGTCGAGGTCGATGGGAATTGCGCCGCCTTCGTCGGGGTGCCGGAACCGCTCGGGGATGAGCCGCCCGGGGTCCCGCTCCAACTGCTCGACCCAGACGCCGTCGCGGTCGATCCGGGCCTTCACGTTCCGGTGCGCCGAGCAGGACACGCCGATGGCAACCGGGCAGGACGCGCCGTGCCTCGGGAGCCGCACGACGCGCACGTCGAGCGCGAAGTACTTGCCGCCGAACTGCGCCCCGATCCCCGTCGCCTGCGCCGCCTCGAGCATGCGACCCTCGAGTTCGGGATCGCGGAACGCTTGACCGGTATCCGACCCCGACGTCGGGAGGCCGTCGAGGTACCCGGTCGTCGCGAGCTTCACGGTCTTTACGGACTGCTCCGCCGACGTACCCCCGATGACGCACGCGAAGTGATACGGCGGGCATGCCGCCGTCCCCAGCGCCTTCATCTTCTCCGTCAGAAACGCCTCGAGGCGCCCAGGGGAAAGCAGCGCTTTGGTCTCCTGGAACAGGAAGGTCTTGTTGGCCGAGCCTCCACCCTTCGCGATGAACAGGAAGTCGTACTGCATCCCCCCGGTCGCCGCGATGTCGATCTGCGCCGGCAGGTTGGTGCCCGAGTTCCGTTCTTCGTACATCGCCAGCGGCAGCGTCTGCGAGTAGCGGAGGTTCTCCGTCTGAAACGTCTCGAAGATCCCCCGTGTCAACTGTTCTTCGTCGTCACCGCCGGTGAACACCTGCTGTCCCTTCTTGGCGAACACGGCGGCGGTCCCGGTATCCTGACACAGCGGGAGGGTGCCGCGCGCCGCCACCTCGGCGTTCCGCAGCAGCGTCAGCGCGACGTTCCGGTCGTTGTCGCTGGCTTCGGGATCTTCCAGGATCGCCGCCACCTGCTCCAGGTGCGCCGACCGGAGGAGAAACGACGCGTCCCGCATCGCCTCCTTGGCCACCATCGTGAGCGCCGCTGGGTCGACGCGAAGCATGTCGACCCCGTCGAACGACACGACGCGCACGTAGTCGCCCGGTAGGCGGCGATACTCGGTCGTGTCCGGCCCGAGGGGAAAGGGCGTCTGGTAGAGCGCATCCGTCGCCATGGATCGTCGGGGTTGGAGTCAACCCGAAAGCTAACCAGAGTGCCGTTGACACTCGCAGGGGTCGCGCACGACCTTGCCTGCCATCGATGCCGACCCCACGCCCCCACTCGCTGCGCGTCCGCTGGCAACGCTGGATTCGCCCCGCCGACACCATCGTGCGCTGCCCCAACCGGCATCTGGTCCGGCTGGCTCGCGGTCGCATGTGGTCCGCGGCCCGTTGCGGCGCGTGCCATGCATCCGTGGACCGCACGCGGCTCAGGCGACTCGTGGTCGTCTTGCGGCACCTCGCCTATCCAGCCTCGGCCGCGCCGATCCATCGCGGCCTCTGGATCGTGGCGGCGGGCTACCTCGGGCTCGTGCTGCTTGCGGCGGTCGCGCTCTGGCTGCTCGCGGATCGCTGGTGGCCGGCAACGACCCTGCTGTTCGGCCCGCGCTGGGTGCTCACGCTGCCGCTGCTCGTGCTGGCGCCGGCCGTGCTCGTCTGGGACCGCAGGCTGCTCGTCGCGGTGGGATGCGCGGCGTTGATCGTAGCCGGGCCCGTCGTCGGCCTGCGCAGCGGGTGGCGCGCGTGGACCGTGCCCGCGGACCCGGAGCGCGACATCCGCGTCGTGAGCTTCAATGCCATGGGCGGCGACTCGCTGCGGCTGTCGGCCGCCGCCCTGCTCCTCGACTGGAATCCTGACGTGCTCATGGTGCAGGAGTGCGGCGAGCGCTTCTCAGCCGCGTTGCGCGACCTCCCCACGTGGCACATGGAGCAGGTTGGACGCCTGTGCCTAGTGAGCCGCGACCCGATCGACACCGTGCACGTCATGGAGCGAGAAGCGTTTCGCGCGGCCGGCGGCTCCGGGCTCGTCGCGACGTATCGCCTGCGGGGTCCGGCGGGTCCGGTGTGGGTGACCAACCTGCACCTGGATACGCCCCGCGCAGGTCTCACGCGCATCCGCCAGGGCGATCTGGAGCCCGGTATCGAGCGGCTCGAGTCGAAATCGACGCTCCGCGGCATCGAACTCGCGCGGGCCCGCCACTGGGTGAATGGGTTCCCCGCGCCCCATATCGTCGCGGGAGACTTCAACACGCCGACCGAGAGCCCCATCTACCGATCGGCGTGGGGAGACTGGCAGAACGCGTTTTCTGCCGTCGGCCGTGGACTCGGCGGCACGCGGCTGAACGGGTGGATCCGGGCCCGGATCGACCACGTGCTCGCCGATTCGACGTGGCAGGTGGTTCGCGCGCGCGTCGGCACCGACGTGGGATCCGATCACGCCGCCATGATCGCCGATCTCCGGCCGAGGCGCGCACCCTGACGCGACGCGGGCCGGCGACGGTTGGGTTAGGTTTGCGATCATGGCGTTGATACGCTGCCCGCAGTGCGGGCATCAGGTTCTGAGCGTGGCCTCCCGCTGCCCCTCGTGCAGCGTTCGCCTCACCCCCGATCCGGGATCCGTCGGGAGCCTCAACGAACTCGAGCCGTGTCGACGGTGCGAAGGGCTCGTCGTGCGCGGGTCACGCGAGTGCCCGCACTGCGGGTACGCCGCCGCGCGGTGGCGCCTCATCAAGCAGGTCGGATCGGCGGGCCTCGTGGCGATCGCGGTGGCGCTGTTCTTTCTGGTCGTGCCCGGGCTGGACCGCCCTCCTGCCCCGACATCACCCCCGGCGACCGAGACGACTGCTCCTCCGACAGCGATCACGTCCGTGGCGCGCGAGTCGCTACCGGGTGAGCCGGCGTCGGATCCCGATCCCACTCCGGAGATCCCCCGAGTGGCCCCAGGACCCGCCGCGGCGGCCGCGCCGGCGCGCACCGATCCGGTCCGGGCATCCGCCGGCGTGACCCGGTGGACGAACGAATGGGCGAACGTGCGCGCGGCCCGCGACCGGAACGCGACGGTGGTCGGGGTCCTCCGGCCGGGGACCCGTGTCCGCGTGGATGCCTTGCGAGGGGGATGGTGGGCCATCTCGGACGCCGACACCGTCGTCGGGTACATCGCCAACAACCTGCTGGATCCATCACCGCCCGTCCGCCGACGAGGGACTCCCGACCACTGGCGCCGATGGTGAACGACGCGGCCTCGCCCTCGAGTCCCAACATCGTGAGATCGTCCGGCTCGACTTCCGCCGTGTAGCGGCCGGGGCGCAGGCCCAGATAGTAGAAGGTCCCGTCCGCATACGTCACGAGGTCGTAGCGGTCGCCGGTATCGAGATTCCGCAGCGTGACCGACACGCCGCCGATCGGCTGCGCAGTCGGCCCCCGCAGCACCGATCCCGTAATCTCGCCAACCCCGCACCAGCGGGATCGGCACCGGCGTGAACGTGTTCGGCTGCGGGCGGAACGCGAAGCGCGGGAGCGCGGGAATCCAGAGCGCATCGTCGACGGACGCGCCATCCACTTCGACGACGAGCTGCTCGAAGGGGACGAAGTCCCACACCACGAAGCTACCGTCGTCTCCCGACCGCGCCGCCCGGGAGCCCACCCGGATCCGGACGTTGCGCGCCGGACGCTCGTTCGGGTCCCTATGCCCGTTCTCGTTCTCGTCGAAGAACACGTGACCGGCGATGCCCGACCGGCCGACGCTGCGCCCGTCTTCGAACGTCACCTGCCCGCCTTCCCGGTCCCACAGCAGCGACCCCTCGATCATCTGCGTGCCGCGCACGCCTTCATCCGTCATGTAGCGGTTGCGGCTGGTCGCCCGGAAGGCGCGCATGTTGGCCGTGATCCCGATGTCGAGTGAAACGCCGCGCAGGCCGCGCGTCCACGAGGCCCCCGCCTCCACCTGTACGCGCGGGGTCACCAGCCGGCTCACACCGACGGCCGCGCCGACCGGTCCGGAGTCGACGTCGAACCGCACCTGGCTGCGCACGACCGTGTTCCGCAGCCAGTCCGGTCCGTGGAATGACTGGAAGTACCGACCGAGCACCTGAAAGCTCGAACGCATCGGCGCCGTGAGTACCCGCGAGCGCTGGGCCAACATCCCGGCGTCCACGCGAATACCGTCAAAGCGCATCGTCGTGGTGAGGCGCGCCGCCTCGCGCGTCCGCATTGCGCCCGACGCCCGCACGAGCCGCAGATCGCCGTGGAGTCGGTAGTCCATCAGGCCGGGCCGAACGAAGAGCGACAATTCGGTCCGGCTGTCGTCCAGCGCGGAGCCGATGACGGGCGCCTCGACCGACCCGACGAACTGCGTGTGCTGCAACGACGCCCGAAGATCCTGTGACGGGGCGACCTCGACGCGTCCCCGGACCAGTGCATTGCCCACCGCTTCCCCGAACAGGCCGATCGCACGGCTCGCCTGATAGATCGCCGCTCCGTAGGGATGCCACAGGTCGGCGACGCTGTCCCTCCACAGTCGCTCGAGTCCGCCGCGCACCGTGAGGCGGTCGGTCAGGCCGTAGCGGAGATCCAGGTTGGCGGAGGCCCGACAGACGCCGGGTTGGCACGCGCCCACGGCAGCCCCGTACTCGAACTGCCCGCGTGGGAAGCGCTCGCTCGCGATGTCGAACGTGCGGCGCAGCCGCACCGTTTCACCGCTGGGACCGTAGCCCACCAACTCGACCGGATTCTCACCGTAGAGGACCGGGACCTCGAACTCGAACCGTCCGTCCTGACCGACGGGGGTGAAATCGATCAGGCGGTCGTTCCGATAGAGCTCGACGTCCCACCCGGCCCCCAGCGTTCCGAAGAGCCGCTCGAACGCGAAGCCCGAGGGCCGAACGAAGGGCGAGTTCGTGATCGCGGCACCGCGAACGACTCGGAGGTTGGGCCCTGTCCCCAGTACCTCGCCGAGGCGTATCTGCCGAATCCACCGTCGGGTCGGAAAGACGCGGGTCCACGATCCCGTCGCCCGCCGATACGTCCCGCTCTCCGTTCCGCGCTGCTCGAACTGCACCACGCCGCTCCCGCCCGCGACCTGCGCGCCAAAGCCCAGGCCGAACCCCGACGCGCCGAACGGGCGCTGGGTGGCGGAGGACACCTCCCAATCCAGTACGGCGCCGTCAAAGAAGCGGCGCTCGGTCACCAGCGATGCGAGGCCGTCGAGCGTCTCCCGTTCCCGCCGCGCGCGCTCCCACCGACGCTCGCGGGCGAATCGGCGAACCGCCGGCAGGTGGTCGGCGCCCAGCATCGAGACGATCTGGTCGGCCGCGCTCAGCCGCAACGACACATCCAGGATCTCCTCCAGAATGCGATCACGCAGGAAGAGCGTACCGTCCACCGTTGCAAGATCGTCGCGGTCGACGCTGACCACCCGTTCGTCGATGCGGACGGTTCGAAACTCCGCGAGCACGCTGAAGGTCCGACCCGCCGGCTGGACGACCCCTTCGAGCCGTCGGCCGTCACTCGACGCGGCGGCGTCGATGCCCGTGAGTCGAAGCAGCGCGGCCGCCGAAAGAAGCACACGTTCCCCGCGAAGCAGCGTGACGACATCGCCTGAGGGGCCCCGATCGATGCGGACCTCGAGCAGAAGCTCGACCGTCGTCGTGTCCTGCGGCACCACGAACGTGAGGCCGCCACCCGTCGTCAGCGTGTCCGGCGCGCCGAACCCGCGCGGCCGCTCCTCGGCGGGGGCCGGGCCCACTCCCGCCGACGCACGACGCTCGGGGAGCAGCGCGTCTACCGTGTCCGAGCGGCCGAAACCCGCCGCGCTCACCGGTCCGAGCGCGGTCGACGCCAGCGAGGTCATGGGGGGCAGCCCGGTCTGCGGGAGCTCGTCCTGCGCGCTTTCGAGGGATGGACCGCTATAGAGACACGACGAGAGGAGGACGAATGCGAACGCGGGGAACCGGAGCCGCCGCCCGGTCACTCGTTGCCCGTATACGCGACGGACGCCGTCACCGTCCCCAGGTACGATCCCGGCGCGAGCCCGACGGACGGCGTGACCGCCCCCCCCCAGCCACACGTAATGTGTGTTGTTGGGGGCGGGCGTCGCACGGATCCGCGCCGTGTACGTTACCGACGGGTCGAACGTCGAACACCGCGTTTGATCATCCTGCGTGAAACCGCATCCCGATGCCGCGCCGAAACTCACGGGCATGGCGTTCCCCGGCCCCGCGACGAGCTGTGTCGGCAGCACCATGTCGAGCGTGAACTCGGCACGCCGCGCACCGCGGATCTCGAACTTCCCCGCATTCGGCGACGTGTTGGGATCGATCGTGACCGGGGTACCGGGGATCACCGTCCCGAACCGGAGCGGCGCCGCGGCGGCAATGCTCACGGCCAGGTCGGAGACGAACGCCACGGCGGTCATGGACCCCGACTGCGCGACGCCGGTCGTCGGGCCGCATGCCACGAGCGTGACGGCCAGCGCGATGCGCGGGATCCTCACCCGACCTCCACCGTCACGGTCCGCTCGATCGGCTCCGCCGGCAGAACGAACCGCCGGTCGATGTCCTCGCGGTCGGTCGAGATTCGGAACTCGACGTCGTAGCGTCCCGACGGGATCCCCTCGAGCGGCAGCGCAAATCGCCGATTGACGTCGTAGTAGACGGCCACGGGGGTGGACCAGTCACGGACGACCCTTCCCTCCGGCGTTCGCACGGTGAAGGCTACGGTCCCGAGGAATGCCGCGTTCCCTTCTCGGGTCATGGCTACCCAGGCAACGAGCGAGTCGCCCTC
>JBDHIW010000006.1:0-34317 GCA_039587215.1 Gemmatimonadota bacterium | reverse complement strand
TGTCGCGAACCCGGGCAATCAGCGCTTCGAGCAGCTCGACGTCGAGGGCGTTCGCCTTCCCGTGTGCGAGGCGGAGGACGGCCACGGTCCCCCGATCCTCTCGAACGACCGGACCGACCCCGTTCACGGGACTTTGGTGAAGTGGCCGTGAATGCACAGCCACCGGTCGTTCTCGCGTACGAAGATGCGCGTCGACTTGCCGCGGCTCGCCGTCCGGCGGCCATCGACCTCGCCGCGGTCGCTCCAGTAGTAGGTGATCCATGCGACGTCACCGCGGACGGTGACGGTGGGCTGGTGCATTTCGGTGTGTACGCCGCGAGCCCGCCGCAGGTAGTCCTCCATCGACCGGAGTTCGAGCGGCTTACCCTCGGTCAGATACGGGTCGGACTCTCCGAATGCCGTGTAGTCGGGGTGCAGGTAGCTCGCGTAGGTCTCGAGGTCTCCCGCCTCGACGGCGGCCCACATGGCGACCAGGGTCTCCCGAACCTCGGCGTCGGCGCCCGTCTGCGCCGCGGCCGCGGCCGGCAACCCGAGGCAGAGGACCGCTAGCAGAACACGCATGGCACGACACTCCTTGCGGGGGAGGTGAGTAGGGAGGCGCTCGGACGCCAAACGCGGGGAGCTGCCCTGCGCCTCACTCCTGTTCGGCGCGCCCGGGCGGCTCCCCGCGTGACGGTGTCCTCGGGAGGGAAGGTGCGTGCTAGACCTTCTGGCCTCGAACGAGTCCGACGACGACGTCGACGACCTTCTGCCGCTGTTTGTCGACGTCCTGTTGGAGCGAGACTTTGCTCTCCAACAGCTTCTTGTTCTCCCGACGTACGATCGCTTCTTCGAAGGCACCGAGCGCCTCCTGAAGCTCCTGCATCATTGCCTGACCTTTACCCATGCGTCTTCCGTCCTCGAGCTGAGTGCCAGTTGGAACTAGGTGTCCGCTTTCTTTTCCACGACGATCGTGAGATCCGCGGCCAACGCGGCGATGGCGCCCACCGCTGCCCACACGGGGGCAAGCATCGCGCCGACCACCCCCATCGTCAAGGGAATCTCGATGAGGGTCTTGCCTTCGTCGTTCTTGATGATGATCCGCCGGATGTTGCTCTGACGCAGAATCTCCTTGAGCTTCGCGACGAGACCATCACCCTGAACGCGATACTCGTCTGTCTCGATCCGTTCGCCGTCCATGTCAGCGGCGCTTCTTGGTAGCGCGCTTCTTCGTCGCGCGTTTCTTCGTCGTCTTCTTGCTCTTCTTCGTCGCTCCGCGCGCCGCGATTCCGGCGGCTGCGGCTACTCCCACGGCGGCGGCGACTGCACCCGCGCGTCGCAGCGTCTTGCTGGTCTTGGCTTTCTTGGCGGCCTTCTTCACCCGCTTGACGGCTTTGGTCCCCGCCGTCCGCGCCTTCTTCGCTGCCTTCTTCGTCACTTTCCTGGCCTTCGTCGCCACCTTCTTCGTCGCCTTGCGCGCTCTCGTGGTCGCCTGCTTCGTGGCCTTCCGTGCACGCGTCGCGCGCTTCTTGACGGCCTTCCGGGCCCGCGTGGCCGCTGCCTTGGCGCGACCGGACGTCTTCTTCTCCGCCATCGTCCCTCCTACGAAGGTGATGGACGCAATATACAGGCAGTCCTACCCGGCTCGCACGCGCACGAATCGCAGCACGAGGCCCGCCACGAGGGCGCCGAGTCCGACGAGGACGGTCGCGGGGGCAAGAGAGGCCGCGAGGAGCATGCAGCCGACGAGGCCGACGACGGCGATCGCGTGCGGGTAGAGACGGTGCTCAGCGTCGAGCCGGAGGGCCGACGCGTTGGCGATCCCGTAATACACCAGAATGCTGAACGCGCTGATGGTGATGAGGACCGACCAGACGCCGGTCAGAGTGAGCACGGCGATGATGGCACCGGTAACGAGGACGGCCGTGGTCGGCTCCGACGACTGCGGGTCCAGTGCGGCGAGTCCCGCCGGCAAGTCGGATCGCCGGCCCATAGCGAACAGCATGCGGCTGATGCCGAGGATCTGATTGAGCAGCACGCCCAACATGGCGGCGCCGGCGCCGAAGACGACGACGGGTTCGAGCCACCCGGAGCCTGTCGCCCGTGCCGCGCGCAGCAGCGGCGCGCCGGTGGCGCCGAGCGGCCCGGCCGCATCGATGCCGATGAGGATCAGGCACACCGCGACGTAGAGCGTGCCGGCGGCGGCCAGGGTGATGATCACGGCGCGGGGGATCGTGATGCGCGGCTGCTCGACTTCCTCGCCCAAGGTCGCGATGCGCGCATACCCCGTGTAGGCAAAGAACATCAGGGCCGCCGCGCGAAGTGTCCCACCGTCGACGGCGACGGCCGATGCGAGACGGCTGGGGTCGACGGCCGGCGCCGCGCCCACGATGAACACGAACAGGCTGCCGACCGACAGCGTCACGAGCACGAGGTTGGCGCGGCTGGTTCGGCGGATGCCGGCCCGTACGAGCACGGTGAACAAGACCACCGCGGCCGCGGCGCCCCACCGCGGATCGACGCGGGGCGCGAGCCACTCGAGGTACGCGCCGAATCCCAGGGCGACCGTGGCGGCGGCCGTGAGCTTGGCGACGAGGAACATCCATCCTGCGGTGTAGCCGATCCAGGGACCGAACAGCTGGTAGCCGTACTCGTAGGTTCCGCCGGTCCGCGGATACGCGGCGGCCAGCTGTGCGGACGAGAGCGCGTTTCCCGCGGCAACGATGCCCGCGAGCACCACGGCCATGAGTACCGAAGCGCCCGCCAGATCGACGGCGAGTCCCGACACGACGAATATTCCTGCGCCGACAATGGCGCCCATGCCGAGTCCAACGGCATCGGGCAGGCGGAGGGAGCGACGGAGTTCTGGGTTACTCATGAGATCTGTGATCGTGGGCTAGCGCCGGCCGCCGATCAGGCTCATGAGTTCGAGATCGTCCACGATGATCACGGCAGCGGCGGCGACGCCGTCGATCCTCAGGGGACGGAAGCGCCAGTTTTCGATCTCCTCGGTGGCGATTTCGTCCCGCCGGAGGCTGCCGAACGATTGGAGAATCGACACGCCGGTCACGGCGCCCTCGCGGTCGATCGCGACGGCAAAACGGAAATTCCGCGCATTCCGCATGCCGGCCCGCGCACTCTCACGCGAGATCTGATAGCGGCTCTGGCGGAACGTGGCGAGGGAGCCGAGATCGAGGGTCGGCCGGCACATCTCCGCCTGTTCGATGCGGACGGACGGCGCCGGTCCGACGGTGACGGCGACGCGCACGCCCCACACGTCCCCCGGGGGCTGCGTCCGCAGATGACCGATCACCGCCAGGCGGAGCGCGGTCGCGGTCTGCGACGGCAGGCTGCTGTCGCGGAGCACCACCGCCGTCGGGCGACCCGTCTCGCCGATGACTACGGAGAAGACATGCTCCCGTGCCGGCAACGTGAACGTCTCGGCGTTCACCGCTTGCCGCAGCCCAGACGAGTCGAGCAACGTGCGGGTGTCGGGCAGCTCGTTGGGCACGAGTTGCACGCGACAGTCGGGTTGTGGTCCGGGGGCGTCGCCGCCTGAGCGGGCGGTCCCAGCGCACGCCGCGAGAGCCAACACCAGCAGGCTACCGGTCGGCGCCCGGACCGCGATCACCAGTCCTTGGCCCGTTGCGTGAGCTCTTCGTTGTTGGGGGTGCTCTTCATGAGCGAGAGCAGTTCCTTCATCGCGTCGACCGGCGGGAGGCTCGCCAGGCGGTGACGCAGCGAGTGGGACGCCTTGAGCGTCTCCGGTGCGAGCAGCAGCTCCTCACGCCGTGTCGCGCTCGCGCTCAAGTCGATCGCCGGGTACACCCGCCGCTCCGACAGTTCGCGGCTCAGCACGAGTTCGCTGTTGCCCGTTCCCTTGAACTCCTCGAAGATGACCTCGTCCATCTTCGAGCCGGTGTCGACCAGGGCGGTGCCGATGATCGTCAGCGAGCCGCCGCCCTGCTCGGTCGCGATGTTGCGTGCACTTCCGAGAAAGCGTTTCGGCTGTTCCATCGCCGTCGCATCCAGTCCGCCGGTCAGCGTCCGGCCGCTGCCGCGCTCGACCGTGTTGTGCGCTCGGGCGAGGCGCGTGATCGAATCGAGAATGATGACGACGTCGTCACCCTGTTCGACGCGGCGACGGGCCCGCTCGAGTGTCAGGCGTGCGACGGCGACGTGACGCTCGGCCGGGAAGTCGAACGTCGACGCGATCACCTCGCCGAACCCGCACATCTCCATCTCCGTCACTTCTTCCGGGCGCTCGTCCACCAGAAGGATGAACAGCGTGATGTCCGGCTCGTTCTTGACGATCCCCTCGGCCAGCGCCTGCATGACCATCGTCTTGCCCGCCTTCGCCGGGGCGACGATCATCGCCCGTTGGCCCTTGCCGAGCGGACAGAGCATGTCGATGACGCGGTTCGTATGATCCGGCTGCCCGAGGCGGTGCAGATCGCACTCCAGTCGCAGGATTTCGCGTGGGTGCACGGCGGTCAGGCTCTTGAAGTCCGGACGGCGCCCGAGGCTCGCCGGATCGCGTCCGTTCAGCAGGGTGATCGTCTCGAGCGTGGAGCTCCGGCCGCGGCCGCCGGGTTTGCCGACCTCGCCTTCGATCTCATCACCCGTGCGCAGCTGGTACTGGCGGATGAGCCGCTGTCCAACGTGCACGTCGCTGCGTGACGGGTAATAGCCGGATTCGGCCCGCCGGATGAAGCCAGAGCCCTTGCCGGTGAGGTCCAGCACCCCGCGGATCGTGCCTTCGATAACGACGGGTTGCTCGGTCGAGGAGCGTCGCGAGCCTCCGCGTCGTCCGCGGCGGCCAGAGGGTTTACGGGGCACTGAATCGGTCCAAGAAAGCGCGTTCGTCAGGGGTGAGGCTCGAAGCACCTCCGTCGCGGGCCTTCGCGAGCAGCCGGTCGACTTCCTCACGGTTGAGCGGGTGGAGCTGGCTACGGTCGATGCGCGCCCACCGGGCGAGATCGAGGCCGGCCAGGCTCGGTCGGGCGGCCGGTTGGGCCCGCGCACGGAAGCGCGCGGCGGCCGAGCGACTCTCCAAGAACTTAAGGAATAGGAAGCCCCCGAGGAACCCTCCGAGATGGGCGAAATGCGCGACGCCCGATCCCGATCCTGTGAAACCGGCCCACAGCGAGAGGGCGGCCAACGCCCCGACCAGAAACCGGGCCTCGACCGGCAGGATGCCCCAGATGAAGATGCGGTCGCGCGGCCAGTAGCGGGCGGAGCCCAGCAGCACGCCGAAGACGGCACCCGACGCGCCGACCACGCGCGCGTTGAATGCGAACAAGATGGAGAGAAGCGCCGCCACCAGACCGCTCACCAGGTACAGTGCGAGAAATCGGCCGCTTCCGAGCCGTTCCTCGAGACGCGGTCCGAAGAAATACAGCGCCAGCATGTTGAACAGCAGGTGGAAGAGGTCCGCGTGCAGGAACATGTACGTGACGGGCGTCCACGGCATGCGCAGGACGAACGCCGGCGTCAGCGAGAGCAGAAACCCAAGCAGCGGGAACGCCTGGACGACCAGCAGCATGGCCGCGTTGGCGAAGATCAGACGGCGGACCCATGGGGTCATCGGATATCGACGGGAACTGCGACGGGACCGGCTAGTTCTTGTAGCGGAACGTGATTCGACCCCGGCTCAGGTCGTACGGCGACACCTCCACCGTCACACGATCGCCCGCCAGCACGCGTATCCGGTGCCGGCGCATCTTGCCCGCGATCGTCGCGAGGACATTGTGTCCATTCTCCAGCAGTACTCGGAAGGTGGCGTTGGGAAGTACTTCCGTCACCGTCCCCTGGAGCTCGATTGCCTCCTCTTTGGCCATTCGCCTACTCCCGCACGCCCGGGCGTACCCGGACGACACAGCCTACCGGACGTGCGTTGAACTCGTGAACCACCCTGCCGGACGGCAGACGTGGCAGCGCGCGGCCCCGGAATGGAGCCGCGCCGATGGGCGCCACAACGATTGCGTTCGGAATTACGCTTCCATCTTCGTGACGTTCTGAGCAGAGGGGCCCTTCTGGCCGTCGACCATCTCGAACTCCACCGCATCGCCTTCTTTGAGGGAGCGGAACCCTGACCCTTCGATTGCGGAGTAGTGCACGAAGCAGTCTTTCTCACCTCCGTCCGGCGTGATGAACCCGTAGCCCTTCGCGTCGTTGAACCACTTGACCTTGCCCGTGATGCGCATGCTGATACGTCCCCATCGAAAAGCGGTGAATCTGTGACCGCACCCTTCGCGCTGCGGCCGTGAAATCGGACATCCCCGACGTGAAGAGGACCCTCACCAACAGGGTCCCGTCGTCAGGCCTTCGTCCATGTCGACTCCGTCCAACCCTCCGGGCTAAGATAGTGGCGCGCGCGTCGCGGTGTCAAAAGGGCGTGAGGGCTCCTCGAGCACCAGCACCGCGGCCCCGTGAAGGCGGCCCTCGCGGAGGTCCGTGAGGGCGCGATTGGCGTCCTCCAGCGGATAGGTCGTTACGGCGGTACGGACCGGGATGGCCGGTGCCGTTCGGAAGAACCCCTCACCGTCCGCGCGCGTGAGGTTCGCCACGGAACGCACGACACGCTCCCCCCATAGGACCTCGTAGGGAAACGCGGGGATGTCGCTCATGTGGATCCCCGCGCAGATGACGCTGCCCCCCTTGGTCACCGCCCGCAGTGCCGCGGGAACGAGGTCGCCGACGGGAGCGAAGATCAGCGCGGCATCGAGCGGTTCCGGTGCCCCTTCGGAGGAGGAGCCGGCCCATACGGCGCCCAGCGTCCGGGCAAAGGCCTGACCCCCGGTGTCCCCGGGGCGCGTGAACGCGTACACCTCCCGGCCTTCGTGTGCGGCGATCTGTGCCACGATGTGCGCGGCCGCACCGAAGCCGTAGACCCCCAGTCGTCTCGCGTCTCCAGCCATGGTCAGGGCGCGGAACCCGATCAGGCCGGCGCACAGGAGCGGCGCGGCGTGGACGGGATCGTACGCCGACGGGATGGGGAAGCAGTAGCGGGCGTCGGCGATGGCCACGTCGGCATAGCCTCCGTCTACATGGTATCCGGTGAAGCGGGCGCGATCGCACAGGTTCTCCCGGCCGCTCGTACAGAACGCGCACGATCCACACGTCCACCCCAGCCACGGCATCCCTACGATGTCGCCTACCGCCGCCCGGTCGACGCCCGCGCCCGTGGCCTCCACGGTGCCCACGAATTCGTGCCCCGGTACGAGCGGCAGGACGGGGTCGGGCAGGTCGCCGTCGAGGATGTGGAGGTCCGTCCGGCAGACGGCGCACGCCGCCACCCGAATGCGGAGTTGCCCCGGACCGGGCCCAGGCGGCTCGCGCTCCTGCATGACCAGCGGTGTCCGCGGACGCGTCAGGACCATCGCCCGCATCAGTCCTCCCGGCCCCGCAGACGGTCGATCTGCCGTCGGTCGCGTTTGGTGGGTCGCCCGCGCCCGTCAAATGCGGCGGTGGACTGGGCGCGAAGCCCCAGCCGGATGCGCTCGCGCCCCGCGACGCTCTCGGGCGTTTCCGTATAGAGCGCCTGCGCCTCCGGGGCACCCCGTCGCTGCTCCGAGAGCCCCTCGACCGTGACGGTCCACTCGTAGGGTGGCTTGCGGATCCGGATGGAGTCGCCCACGTGCACGGGTCGGGATCGCTTCACCCGGGTGCCGTTCACCTGGACTTTGCCGCCGTCGATGGCATCCGTGGCCTGCGAGCGCGTCTTGAAGAAACGCGCGGCCCAGAGCCACCGGTCGAGTCGGACGTTGGTCGTGTCGGTCACGTGTGCGATCGGTCGAAGAAGTGCTACCCCCGGAGGATCCGCCCCGTGGAAGGTGCCGGCCGATTGGCTCCGAGCGCAACCGGGTGGTGACGGGTATCTTGGGCGCCATGACGGACGTCGCGTTGGTGACGTGTGCCGCGCTTCCGGGTCTGTATCCGGACGATCGCGCTCTCCTTCCCGCCCTGGAGGACGTGGGCATATCGGCCGAACCGGTCGTGTGGGAGGACCGGCTCTACCCGTGGCGCTCCGTCGGCCTGTGCATGGTGCGGTCCGTGTGGGATTATGCGTTCCGTCGCGAGGCGTTCCTTGCGTGGGCCGCCCGTACCGCCCGGATGACGACGGTATGGAACCCGCCGGAACTCGTCGAGTGGAACACGCACAAGGCCTATCTCGTGGACCTCGAGTCCCGAGGTGTCCCGGTCGTGCCGACTGTCGTGCTGCGGCGCGGTCGCCACGTCGATCTCCGCACCGAGATGCGAGACCGCGGGTGGCCGTCCGTGGTGCTCAAGGCGGCGGTGGCCCAGACCGGGCGCTACGCCCTGAAAGTCGGTGCCGACGACGTCGACCGCGGACAGGCTCACCTGGATCGCATTCTCCCTCACGAAGACATGCTGTTGCAGCCGTTTCTCCCGACGATTGCCGAGGGCGAACTCTCCGTGACGGTGGTCGACGGCGCGGTCACACACGCGGTGCACAAGCGCGCGGCGCCCGGGGACTTTCGAGTTCACGTCGACTTCGGCGGTGCCGAAGAACGGCGCGAGCCGTCGAGCGACGAGGCCGCCGTGGTCGAGGCGGCGCTCGGCGCCCTGCCGGTACGCACGCTGTACGGACGGGTCGACCTCGTTGTGGGTCTCGATGGCCGACCGGCGGTCATGGAGCTCGAGGTCGTCGAGCCGGACTTGTTCTTCCGACATGCGCCCGAGGCGGCACGGCGTCTCGCGGAAGCCGTGCGGAACGAGCTCGGCCGGCGAGGGTAACGGGGGTTCTCGGCGTTTGGCGCCGTTGGTATCATCCGAGCGGACTGAGCGGGTCCCACTCTACTTGGAGACGTGATGCGTCGGGTGTTCAGCCTGTACCGCTCCTCCATCGGCAAGAAGTTCCTCATGGCCGTGACTGGGGTTGTGCTGGTCGGCTTCGTGATCGGCCATATGATCGGCAACCTCAAGGCCTTTCAGGGTGAGGAGAAGTTGGATCACTACGCGGAGTTTCTCCGCGAGGTAGGCGATCCGTTCTTCTCGCACGGCCAGGCCCTCTGGATCTTCCGCATCGTGCTGCTGGTGGCGGTTGCCGTGCACATCGTTGCCGCGTGGCAGTTGACGCGGCAGAGCCGCGCCGCCCGCCCGGAGGCCTACCGCAAGGGCTTGGCTCCAGACGCCTCGACGTGGGCGTCGCGCAGCATGCGAATCGGTGGCGTCGCGCTGCTCGCGTTCATCGTCCTGCACATCCTGCACTTCACGACCGGAACGATTCACCCTGACTTCGTCGAGGGCGGGGTGTACCACAACGTGACGGTCGCGTTCCAGTCGCCGTGGGTGACCCTGCTGTACGCGGGGACAATGCTGCTCTTGGGACTCCACCTGTTCCACGGGATCTGGAGCGGGCTGCAGACGCTGGGACTCAACCATGCCAGATACAATCGATACCGCCGCCCCCTCGCGACCGTGATCGCCTTGGTCGTTGCCGTGGGGTTCGTGGCGATGCCGCTCGCCGTGTTCGGCGGGTTGATCGGCTAGGGCGGAGGAAGACGAGAGATGGAACTTCGATCGCACGTTCCGTCGGGGCCGGTTCAGGACAAGTGGGACCGGCACCGGTTCGACCTCAAGCTCGTGAACCCCGCGAACAAGAGGAAGTACGAAGTCATCGTGGTGGGGTCTGGCCTCGCGGGGGCATCGGCAGCGGCCTCGCTCGCCGAACTGGGGTACAAGGTCAAGTGCTTCTGCTTCCAGGACAGCCCGCGCCGCGCCCATTCCATCGCCGCGCAGGGCGGTATCAACGCGGCCAAGAACTACCAGAACGACGGGGACAGCGTCTGGCGGCTGTTCTACGACACGGTGAAGGGCGGAGACTATCGGTCGCGAGAGGCGAACGTGTACCGGCTCGCACAGATCAGCGTCAACATCATCGATCAGTGCGTTGCGCAGGGCGTGCCGTTTGCGCGCGAGTACGGCGGCCTCCTCGCCAACCGGTCCTTCGGGGGCGCGCAGGTCTCGCGCACGTTTTACGCCCGCGGCCAGACCGGACAGCAACTCCTGCTCGGGGCGTATCAGGCACTCGCCAAGCAGATCGCCGCCGGGACGGTATCGATGCACTCCCGCTCGGAGATGCTCGACGTCGTCGTGGCCGACGGGCACGCGCGCGGGATCGTGGTACGCGATCTGGTCACGGGCGCCGTGACGACCCATGCGGCGCACGCGGTCGTACTCGCGACCGGCGGCTACTCGAACGTCTTCTACCTCTCCACGAACGCCAAGGGCTGCAACGTCACCGCCACGTGGCGGGCGCACCGGCGCGGCGCGCTGTTTGCCAACCCGTGCTTCACGCAGATTCACCCGACGTGCATTCCGGCGTCCGGTGATTACCAGTCGAAGCTCACGCTGATGAGCGAGTCGTTGCGCAACGACGGCCGCATCTGGGTGCCCGCCGCGGACGGCGACCGGCGCGCGGCGCGCGAGATACCGGCGGAGGAGCGGGACTACTACCTCGAGCGGTTGTACCCCAGCTTCGGCAACCTCACGCCGCGCGACATCGCGTCGCGGAGGGCGAAGGAGGCGGTGGACGAAGGACGCGGGGTGGGCGAGTTGGCGAATGGGGTGTATCTGGACTTCCACGACGCCATCGCGCGTCTCGGACGCTCGACCATCGAAGAGCGTTACGGGAACCTCTTCGAGATGTACGAGCGCATCACGGGGGAGAGTCCGTACGAGGTCCCGATGCGCATCTTCCCGGCGCCGCACTACACGATGGGCGGGCTCTGGGTCGACTACAACCTGATGAGCACGATACCGGGCCTGTTCGTGATCGGCGAAGCGAACTTCTCCGATCACGGAGCGAACCGGCTCGGCGCGAGCGCGCTGATGCAGGGGCTCGCGGACGGGTACTTCATCCTTCCCTATACGATCGGGGACTATCTGGCCCGCGGTGGATCCGACCCGGTCGACGGTGACGCGGCACCCTTCCGTGAGGTCGAAGCGGAGGTTCGCGATCGCATGGACCGGCTCCTGGCGGTGGACGGATCGAAGCCGGTGGACGCGCTGCACCGCGAGCTCGGCAAGATCATGTGGGAGAAGTGCGGGATGGCGCGCAGCCGCGCCGGTCTCGAAGAGGCGATCCGAACCATCCCCGAGCTGCGGGAGCGTTTCTGGTCGGAGGTGAAGGTGGTCGGATCGGGTGAGACGCTGAACCAGTCGCTCGAGAAGGCCGGGCGGCTCGCCGACTTCCTGGAGTTCGGCGAGCTCATGTGCCACGACGCACTCATGCGTGAGGAGTCGTGCGGTGCGCACTTCCGGGAGGAGTCACAGACCGAGGAGGGCGAGGCGCTGCGGGACGACGAACGGTTTGCCTACGTCGCGGCGTGGGAGTACACGGGGTCGGATGCAGCACCCCGCATGCATCGCGAAGACCTGACCTTCGAGGACGTTCCCCTCTCGACCAGGAGCTACAAGTGATCGACCTGGTACTGAACGTCTGGCGGCAAAACGGCCCATCGGCGACCGGCGGCTTCGTCCGGTACGAGATGAAGGACGTGAACCCGCACATGTCGTTTCTGGAAATGCTGGATCTCCTCAACGAACGACTCACGGAGCGCGGCGAGGAGCCGATCGCGTTCGAGCACGACTGTCGCGAGGGGATCTGCGGGTCCTGCGGCGTGGTGGTCAACGGGACGCCCCATGGTCCGCAGCAGCGGACGGCGACGTGTCAGCTCCACATGCGCCACTTCCGGTCGGGCGACGAGATCTGGATCGAACCGTGGCGCGCGAAGGCCTTCCCGGTGATCCGGGATCTGGTGGTCGATCGCAGCGCGTTCGACCGCATCGTGGAAGCGGGAGGCTACATCTCGGTCCGAACCGGCAGCCCGCCCGACGCGAATGCGACGCCGATCCGCAAAGAGAACGCGGACCTCGCGTTCGAGGCCGCGGCCTGCATCGGGTGCGGCGCCTGCGTGGCGGCCTGCCCGAATGCCTCCGCTATGCTCTTCACCGCTGCCAAAGTCTCCCATCTCGGTTTGCTCCCGCAGGGCCAGCCCGAGCGATACGACCGTGCCGTGCGGATGTCCGCACAGATGGATGACGAGGGCTTTGGTAGCTGCACCAACCACGGCGAGTGCGAGGCGGCCTGCCCCAAGGGGATCAGCCTGGACTTCATCGCGCGTCTCAACCGGGATCTCGTCAGGGGCACGTTGACCGGCGCCGGTTGATGGCTCCGCCCCGGCCGGCGCGGAGGTGCAGCGATGCCTCCGGCCGGCCTCGGGCATCACTCCCCGCATAGACCGACCGGCCCGCCGGGCCATCCCGATTGGCGAAGGAGCGGTCGGGCCGGTATTACTATCGCGCATGGCGACGTCGACGCTTCCTGCGGGTTTCTGGCGGAGTTTCGGCCCCGGACTGCTGTGGGCCGCCGCCGCGATCGGAGTCTCCCACCTGGTGCAGTCCACTCGGGCGGGAGCGACGGCCGGCCTCGGCCTGGCGGGGGTCGTCCTTCTGGCCCTGGTCCTCAAGTACCCCTTCTTCGAGTATGGCCCGCGCTACGCGGCGGCGACTGGTTCGAGTCTCGTCGAGGGGTACCGGCGGATCGGCAGGTGGGCGTTGTGGCTCTATCTCCTGATCACCCTGGCGACTGCCGTGATCGTTCAGACCGCGGTGGTCGTCTTCACGGCGTTCCTCCTGAACTTCGTGCTCGGGGTGAGCTGGCCGCTGCCGGTCACCGTCGCCCTCGTGGTCGTGGGGTGTGCGGTCCTGCTGGCCCTGGGGCGGTTTCGCGTGTTGGACGGTTCGGTGAAGGTCATTCTCGTCGCGCTCGCACTCTCGACGCTGGTCGCCGCGGCCGTGACGCTGCCGCGGGTCGACTGGAGCACGCTGAGCGTCTGGCCCGGCATCGGGGTCGACCCCGTGCCGTTCGCATTCCTGTTGGCGCTCATGGGATGGATGCCGTCGGCCATCGACATCTCGGTCTGGAGCTCGCTGTGGACCCTCGCGAAGGACGAGACGACGGGGACCCGCACGTCCGTTGCATCGGCGAGGCTCGATTTTCTGATCGGGTACGCCGGCACGGGCGTGCTGGCGTTCGCGTTCCTCGTGCTGGGGGCCGGGGTGATGTATGGCGCGGGCGAGGCGTTCAGTGCGCAGGGGACGATCTTCTCCGCGCAGTTGATCGACCTGTACGGCACGACGCTGGGAGCTTGGCTGCGTCCGGTCGTGATCGTGGCGGTGCTCGCGACGATGGTGTCCACCTCACTGACGGTCGTCGACGGATTCCCGCGCGCCATCGAGCGGTCGGTGTTGTGCCTCCGGTCGGCGGAACGTCCCGCACGTCAGGGCGGAACGGTCTATTGGGTGTCGATCGGCGTGGTGGGCGTCGCGACCGTCGTCGTGGTGATGGCGCTGGTGAGTGGCCTCACGACGATGGTCGACTTCGCCACTATCGTGTCGTTCACGACGGCTCCGGTGCTCGGGTGGCTCAACTTCCGCGCTGTCACGGGACCGGAGGTTGCGCCCGAGCACCGTCCCAGCGTGCCCATGCGGGTGCTGTCGTGGACCGGGTTGGTCTTGTTGGGCGGGACCGCTGTCGTCTACCTCGGGTACCTGCTCACATGAGTCCCGTGCGCGCGGCGGTGATGACCGCCCCGGATGCGCCGATCGAGGTGCAGGAACTCGCGGATCCCGTCCTCGAGCCGGGCGGGGTGCTCCTCGAGACCGTAGCGAGCGAAGTATGCGGGACCGACGTCCACCTGCACCGAGGCCAGCTCGCCGGCGTTCCGTATCCGATCATCCCCGGGCACGTCAGCGTGGGTCGCGTCGCCGAGGCACGCGGTGTGACCCACGATGCGATGGGCGCGCCGCTCGCGACCGGCGATCTCGTCACGTTCTACGACGTGCATGAGGTGTGTGGCGAGTGCTGGCACTGCGCGGTGGCCGAGCAACCCAACCGATGCCCGTCGAGGAAGGTGTACGGTATCACGTACTCCGCATCCGAGGGACCATTGGGCGGATGGGCGGAGCGGATCTACCTCAAGCCGGGCGTTCGGATCGTGCGACTGCCGGAGGGATTGGACGCTGATACGGTGATCGGCGGCGGCTGCGGACTCTTCACGGGGTTCGCGGCGGTGGAGCGGAGCACGCTCCAGATGAACGACACCGTCGTGGTGCAGGGCATCGGACCCGTGGGCCTCGCAGCGGTGGGGTTCGCACGGCTGCGCGGAGCGGGCTCGATCGTGGCGATCGGCGAGCCGGAGGCGCGACGCGAGCTGGCGGTTGCCATGGGGGGCGATCACACCGTCGCGTTGGTCGCTACCGAGCGCGACGAGCGTGCCGCGCTGGTCCGCGAGCTGACGGGTGGCCGGGGAGCGGATGTCGTGATCGAGGCCAGCGGCAACCCGGGTGCGGTTGCCGAGGGGTTGGCTCTCCTCCGTGACGGTGGCACGTACGTGGTCGCGGGACACTACACCGACGCCGGCGAGGTCTCCATCAATCCCCACGTCGCGATCAACCGGAAACATGCGGATATCCGGGGCCAGTGGGGTACGGCCTTCCGCCATGTGGTGCGCGCGCTTGGCCTGCTTGCCCGACACCGGGACCGGCTGCCGTTCAGCCGTGTAATCGGCGGGCGCTACGGACTCACCGATGCCGGGCGCGCCCTGGATGACGTCGCTCGGCTCCGCGTGACCAAGGCGCTGATCGTTCCGTAGGTCTCAGTTGGCGTGCCGCGCAGCGATGGCGGCAAGCCCCTCCTCGATGTCGGCAGCATCCAGCCAACGACCGCGCACCATCACGCCGACGGGTCGGCCGACGTTGCCGACTTGCTCCAGCGGATTCCGCTCGAGCAGGATGAGGTCGGCCCAGTTGCCGACGGCCACCGTGCCGGCCCGGTCGTCGACGCCGAAGAACGCCGCCACGTTGCGGGTTCCGGTCACCAGCGCCTCGTAAGGGGTGAGGCCCGCCGCCACGAGGGATTCGAGTTCACGCCGAACGGAGAAGCCGGGCACGTTCCAGACCTGCGGCGCGTCGGACCCGAGCAAGAGCCCCGCCCCCTCGTCGTGGAGCGCCTTGATGAGCGCGTGGCGGACCTCGAGGAACGCCCGGCGGACGTCGGGTGACGGTGTGGCTTCCAATGACTGGGCCTTCCAGCGCATCCACTGCGCCCGCGTGCCCTGTGAGACGTACTGGAGTTCGGGCATCGAGGCCATCTCCTCCGGCAGGGCGTCGGTCGCGTAGCTGTCCATGAGCGTCTGCGTCGGCACGTTCCAGACCCCGGCCTCGCGCGTCGCCCGAGCCAGCGCGGTGATGCGGCTTCGGTCGACCACCCGGCCGTAGTTCACGCCGAACCAGCCGGCCCCCCGACCCTCGGGCGTGACCCCCGGGGCGACCAGGGCTCTGACATAGCCGTCCAGGTGGTCGATGGATGCGTAGCCGGCCTCGAGCGCTCGCTCCAGCCCAACGTCCGCGGGCACGTGGCCGCTGAACGAGATGCCCTCCTGGTCAGCTGCCGCCACCATCGCATCGAAGGCCTCGCGGGTCGGGCCCGGGTGGATCTTGATGAAATCGTATCCCTGGGCCTTGGTGAATCTGGCTGCGGAGTCGCCGGCCGCCGCCGAGGTGAGGTTCCCCCGAACGGAGGGTCCCGACGTCCAGATTCGCGGGCCGAGCACGTGACCCTCGTCGACGCGGTTCCGGAGCTCGAGGTGCGCCGGGTGTCCCAGCATGCCGCGGATCGTGGTGACACCGTTGGCTGCATAAAGGAAGAGGACCTCGTGCGCGTTGGTCATGTCCCCGCCGGCGGGCGGCGATGGGATATGGGCGTGCATCTCAGCGAGGCCCGGCATGAGGAACCGGCCGGTCCCGTCGATCCGCTCGGCTTCTTCGGGGGCGGTGACGTCGCCGGCCGAGCCCATCGCCTCGATCCGGCCATCCCGGACGACGACGGTCTGTCCGGGAACGGTGCGTTCGGTGTCCATCGGGATGACCGTGACGTTCTCGATCACGTAGACGGAGTCGGCCGCCGGGGCGGGGGCCGGAGTGCTGAGGGCTGCAATCAGAAAGAGAACGGCGCTCATCGGAGAACCTGCCAAGAAAAGGGATGGCAGCTATCGGTATTTATTGACGTACAGGGATGACGTGTCGATAATAGGGGCCTGCTACCGCCGCGGGAACCTTGCCTGTTGGCGGGTTTCTCGTTGGCGAACAAGGAACTCAGGAGGACAGCATGAGAACGATGCGGAAGTTTGCCTTCTTCGCGCTCGCCGCCGGATTGGCTCTGGGCTGCAGTGAGGACAACGGCACCCAGCCCACCGGTGTCACGATCGCCGATTTGGTCGGGACCTGGAACGTGACCAAGTGGGAGTACCAGGACGCGGCCAACACGGCCCTCAAGGAGAACATCGTCGTGTTCGGCTTCGGCGCGAGCGTCACGATCGCCTCCGACGGTACGTACCAGGGCACGCTTTCGGTGCCGGATCCGGCGTCCGGGAACATCGCGACGGTGCCGTTCAACGGCACGGTCAGCATCACGAACGACCAGCTCACGCTGTCGTTCGCGAACCTGCTCGACCTGGGCGTGTTGGTACTCGACCCGGCCGACCCGCAGAACTTCACGCTCACGCTGGACCCGAGTGGGAGCGCGCTGACGCTCTTCGGGACGGGCTATCAGTGGGACTTCATCGCGGACGATCCGACGGGTGACGTGACCGCCAACCTGACGATCAACTTCGCGCGCACCTAGCGCGTTCGCACTCGCGTTGTTGGGGGGGGCTGCCCGGTGTCGGGCGGCCCCCCTTCGTCGTTGGGGTCAGGCCGTCGGGGCCGTCGCCCGCGAGACGAGCCATGTAGCGAGGAGCGCCGCTGCGAAAGCGGGGATGAGCTCGTAGAGGAGCGGCGACAGGGGGGACAGCTCCCACGCGATGGTGACGATCGTGCCCGTCAACAGCCCCGCGATGACGCCCGCGCGCGTCGTCCCGGGCCAATACAGGGCGAGGATCGAGGTCGGTCCTATGGCGGCTCCGAGCCCGGCCCAGGCGAACAGGACGAGCCAGAACACCACCTGTTCCGCCAGCAGGCCGAAGGTCAGCGCCGCTCCCACCAGCGCCACGACCACGAGTCGGCTGTACAGCACCAGCCTGGCTTGCGGAACGGTGACCCCGCGCTTCACGATGCCTTCGTAGAGGTCCCGGACAACGCTCGAAGCGGCGACGAGCAGCTGCGAATCCGCTGTCGACATGATGGCCGCGAAGATCGCCGCGACGACGACGCCGAACAGCACAGGCGGCAGGTGCGCCTGAGCCAGCACCGGGAAGATGTTCTCAGGGTCGCCGGCCGGCAGCATGGCGGCGTCCGGGTAGGCGGCCCGGCCGACCAGTCCGATGAACAGAGCGCCCCACGCCATCACGACGTTCCAGACCGTGCCCACGACGGCCGCAACGCGGAGTTGTGACGCGTCGGCGATGGACATGTAGCGCACCAGAATGTGCGGGTTGCCGGGCGAGCCGAGGCCGATGCCCAGAAACCCGACGGCGGCGAGCGCGGCCCCGACGGTGAGCGGAAAGGGCTGAACGAGCGTGGGGTCCAACGCCGTGAGTTCACCGATGACCGTCGTGAACCCGCCCCGGTCGGTCCAGACGAGGATGGGCAGCGCCACCAGCGCCACGATCATGAAACACGCCTGCACGACGTCGGTGATGCTGACTGCGAGAAACCCGCCGAGAACCGTGTAGACGAGAACGATGCTGGCGGTCACCACGATTCCCGTGAGCGGGCTGACGCCGAACCCCACCTCGAAGGCCTTCCCACCCCCCACGAACTGCGCCGCCACGTACCCGACCATGAAGATGAGTATGACCACGGTCAGCAGACTGCGAAGGAGGCCGTCTCGATCGCCGAAACGCGCCGCGAAGAAGTCGGGCACGGTGACGCAGTCGTGCTGCTCCGCGGCGTTCCGGAGGCGCTTCGCGTAGTAGAGAAACAGCAGGAGCTCGGCGACGATGTACCCGACCACGGCCCACGCGGCGCCGGCCCCGAGTCCGTACGCCATGCCGGTGACCCCGAGGAGGAGCCACGCACTTCGCCCGGACACTACGGCGGACAGGGCGACGACGTACCGATGCATGCGGCGGCCGCCGACGAAGAACTCGCGTACGCCCATCGACGATCGCCGCGCGGTGAGAATCCCCACGCCGACGACGAAGGCGAGATACGTCACGAAGGACACGACCGCGGCGGGGTCGGCCCCGTAGTCCAAGGGTGCCGCCGTTTGGGGCACTACTCGGCGTCGCGCGATCGTCGCGCCAGCAAGACGGCCGCGAAGATGATGGCGAGCGGCAGCAGGACCATCACGACGTAGAACCCGAGCACGGCTGACCTCCATTGCGGGTGCGATGCCGGCGACCACATCTTAGCCCTCAGTGCCCGGGAGGCGAAACATGCCCGAGATTCTCACCCTGTCGGGGGACGACGTCCACGCGGCGCTCCCGATGTCCGATGCCATCGACGCCATGCGCACGGCGTTCACCGTGCTTCACGCCGGGAAAGCGCAGATCCCCCAGCGGATCTCCCTTCGCGGGGGGGACGGCGCGGTCACGCTGGTCATGCCGGGCGTGACACCGACGACGTATGGGCTCGGCGCCAAGCTCGTTTCGGTCGTTCCGAAGAACCCGGAGGCGGGTCACCCGCTGGTGTCCGGAGCGCTGCTCCTCCTGGATCGCGAGACCGGGATGCCGGCTGCGCTGCTGGAGGCGGAAGCGCTCACGGCCATCCGAACTGGCGCGGCGAGCGGTCTGGCGACCGACCTCCTGGCCCTGCCGTCGGCCCACAAGCTCGGCATGCTCGGCGCCGGCCGTCAGGCGCGCGAGCAGGTTGCGGGTGTCTGCGCGGTGCGGGAGATCTCGGAAGTTCGCGTGTGGTCTCGGTCATCACAGCGTGCCGAAGCCTTTGCGGCGGAATTGCGAGACGAAGCCTGGGCGCCCTCGAACGTCAGCGTACATCAGGATCCGTCGACGGCGGTGGTCGGTGCGGACGTCGTGTGCACGGCGACACCGGCCCGGTTCCCGCTGCTCGTCGGCGCCCACGGCTGGCCGGGCCTGCACGTGAACGCCGTGGGGTCGTTCACACCGGAGATGAGGGAGATCGAGGCAGACCTCATGGCTGCCGCACGCGTCGTCGTGGATCAGAAGGAGGCGGCGCTCGCCGAGGCGGGCGAGATCGCCGAGGCCATCGCGGTCGGCGCGATGGGCCCCGATGAGATCGTGGAACTCGGCGCGGTCCTACGCGGGAAGGTGGAAGGGCGTACGTCCTCCGACGACATCACCATCTTCAAGTCGGTGGGTCTGGCCGTTCAGGACCTCGTTGCGGGCTCCGTGGCCGTCGAGACGGCCCGGGCGCGGGGGCTCGGAACCCCCGTCACTCTCTAGCGTCCGAGCGCCGAGTCGAAGAGCCGGGAGATCTCGGCGGCGGATGCGGGTCGCGCGCGACGGTCTTTGTCGAGACATGTCGCCAGCACGGTGTCCACGGCGTCGGGGACGTCATCACGGCGCGATCGCAGCGGGGGTGGCGGGTCGGCCACTTGCCTGGCCATGATCGACTGCACGGTCCGGCCGGTGAACGGAGGCGAGCCGGCCAGCAGTTCGAAGATGAGGCATCCCAAGCCGTAGAGGTCCGTGCGGTGGTCGATGTCGTCTTCGCCACGCGCCTGCTCGGGGCTCATGTAGCTCGGCGTGCCCACGACGAGTCCGCTCGTGGAGATGGTGTCGCCCGCCGCGCGGATCACGGCGCGCGCTACTCCGAAATCACACATCAGCGGCTGGTCGCCCCGGAATACGACGTTCTCCGGTTTGATGTCTCGATGGATGACTCCCTGTCCGTGCGCGTGGTCGATGGCGCCGCTGACCACGCGAAGAAGCGCCGCGACCTCGGCGAGCGCGAACGTCCCCCGATCGTCCATCCGGTCGCGGAGCGTCCCTCCGTCCGCAAAGGGCATGGTGAAGTACATGAGGGTGCCCGACTGGCCCGAGTCGAAGACCGACAGGATACCGGGGTGGTTGAGGTCGCTCAGGATGCGGATCTCGCGGTGGAACCGGTCGGCCACGATGCCGCCCGCCAGCTCGGGCTTGAGGACCTTTACGGCGACGTACTCGCCGCGTTCGAGGTCCTCCGCGAGCAGGACGGTGGCGACGGAGCCGCGTCCGAGCTGTCGCTCGATGCGGTAGCGTGACGGGAGCAGGTCCGCGGCGCGGTCGAGCGTCGTCATAGTGTGGCGGTCTCCTCGAGTTCGCGTCCCTTGGTTTCGGGCAGCAGCCACAGGATCAGCACCAACGCCGTGACCACGGCGACTGCGGTGAGCGACACGGCGTTCCCCCATCCGATGTGCTCGGCCGCGACGCCGACCAGGAGGGGCCCCGCAACGTAGCCGATTCTGCCCAGCAGATTGTTGGACCAGGCAAAGGCATCGGCGCGCATCTCCGTGGGGACGAGCTCGGTCGTGAACGTATTCAGGAGCGTCAAGAGCGCAACGGCCGAGAAGACCGCGGCGACCAGGCAGAGGGTGAGTTGCCAGAATTCCTGCAGCTGGAACGCCAGGACCACGAACACCGCGCAGACCCCGTAGATGAGAATGGCGCTCCGCTTCCGGCCCCACGCGTCCAGCAGTTTGCCGACGCTGAAGGCGAACGGCAGGGCGATCACCGTCGCCACCGCAATCGCCGTGGCCACCTGGCCGTCGGTCAGTCCCCGCTCCGTCACCGCAAACTGCTTCCAGAACAGCACCGCCGTATTCGTACAGACGTAGGTCAGGCCCCAGATGAGGGCGAGCTGCAGGACGCGGTTGCGATATGGCGAGCGGAAGATCGCGAACAGGTCGTGGCGCGGCGCCGCCCCGCCGTCGGTGAGCGTGGCGAAGCGCGCGGTTTCGCGGAGGTTTCGGCGCGCGTACGCCACCAGCAGCAACGGCACGACTCCGATGAAGTAGACCGTTCGCCACCCGAACGGCGTGGTCAGAAGGAACGGCACCAACGCGGCGTTCGCGATGGACCCCAGCGCGTTGAATCCCTGGATCAGCCCGATCACGAAGCCCCGGCGCTCAGCCGGAAACTCCTCGGCCGCGAACACGATGCAGAGGGCCCACTCCGCGACGAGGAAGACGCGAGCGGCGAACTGATAGGCTGTGAAGTCCCACGGGCCTCGGGCGAGCCCGGTCATGAACGTGAGCGCGGCGTACCCCAGAATGGTGACGGCCAGAACCCGGCGGCGACCGATGCGGTCGGCGAGCCGCACGAGAACGAACGCGGCGATCGCCCCGAGGCTGATGGCTGCCGTGATGACGCCGATCGCGGGCTCCGACAGCGCCATCTCGGCCTGCAGACTCGGAAGAATCTGGCTGAGCGCCATGAAGTCGTAACCCTCGAAGAAGGTCGCGACACTGAGAAAGACGAACAACCGCTTCTGGTAAGGTGTGAAGGGGGTCGGTGGGCTCTGGCCGGCGGCGGACATGGTCAGGGAATCTACGCTCCTCGGCGACTCGCCGGACGGCCCGGTCGGGCGAGCACCGCGGCGTCTCGCCGGACCGAACCATTTGACGCCACCGGACCGCAGCCTACTTTTGAACCGGAAGCGTATTCACCCAAAACAATGGAGTCCCGACATGCCGAGGTCTAGGTTGCTCGTCGTCGTTGCCTGCGCCCTGGTCATGGCGTGCCAGCCCCCGACGATGACGCGGAGCGAGGCACTCCGGTACCAGCAGGACTTGGAGGGGCAGGTGGAAACGTGGACGCGGTACATGAACAACGCGCGCGTCGACAGCCTTCTCTCGATGTACGATGGCTCCGCGTCGCTGACCGTGATCCGCCCCGACGGTTCCGTTACCCGAGGAATGGAACAGGAGGAGGAAGCTCTCCGGCTGTTCTACGGGTCGATTCAGTACATGAACTTCGTGATGCAGTCCCCGACGACCGAGTTGCTGAGTGCGGACGCTGCCTGGACCCACTTCGGCCATTCCATGGACGTCGTGGGGAACGACGGACGGCGTCGGCCGGTCCTCGCCGGCCGCGGCACGATCGTCTGGCTGCGTTCGACAGCTGACGACGTGTGGAAGATTCACCTGCTCCATTTGGCGGCGAACGCACCGTCGCGCAACTGAACGCAGCGTCGTTTCCGCTTCACGACGGCCGCAGTCGCTTGTGCGAACTGCGGCCGTCGTATATTCTACCCCAACCTCCACCGGAGCCCTTGCCCGTGGCGGATCCCTTCCTTAGTTCCGAAGAGTTTGCGGAACGGGCGCACCAGATGTACTCCGAAGGACGATACGATGAGGCCCTCAGTGTCTTGCACGAGGGCGTTTCTTTGTATCCGTACGCGGTAGAGCTGCACGTCGGGCTCGCATACGCGTATCTCGCGACGGAGGAGTACGGGTGGGCGCGCGCCGCATTCGAGCGCGTCCTGGCGCTCGACCCCGACAGCGAAGATGCGCAGGCGGGCCTCGGGGAATCGCTTCTCAAGCTCGGCGATCGTGCCGGGGCGCTCGAGTGCTTCGATCGCGTCCTGTCGCTCGGGTTCAGCGAGGACCACGACCTCATGCTGCAGGTCGGACGTGCGCTCTTCCGTGAAGGCATGCTTCGCCATGCCCGCGGCTTCTTCGAACTCGCGGCGCTCTACCACGACGACTCGTCCGAAGCGGCGGCGTGCCTCGGTTACGCGACGCACCGCCTCGGCGACGAAGACGTTGCGGTGTACTGGCTGCGGCGGTCCCTCGACTTGGACGGTACCCACGCCGAAGCGCGCATCTACCTCGGCAACCTGCTGTACGACCGAGGTGAGTATGAGGCGGCGCTGTTCCACTTCGAGCAGACCGACCCCGCCGACCACTTCGACGAACTCGCCTTGTGGCGCACCGTGGAACTGCGCAAGACGATCTACCGGCTGGAGGCCGACGATCCCGAGCTTCGGCCGTGGCATACGCGACTTGCGGAGCTGGCGAGCGAGCAGGAGCCCGAAGACCGGCTCTTCGCGGAGATCCTGGCGGTTCAGCAGGACGGCACCACCCGCGACCCGCGCCAGCTGGAGCTCTTCGGCACGCTCCTGACGCAACTGCAGGGTATGAACCGCCGCGTGCCGTCGGAGACGCATCGCGTCAGCACGCGCTCCGGTATCACCTACGCGGGTACGTGGGACGAGATCGTACTGCAAATGAAGATGGACGACCGCGACGGGCTCGGTGCATCGACGTCGCAGTACATGGAGACGGTCGCACGTCGCAGCCGCCGGGAAACGGGCGCGGTGATCCCCGTGTCGGATGCCGAGAGTTTCGTGAAGGGCATCGCGGCGACCGGCTATCTCAAGATTCTAGGATAGACCGGCGGCCCGCGGCGCTCCCGCCGCGGGCCGCTCGTTGTACCTTCCCCGCCATGTCCTGGACCACCGATGTCGTTCGGGAGGTACTCCCGAACGGACTCACCGTCATCGTGCAGCCCGATCGGTCCGCGCCGGTCGTGGCCGTCGTTTCGCATGTCCGTGCGGGATACTTCGACGAGCCGGACGAGTGGGTCGGCATCTCGCACGTACTCGAGCACATGTACTTCAAGGGCACCGCCCGTCGCGGCCCCGGTGAGCTCGCGCGTGAGACGCAGGCCCTGGGCGGGTACTGCAACGCGGGGACGATCTACGACAAGACCGTCTACTACTCCGTGCTGCCCGCGGCAGGCGGTGGGCTCGCCCGGGCGGTGGACCTACAGGCGGACGCCCTGATGCACGCCGCGCTCGACCCGGATGAACTGGCGCGAGAGATCGAAGTCATCATCCAGGAGGCGAAGCGCAAGCAGGACACGCCCGAGGCGGTGACCATGGAGTCGCTGTTCGCCGTGCTGTTCCGAACCCACCGCATGCGGCGATGGCGCATCGGGACGGAGGAGGGTCTCCGCCGGCTGACCGCCGCCGACCTCGGCGAGTACTACCGGACGCGCTACGCGCCGGGCCGAGTCATCGTGGGGATCGTCGGCGATCTCGATCCGGAGGCGGCGTTCGCCCATGCCCAAGAGGCGTTCGGCGCGTGGGATCGGCCGACCGGACCCATCGAGGGCTCCCCGCCCGAGTTGGATCCGCCGCCCGCCGGCATCGATGCGCGGCACGGCGACGTCGAGCGTCCGATGGCAGCGCTCGGGTGGCGGACGGTCGATGCGCTGCACGAGGATGCGGCGCGCCTGGACGTCGCAGCCGCGCTCCTCGGCACCGGTCGAAGCGCGCGACTGTACCGCGGTCTGCGCGAGCCCGGGGTCGTCAATACGATCGGAGCGTCTCACTACACCCCAACGGAACTGGGTGTGTTCATGCTGACGTTGGAAACCTCGGCGGAGCGGTTGGATCGCGCGCTGGAGGCGAGCCTCGGCCACGTCGCAGCGCTGGGCACGTCGGGTCCGACGGACGCGGAGGTGGCTCGGGTGGGTCGACAACTCCGCACGCGGTGGGCGCGTCACTTCGAGGGGATGGACGGACGGGCGACCGCCCTGTGCGAAGCCGAGGCCCTCGGGGGCGTGGACCTCCTGGACCGGCAGTACGAGGCGATGCTCGCCGTCACGCCGGCCGACGTTCGCCGGGTCGTATCGGAGTATCTCGCTCCCGACGCCGTGGCGGGCTCGCTGTATCTGCCGGAGGGCGCTACGGCGCCAGACGACGGCGCATGGCCACCCGCCGCGGCGGTCGTGGACGTCGAGGCGGTCGACGCACAGCCGCCGGAGGCGGTCGCGGGACCGGGCGGGGGTGGGGGTGACCACGAGCACGCCGGGGGCATCCACCGCCGCACGCTCGCGAACGCGGACGTGCTCTGTCGACAGCGTCCCGGCACGGGGCTCGTGCACGTCGGTTTCCACGTTGCCGGTGTGCCGGCGCTGGAGACGGCGGACACTGCGGGACTCACCCGACTCGTTTCCCGCGCCGTGCTCCGCGGAGCAGGCGGCCGACGGGCGGCGGATCTGGCAGAGCTGGCTGAGCGGCTCGGTGGCTCCATTGCCGGGCAGGTCGGTCGGGACACCGTGGGGTGGAGCATGACGGTCCCGACCGAGGCACTGGAGGACGCGCTCCGTCTGCTGGAGTTGGTGGCCGCGGCACCCGATTTTCGCGACGATGCCGTCGGCATCGAACGAGATCTCCAGGCCGGTGACGCGCGCCGCGCCCGGGACGACATGTTCCAGTATCCACTGCAGCGCGTGCTCGGGTGTGCGTTCCCGGGGCACGCCTACGGACTCCCCTCGCTCGGTGTCCCCGAGCGGGTCGCGGCGTTCGATGCGTCCGCCGTGCGGGATTGGCACGCACGCGTGCTGGCGCAGCGGGCGGCGGTGGTCGTCGTCGGTGACGTCGAGGCGGCAGACGCGCTGGATTGTGTCGAACGAGTGGTACGGTGGGAGGGGCGGAACGAAAGCGCGGCGTCTTCGCTGACCATGCCGACATGGAGCGCGGCGTCAGACGTCGAGCATCGTGACAAGCAGCAGAGTGCACTCGCGATGGCGTTTCCCGCCGGCACGGCGGCCGAGGCCGACCGCGAGCGGCTCGCCGTGTTGTGTTCCATGCTCAGCGGCCTCGCCGGACGTCTCTTCGACGAACTCCGCGAGCGCCGCTCGCTGGCATATACGGTCGCCGCCATGCGATGGCAGGCGCGGCAGGCCGGGGCGCTGCTCACGTACGTGGCGACCTCCCCGGAACGCGAGGACGAGGCCCGGGAGGCCATGATCGCGGAACTCCGTCGGGTCGTGACCAGCCCGCCCGACGAGCCGGAACTGGACCGGGCCCGCACGTATGCCGCGGGTCTTCTGGCCATCGCCCGCCAGCATGCGTCGAGTCTCGCCGGGGAACTGGTGGAGGCCTGGGCGCTGGACGCGCTCGATCAGCCGGGCAAGCGTGCGGAGCGGCTGAGGGCGGTCACCGTCGACGACGTCGTAGCGCTCGTCGAGCGGGTGACCGCGGAAGAACCGGCCGATTTTGTGGTGCGTGGAGGGTCGAGCGGCTAGGCCCTAAAACATCGACATGGCCAGGAACGAGCGCAGGTTGTCGTTCGTGACCCGCAGCCGCTCGCAGAGGAGTCGTACGATCGACCACAACACCTTGTAGGCGAGTTCTCGGTCGAAGTCGAGCAACAACTCGAAATCTGATCGCGTCATCGTGAGGAGGGTGCAGTCGGTGTTGGCAATCGCGTCGGTTGACCGCTCGGAGCGGTCGAGTACAGCCATCTCCCCGAAGCAGGCACCTTCCTTCAGCACCGCTAGCGCTTCCTCGCCGGAGCCCGGCACCTGGCGGGAGATCCGAACCTCGCCCTCCGAGATGATGAAGAGGCGATTGCCGGATTCACCTTCCTTGAAGACGTACTGGCCGAACTTGAACTGTTGTGGCTTGCAGATCTCCGAGACCTTTTCGAGTTCTTCCTCGTCGAGGTCCTTGAAGATTGCGGCTTGTTTGATCAGTTGCGCGTCCATACAGCCTCCACCTACCGGGATCGCCCGGAATTCCTGCAACCTACAGGCCGCGTGAGAGACCGGCAAGCAAGACCCCTGGTGCGGGCGCCGGATGCGCTCACGGCCCTCAGGGTCCCTTTGGCGGTGGTGTTCGTGGCCGTTCCGGACGCGGGGGTTCGGGTCGCGGTGGTCGCCGCGGCTGTGCTGAGCGACCTGCTGGACGGCTGGTGGGCTCGCCGGATCGGGGGCTCGCGGCTGGGAGTCGCGCTGGATCCCGTCTGCGACAAGATCTTCGTGGTGTCGGCGTTCTGGGTCGTGCTGCGGTCGGGTGCACTCACCCCCGTCGAGTGGCTCGCGGTCGTGATCCGCGATCTGGTGGCGGCCGTGAGCTTCCTCGTTACCTGGCTTCTGAAGCGGCCCACGACCCTGCCGGCCCGAGCCGGAGGCAAGGCCGTGACCGTGGTTCAGATGCTCACGCTCGTCGCGTTCCTGGCACAGTCGGACCTTGTCCGACCGCTGGCGTGGGCGACGGGCGCGATCGCGATCTACGCGATTGCCGACTACAGCCGCGTGGCGTGGAGCCGGTGACCGGGCGGGCCGGGGCGCGGCGCCGGCGTGGTAATTTCCAGGGGAACGAGCACCAACCGGGAGGCGAAGGAGCGTCGGGATGAGCAACGTGCGAGAGGTCCACTTGCAGTGGACCGGAACGGGGATGCAGTTCACCGGCCACGGCGTACAGCCACCGTCGCCGGCGGTGCCGATCGATGCTGACGGCGAGACGGGGCCCAGTCCGATGCAAGCGCTGCTCATGGCGAGCGCGGGATGCTCCGGAGCGGACGTGATCCACATTCTCGGCAAGATGCGGATCGAGCTGCGGTCCCTGGAGATCGATGTCGAGGGCGTGCGCCGCGAGGAAGATCCGCGCCGGTACGTGTCGGTGCACCTGCGGTTTGCCCTGGACGGCGATGATCTGAGCATGCAGCAGGCCGAGCGCGCCGTGGAGCTGTCGGTGCAGAAGTACTGCTCGGTGCTCCAGACGTTTGCGCCCGACGTGCAGATCACGCACGAGATCGCGCTTGCGTAGACCGATGCTCGTGGCCGCCCTCTGCCTGTGGGCGGCGACGGCGCAGGCACAGACGGCTCGTGAAGTCCAGATTCAGGCCGTCGGAGTGCTCCGGAGCGACGAATACGTCGGCGGTGGTTTGGGGTTTGCCCTCCGCTCGCCGGGTCGCACGCGGGTCGCGGTCGCGGCGAGCCTCGGTGCGGCGCAGCAGGCGGTTGCGCTGCGCGGGGACCTGCTCTTGTCGTACCACTTGCTCCCGTTTCGGCGCAGCGGGGTGACCCCGTACGCCGGCGGTGGCCTATCCGTGCTGGTCGTGCGCAGCCAGGCGGACCCCTATCTCATGCTGGTCGTGGGGGTCGAGGCCGCACCCCTCGGGCGCACGGGATGGTTCCTCGAAGGCGGTATCGCCGGAGGCGTTCGCTTTGCTGGGGGGTGGCGTGTTCGGTGGGGCGGAAGGGTGCGGTAGCCCAGAAACAGGAAACCCCGCAGAGGCGGGGTCTCTTCAGGTGATCAGCTGCTTGCGCCCACTTCTGATGGGTGGGGGATCACCGGCTGGACGTAGCGTTCGCCGAGCGCGCGCAGACGGGCGACGTCCTCGTCCGACAGCGTGGCGTACCGCTCTGCCATGTACTCAATCGTGTCGTCGAACCACTCCTTCTGGTGCTCGGCCTGGGCGCTCATGACCTCGCAGCGGAGGATGTGGCTGAACAACTCGTCGCGTGCTTTGTCGAACATCGTGGAACCTGCTGGATTGCTGGACTTCTGGTTACTCACTCCGATCCCCTCTCGTGAAGCGCAAATTGGCCGGTGAATTGTACCAAGGGGCTGAAGGGGAAGCAAACACGGGTTCTCGCGGGTATATGTACATTGAAGTCCCCTTTTTGGGGTCCGTACGAGCGGGAGAGCCGATGACCGAACCAGTATACGACCCGGAGCGCGCGAGACGTCTCGCCCAGCTGCTCCGTGCCCTGGCGGCGCGCATCGACGCATTCGATGACGACCGAGACCTGCTGGCGGCCGGGCCGGAACTGCTGAGACTGATGGGGGATGCCCGAAGCGAGCTCTTCCATTATGAAGTACGGTGTACGTACGACACGCCGGAGATCGCGGAGAGCCGGCGGGTGGTCGATGAGGCCCGTCGGCAGGCCGAAGCGACCGAACAGACGTTTCATGAGGCCGACGAATCGGAGGGTGAAGAACCGTGGCGCAATCAGTGAATCTCAAACCGTTTTACCTGGTTCTCGCGGTCGTCGCCGTGGCCGGGGCGTGGTTCATTGTCGGTGCCCGCAGCGGACCGCCGACCGTAACCCTGGTTCCGGCCTCCGTCGGCACCGAGTTCGACGGGCACACGATCGGCAGCGACTCCGCGTTGGTGGAGATCATCGAGTATGCGGACTTCCAGTGCCCCGCCTGTGCCACGTTCGCGATCCTGACCGGCGAGGACGTGCGGCGCAACCTCGTCCAAACGGGGCGGGTGCGCTGGTCCTTCCGCGACTTCCCCCTTCCCTCGCATCCCAAGGCGCCGCTCGCCCATCTGTCGGCGGCGTGTGCGGGCGAGCAGGGGCGGTTCTGGGAGATGCATGACCAGCTGTTCTTCAATCAGGGCAAGTGGGTTCGTGACCGCCGCGAACACCGCCTGTTCGAGAGCTACGCTCAGGCGATCGGCCTCGACATGGACGCGTACGCCGAGTGCATCGCCGACCAGCGGCATATCGAGCGCATTTCGGCGGCCAAGGAGAGCGGTGTGAAACTTGGGGTGGGATCGACGCCGAGCTTCATCATCGGTGGGCGTCTCGTCGCGGGCAGTATTTCGTACTCGACGCTGCTGGAGATGGTCGAAGAGGCGGAGGCTGCCGCGGCGCGATGAAGCACCGGATGATCACTTCGGTGCTCTCGCTGGTAGGCGCGCTGGTAAGCCTCTATCTCTGGCTCTGGAAGATTGGGTGGGTCGGGCCCGTAGCGTGCGGCGCCGACGGCGGTTGTGAGACGGTGCAGTTCTCCGATCTCGCCGAGATCGCCGGCGTGCCCGTCGCGGCGTTCGGGGCGGCGGGCTACGCGGCCTTACTGGTCCTGAGCCTCGTGGGCCTGCAGGACCGATGGCTCGAGGACCGACGCATCACGGTGGGACTCGTGGTCCTGAGCGGCCTCGGCGTTCTCTTTACCGGATATCTCACGTACCTCGAGGCGTTCGTGATCCACGCGTGGTGCCGCTGGTGCCTCGGGTCGGCGGCCATCATCGCCGCGATCTTCCTCGCCGCACTCGCCGGTCTGCGTCGCCCTGCGCCTGCCACCGGGTGAGCCCGCCGGGGCTCACTCGTCGGATTCTTCGTACTTCTGCTTGAGCGCCGCGACGACCGACGGGTCGGCGAGCGTCGTGACGTCGCCCAGCGCGTTGCCCGTCGCGATGTCGCGCAGCAGGCGGCGCATGATCTTGCCGCTGCGGGTCTTCGGGAGCTCGGCGCTGACGAAGACCTCCTCGGGCCGGGCGATGGCCCCGATCTTCCGGACGACGTGCTCCTTGAGTTCCGGCACGAGCGTGGTGGCGTCGTAGTTGCCGGCCCGCATGATGACGAAGGCTACGACGCTCTGTCCCTTCACCTCGTGGGGTCTGCCCACGACCGCCGCTTCGGCCACAGCGGGGTGCGACACCAGTGCACTCTCCACCTCCATGGTGCCGATCCGATGGCCGGCCACGTTCAGCACGTCGTCGACGCGGCCGAGGATCCAGAAGTAGCCGTCTTTGTCCCGCTTCGCTCCGTCTCCCGTGAAGTACATCCCCGGGTACCGGCTCCAGTACTGCTCCTTGAAGCGGGCGTCGTCGCCGTAGATCGTCCGCAGCATCCCGGGCCAAGGTGTGCGGACCACGAGGAACCCGCCGCCGACTTTCACCGGGTTGCCGGCACCGTCGACGAGATCCACGTCGATGCCTGGGAACGGCACGGTCGCTGACCCGGGTTTCGTCCGGGTCACGCCGGGCAGCGGCGTGATCATGATGCCGCCCGTCTCGGTCTGCCACCACGTGTCGACGATCGGGCAGTGCCGTCCGCCGATGTGCCGGTGGTACCACATCCAGGCCTCGGGATTGATCGGCTCCCCGACCGTGCCCAGCAGCCGCAGCGTCGACAGGTCCCGTCGTTTCGGGTAGTCGGGCCCCCATTTCATGAAGGCCCGGATCGCGGTCGGAGCCGTGTAGAACACGGTCACCCCGTACCGCTCGACGATGTCCCAGGTGCGGTCCTTGTCCGGCCAGTCGGGTGCGCCTTCGTACATGACGATCGTGGCGCCCACGGCCAGCGGGCCGTAGACGACGTAGCTGTGACCCGTCACCCACCCGATGTCCGCCATGCACCAGTAGACGTCGTCGTCCCGAAGGTCGAACACCCAGCGCGTCGTGGCCACCACCTGCGTGAGGTAGCCGCCCGTGGTGTGCACGATGCCCTTGGGTTTTCCGGTGGTGCCGGACGTGTAGAGAATGAAGAGGAGGTCCTCTGCGTCCATCCGTGCCGGGCGGCACGACGTGGGCTGCCCTTCCAGGAGTTCGTGATACCAGTGGTCCCGTCCGTCCGTCATCGAGACGGTCGGCCCCTGCGTTCGGTCCCGCTGGACGACGACGACGTGCTCGATGGACGGCGCATCCTTCACCGCGTCGTCGGCCGCCTGCTTGAGCGGGACGTGCTGTCCGCGCCGGAACCCCATGTCGGCGGTGATGAGGACGGTCGCTTGGGCGTCGTTGATGCGATCACGAAGGGCGTCTGCCGAGAATCCCCCGAAAACCACCGAGTGCGGCGCCCCGAGTCGGGCACAGGCGAGCATCGCGACGGCCGCCTCGGGAATCATCGGAAGGTAGATCGCCACGCGGTCGCCCCGCTTCACCCCAAGCCCCTTCAGGGCGTTCGCGAACTGACAGACCTCCCGGTGCAGCTCCCAGTACGTGATGGCGCGCCGGTCGCCGGGCTCGCCTTCCCAGAGGATGGCGACCTTGTTGCGCTTGTCTGTCGCGACGTGACGGTCGAGGCAGTTGACCGAGGCGTTCAGCTTCCCGCCGACGAACCACTTGGCGTGCGGCGGCTTCCAGTGCAGCACCTTCTTCCAGGGCGCCATCCACTCCAGGGTCTTGGCGTGCGCCTCCCAGTACTTGAGGCGGTCGCGGCGCGCGCGCTGGTAGGCCCCCTTGGTCCGCACCTGTGCCGCCTTCTTGAAGTCGGCGGGCGGGTCGAAGGTGCGTTGTTCCTTGAGGAAGGTGTCGAGTCGGTCGGTCATGGGACGGCCTCGGGTCTGCCGAAGAGAGTCTAGCATATTCAAACCTCCGATCGGGACACCCTCAAGGGTCCGTCTCCATCGGGTCAAGCGGGTATATTGCCTCCCGTCACCGATCCCCGAGCTCCCGTTTCCTTATGCACGCTTCTTCAGATCCGCTGATCGTCGCCACCGATGTGTCGTGGCGCGTGGGGTACCGGTGGATCGTCCGCCAGGTCTCGACCACGGTTTCTGCCGGCGAGGTTCTCTTGCTCGTCGGCGGCAACGGGACGGGGAAGACCTCGCTGATCCGGTTGGTTGCGGGGCTGGTGCGGCCGACCAAGGGCGCCATCCAGCGACGCGCCGAGGTCGGGATGGTCGCGCACCACACGATGCTCTACGACGCCCTGACCGCGCATGAGAACCTCGCGTTCGTCGCGCGACTCCACGGGGTCGACCCGGCCCGGCCTGTCGAACTGCTGAACCGAATGGGTCTCGCGAAGGCGATCGACCAGCGGATCGCGACGTTCAGCCGGGGCATGCTCCAGCGGCTCGCGATCGCGCGGGCGCTTCTCCACGAACCGCGCGTCCTGCTGCTCGACGAGCCGCTCAGCGGCCTGGACGATGCGGGCAGCCGGGTCGTCGTAGGGCTGCTCGAGGAGCTGCGCGACCAGGGGTGTGCGGTGGTGATCGCCACGCACCAACTGGTCGAGCTGCTCGATGTGGCGACGGACATCGGGTTCATGGCCGCCGGAAAGATGGTCGAACACGCTCCCGTCGCCGGTCGCGATGCCGGGCAGGTCGTCAATCGATACCGCGCGTTGCTGGAGGAGGGCCAATGACCTGGCGCGGCGCCGTTGCCATTGCGCGCAAGGACCTCGCCATCGAGTGGCGGACGAAGACGGCCTTCATGTCGTCGTTGGTCTTCGCGGTCCTCGTTCTCGCCGTACTCTTCTTCGCCCGTGACGCCACGGCGGTGAGCGCGTTCGACATGGCGCCGGGCGTTCTGTGGGTGACCTTCACGTTCGCGGGCATGCTCGGGCTCAACCGGGCCTTCCTGGTGGAGCGTGAGAACCGGTCGCTCGATGGTCTCCGCCTCTCGCCCGCGACGCCGACCGCGATCTTCCTCGGCAAGGTGGCCGGCAACATCGTGTTCGTCGGCGTCGTGGAACTCGTGTCGCTGCCGCTGTTCGTCCTGTTCTACGACGTCGCTATCTGGCGGCAGGTCCCGCTCCTCATCGGCGTCATCGCGATGGCGACGGTCGCGTTCGTCGCGGTCGGGACCTTGCTGAGCGCGATGGTCGTCCGGACGCGCTTCTCCGAGGTCATGCTCCCGGTTTTGCTGCTGCCGTTCCTGGTCCCGCCCATCGTGAGTGCCGTGCAGCTCACGTGGCGCATCCTGGCGGACCGTCCGTTGGCGGAGATGACGGGCTGGCTTAGCTTACTCGGGTCGTTCGATATCGTGTTTTTCATCCTCTCACTCCTCCTCTTCGACGCGATCATTACCGAATGACGAGACGCGACAAGGCGCTGCAGCTCGCGCGGCGTGGTGGGATCGTGACCGGGCTGGCCATCGCCGGCCTCGTGGGTGTCTACATCCGCGCCCTGGTCTACACGCCGATCGAGCGATTCCAAGGACCAGCGCAGAAGATCTTCTACGTGCACGCCCCGGTGGCGTGGGCGTCGCTGCTGGCGTTCGCCGTGTGCGGACTCCTGAGCCTGGCGTACCTGTTCATGCGCGACCGCCGTGTGGACCTCCTGGCCGTATCCTCGGCGGAGGTCGGGGTTGCGCTGTCGGTCGCGATGCTGACCACGGGCCCGATCTGGGGCAAGCCGATCTGGGGCACGTGGTGGACCTGGGACGCTCGTCTCACGTCCACCCTGTTCCTCTTCCTGCTGTTCGTGGGCTACCTAGTCCTGCGGGGCGCGCTGTCGGATCTCGAGGTCCGGGCTCGGTACTCGGCGGCCGTCGGCGTCATGGCCTTGGTGCTCGTGCCCTTCATCCACGTCACGGTCTACTGGTTCCGTACGCTGCACCCGGCGCCGGTCGTGATGAAGCCCGAGTCGCCTTCGTTACCAGGGGTCATGCTCACGACGCTGTTGATCTCGATCGCGGTTTTCACGCTGCTGTACATCGGCTTCCTGATGCTGCGGTACGCTCTGGCAGTGCTGGAAGACGTCAAACTCGAGGAGGCCGCGCATGAATTATCCTGACAACGGCGCCTACATGGTCGCGGCCTATGTCGTGACGGCGATCGTCGTCGTGGGGTATGCGGCGATGCTGTTCTTCCGAATCAGGAAGCTCCGCTAAGCGCGACTCAGGACAACGCAACTACGCCCATCGCGGCCGTGGCGGCTCCCGCCACGGCCGCGATGCCGGTGAGCCAGTGGGCGCGGCAGCCCAGCCACGCGCCGAGTCCGGCCAGCGCGGCCGCGACGGCCGTCACTCGTCCGAGGAGGACTCCCCGAAGAGCAGGCTGTCGAGGATGCGGCGCTTCAGGGCCTCGGGCGCGCCCTGGGCGCGCGTCCGCGCCTCGAGGAAGGCAATGTAGCCCGACTCGAAGTTGGAGAGCTTGAGGCAGCGCTCGCAGTCGGCGAGGTGGTGCTTGACCTCGGCCGCGCGTCGTT
>JBDHIW010000110.1:0-7977 GCA_039587215.1 Gemmatimonadota bacterium | reverse complement strand
CGACGTCGAAGTGATGTCGATCGAGGACGTGTTGGGGCCGAAGCCCGTGCTCGACTGACGGGCGGAAGACGCAAGTGTATGCGGGGCGGTACCCGATCCGGGTGCCGCCCCGTCGTCGTAGGAGGGTGTCTCGACGGCGTTTGCCCGGCGGTGCATCTTGGTGCCGTTCACTATCCCGTCGGAGCATCATCTCATGCGCATCATTCTCGTCGCGGCTGCGCTGGCCGTGCTCGGTACGACCGGACATGCTCAGACCGATCCGGCGACACTCACCGCGGACCTCCGGTTCCGCTCCCTCGGCCCCGCCATCATGGGTGGGCGCATCGCGGATCTCGCCGTCGTCGAGTCGAAGCCGCAGGTGTTCTACGTCGCGACCGCCAGCGGCGGGCTGTGGAAGACGGAGAGCCACGGGACCACGTGGACGCCGCTCTTCGACGATCAGCCGACCGCGTCGATCGGCGACGTCACGCTCGCGCCGTCCAATCCGAACGTCGTGTGGGTCGGGACGGGCGAACCGCAGAACCGGCAGTCCTCCCCCTGGGGGAACGGGGTGTATCGGTCGCGGGACGCGGGCCGAACCTGGGACCACATGGGGCTCGAGGACACGCGCCACATCGCGCGGATCGTCATTCACCCCACCGATCCGGAGGTCGTGTACGTCGCCGCGGTCGGTCATCTGTGGGGGCCGAATACCGAGCGCGGCGTGTTCCGGACGACGGACGGCGGCTCGACGTGGGATCGGGTGCTGTACGTCGACGAGCATACGGGCGCCATCGATCTGGCCATGGATCCGCAGGACCCCCGCACACTGTACGCCGCCATGTATCAGCGCCGGCGGACGGGCTGGGGCTTCAACGGGGGCGGGCCCGGCAGCGGACTGTTCCAAACGCATGACGGGGGAGCGACGTGGCGCAAGCTCGGTGGCGGGTTGCCGGACGGCGACCTCGGTCGCATCGGGATCGACGTCTACCGGCACGACGGCAACAGGGTGTACGCCATCGTCGAGGCCGACCGTCGCGATCCGGCGAGTGGGTTTGGCGGCGGGCGCATCGAGCGCGGCGGCGTCTTTCGCTCGCTCGATCGCGGCGCCACATGGGAGCGCATGAGCACCACGAACCCGCGGCCGATGTACTACAGTCAGATTCGGATCGACCCGTCGAATCCCGATCGCGTGTATGTGCTGGGTTCGCGTCTTCTCGTGTCCGACGATGCGGGCCGGACTTTCCGGGACGACGGGGCCGAACGGATCCACGTGGACCACCATGCGCTCTGGATCAATCCAGCGGACGCCGACCACCTGCTCCTCTGGAGCGACGGCGGGGTCGCCGCGAGCTGGGACGGATCCGCGTCGTGGCGGATGTTCGACAACCTCCCGATCGGCCAGTTCTACCAGATCGGCCTGGACATGCGGGACCCGTATTACGTGTGCGGCGGACTCCAGGACAACGACAACTGGTGCGCCCCGAACCGCACGCTCAACATCCATGGCGTCCGCAACCAGGACTGGTACGAAGTGTGGATGGGCGACGGGTTCTACAACGTGATCGACCCCACCGACCACACCATCGTGTTTACGGAATCGCAGAACGGGAACGTCGGGCGCTACGACGTGACGACGGGCGAGCGGGTGTACCTCCGCCCCATTGCGGAGTCGCGCGCCGACGGTGACACGAGCAAGGCGTACCGTTTCAATTGGAACACCCCGATCGTGCTGTCTCATCACGATCCGGCCACGGTGTACGTCGGTGCCAACTACCTCATGCGTTCGCGCGATCGCGGCCATCGCTGGGAGGAGGTCGGGCCGGATCTCACCAGACGGATCGACCGCGACACCTTGTCGATCATGGGCGTGGCCGGGGCGGATTCCGCCTTCTCGCCGCACGACGGCATCGGCAGCTACGGCAACATCACGACCGTGACCGAGTCGCCGTTTACGCCGACCGTCCTGTACGTGGGCACGGATGACGGCAACGTCCAGGTGAGCCGGGACGAGGGGGCGACCTGGGAGAGCGTGGCTGCGCGCATCCCCGGCCTGCCGGAGCGCACGTACGTGAGCCGCCTGGTCGCATCCCGTCATGCCGAGGGTCGGGTCTACGCGACGTTCGACGGCCATCGGAACGACGACTACGCCGCGTACGTGTACGTGAGCGAGGACTACGGACGCCGGTGGCGCCGGATCGACGACGGCTTGCCGGACGGGTGGTCCGTCAACGTCATCGTCGAACACCACCGCACCGAAGGGCTGCTCTTCGTCGGGAACGAGGTGGGGGCGTACGTGAGCGTCGACCGCGGCGACACGTGGAGTCGTCTGCGTCACGGGCTGCCGACGGTGCCGGTGGACGACATGCAGATTCACCCCCGGGACAACGACCTCGTGCTCGGCACCCACGGACGTAGCGTGTGGATTCTCGAAGATCTCGCGCCGTTCGAGGCGCTGGCCCGCGCGGGCGTGCCGACGCAGCCTGCGTTCTTCTCCGTACGTCCGGGTGTGATGTGGTCGCTCCAGGGCGACTGGCCGTTCCCGGGCGCGACATACGCGGCGGACAATCCGCCGGTCGCCGTCCGCATCCGGTACTTCCTACCGGCCGGGGCCACGGCGGGCGACTCTGCCGCGACGACGGAGATCGAGATCGTCGGGTCGGACGGTGAGGTGGTGCGCCGCCTGACCGGACCGGCGGGGGTAGGGGTGAACGAGCTCGTGTGGGACTTCCGGTATGAGCCTCCGCCGCGGCAGCCTGGTGCGCGGCGTGGATTTGGTGGCCCGCCGCAGGGCCCGCGCGTGCTTCCGGGGACCTACACGGCGCAGTTCGCGGGTGATTCGCTGGACGCCTCCGTTGCGATCGAGGTACGGGCCGACCCGCGCCGCACACTCGCCTCGGCCGACCGGCAGCACCGGCAGGAGCTGATTCTCGATGCGTATCGGCTCGCTAGGCCGCTCCGTGCGGCCGGCGGGAAGGTCGAACGGCTCCAAAGCGACCTGCGCGACGTGGGAGATCTCCTGCGAAAGGGAAACTGGCCGGAGGATCTCACCGCGGCGCGCGATTCCGTGCAGGCGGAACTCGATTCGCTGGCGAGCGCCGTGCGGCGGGGAGAGCGGTCGCTGCGCCTCGTCGGGCGCATGGACGGCGCCAATGTCCTGCCGACCGAGGATCAGCAGTGGGAGATCGCGGATCTGTGGGAGCGCGTCCCGGCCTTGGTTGAACGCCTGAATGCGGTGATCGAGGAACAGCTCCCGGCCCTGTATCGGCGCTTGAACGAGGAGGGGGTTCGTCCCGATCCCGGGGCCGCCGTGGAAGTTCCGCGGCGGCCGTAGCCCGGGCGGGGCGGCGGGCCGGCGACTGCCGCCTCGCGCGGCGGCGGGCGTCCGGGCATTATTCATCGACTGCCCTTTTGCCCGTGAGAGTCGTCATGTCTGCCGCGTTCCTCCGGTCGCACCCGGTCGTCGCAGTGCTCGTCCTTCTCGTTCTTGCGGCCTGTGCCGCGGAACCCGACGTCGCTGCGGATCTCGTCCTTCGGAACGGCAAGGTCGTGACGGTCGACGACGCGCTGCCGGAGGCGGAGGCGATCGCCGTCGCAGGTGACTCGATCCTCGCCGTCGGGAGCGATCGCGAGATTGCCGCGTACATCGGCCGGGCCACCGAGGTCATCGATCTGGACGGGCAGCTGGCCATCCCCGGATTCGTCGAGAGCCACGGCCACTTCACGGGCGTCGGCACGGCGCAGCTGCAGCTCAACCTCATGGACGTCGCGAACTGGGGCGAGGTCGTCAGCATGGTCGAGGCGGCCGTCGGCGACCGCCCGGCCGGTGAGCTCATTGCGGGTCGCGGCTGGCATCAGGAGAAGTGGGACGAGCCGCCCCCGGGCAACATCGAGGGCCTCCCGACCCACGAGACCCTGAGTGCGGTCTCGCCGAACAACCCGGTGATCCTGCGTCATGCGAGCGGGCACGCCTCGTTCGCGAACGCCAAGGCGATGGAGTTGGCGGGAATCGACCGCACGACCGCCGACCCGCAGGGTGGAGAGATCGTGCGCGACGCCGACGGGAACCCGACCGGAGCGTTCCGCGAGCGCGCGCAGGGGCTCCTGGGGGTCGCGACCGAGTTGGCGACGGCGAGGGCGCCCACGGATCCGCGACGCGTCGTCGAGCTGGCGATCGACGAGGTGCTCGCCAAGGGCGTCACCAGCTTCCACGATGCCGGGTCGGACTTCGAAACCGTCGATCTGCTGCGGGAGATGGCGGACGACGGCGCCCTCGGCGTGCGACTCTACGTGATGATCCGGACCTCGAACGACGAGCTCGCCGAGAAGCTCGCCGACTATCGGCTCGTCGGGTACGCCGATCATCACCTCACGGTCCGCGCGCTCAAGCGGTCGATCGACGGGGCGCTGGGACCCCACGGGGCCTGGCTGCTCGAGCCGTACAGCGACATGCCCGAATCGCGCGGTCTCAACACGGCGACGGTCGAAAGCGTCACGGAGACGGCTCGACTCGCGATGCTGCACGACTTCCAACTCAACGTGCACGCGATCGGCGACCGCGCGAACCGTGAGACGCTCGACATCTTCGAGCGCGCGTTCCGGGACGACCCGCCCGAAGCCGACCGCCGGTGGCGGGTCGAACATGCGCAGCATCTCCACCCGGACGATATCCCGCGGTTTGCGGACCTCGGAGTCATCGCGTCCATGGAGGGGATCCATGCGACCTCGGATGCTCCCTGGGTGGTTCCCCGGCTGGGCGAGCAGCGGGCGCGCGAGGGCGCCTACGTGTGGCGGACCCTCATGGAGTCCGGGGCGGTCGTGACCAACGGGACCGATGCACCGGTGGAAGACGTGGATCCGCTGGCCAGTTTCTACGCCACGGTGACCCGCAAGACGAAGGACGGCACGGCGTTCTATCCCGAGCAGCGGCTCACCCGCGCGGAGGCGCTGCAGACCTACACGATCAACGGGGCCTATGCGGCGTTCGAGGAGAACATCAAGGGGACGCTCACCCCGGGCAAGCTGGCGGACATCACCGTGCTGTCGAAGGACATTCTGACGGTACCGGAGGAGGAAATCCTGACCACCGACGTCGTGTACACGATCGTGGGCGGGGAGGTGCGGTACCGACGACCGTAGCGAGTGCCGGAGGACCTGCTCCGGCGTGAGGAGGACGTGATGAGCGAGGCGACGACGCGTTTGGGACCGCATGGGCGGCTGGTCGTCACGGTGGGACTCGCAATCTACGGGTTCATTCTCCTGCGAGACCCCGGCGCGTACGGGTTCCTCGACAACGTCGACCTGGCGATCCACGAGGCGGGCCACCTCGTCTTCGGTATCTTCGGCGAGTTCCTGGGGTTCGCGGGCGGCACCCTGATGCAGCTGCTGATGCCCACCACGTTCCTCGTCTACTTCCTACGCCGCAGCGACGGGCACGGGGCCTCCATCATGCTGTGGTGGATCGGCCAGAACTGCTGGAACATCTCGGTCTACGTGAAGGACACGCAGGTGCAGGAGCTGCCGCTCGTGGGCGGTGGTGAGCACGACTGGGTGTATCTCCTCGACCGGCTCGGTTGGTACGCGCGCGACCAGCAGGTGGGTGATGCGTTCTACACCGTGGGCGTCGTGCTGTACGTCGCGGCGATCGTGTGGGGATTTCTCGGTGCGCGGAAGCGACCCTCCGAACGTCCGTCGCGGGCCTACCACCGACCCGTGCTCGACGAATAGGCCCGTGCCCGCCTAGTCCAGCAGCGCCAACACAGCGTCGAGCTCGCCCGCGAACCGCTCGAACGCGTCGTCGTCCACCACCATCGGCGGTTTGATCTTCAGGACGTTGTCGTCGGGCCCGTCCGTCGACAGGAGGATGCCGCGCTCTCGTAGGCGCTCGACCACCCATGCCGCTTCCGCGCGCGCGGGCGAACGAGTCTCCGGGTCGCGCACCAATTCCACGCCGAGGAAGAGCCCCCGGCCGCGAACGTCGCCGATGAGCGGCCGGCGCGCCGCGACCGCGCGCAGGCGCTCGAGCGCCCGCATGCCGACGCGGTCGGCGTGCCCGCGCAGATCGTCCGTCTCGATCGCGTCGAGGACCGCGAGGCCGACGGCGCAGGACACCGGGTTGCCGCCGAACGAGTTGAAGTACTCCATGCCGTTGGCGAAGGTCTCGGCGATGGCCGGCGTCGTCACGACGGCCCCGAGCGGGTGTCCGTTGCCGGCGGGCTTGCCGACGGTGACGATGTCGGGACGCGCTCCCTGGGTCTCGAAGCCCCACCAGTGCGATCCGACCCGCCCGAAGCCCACCTGGACCTCGTCCGCGATCGTGAGTGCGGCGGCGTCCCGCGCGTGGGCGAACGCGGCCTCGAGGTATCCCGGCGGCGGGTCGATCTGGCCGCCGCAGCTCACGAGGCTCTCCGCCATGAACGCGGCGGGCGGCGTGCCGGCGGCATGCAGGTCGGCGCAGGCCTCCCCGACGTAGGCCGCGTACGCGGTGCCGGCATCCGTGCGATCGCGATGGCGCCCGCGATACGTGTCCGGCGTCGGAACCACCCGGACGTGCGTGCGGCGTCCCTCGCCGCCCGGACCCGCGAACTTGTAGGGGCTCGCGTCGATGAGCGCCGCAGTGTGGCCGTGATACGCGCTGTCGAGGACCACGACGCCCGTGCCCCCCGTCGCGGCGCGCGCCATCCGCAGCGCCAGGTCGTTCGCCTCGCTCCCCGAATTCACGAACACACAGACGGTCAGCGGGTCCGGCAGCAGTGCCGTCAGGCGTTCGGCATACCGGAGCATCGTGTCGTGGAGGTAGCGCGTGTTGGTGTTCAGTACGGCGGCCTGCCGTGCCAGCGCCGCGACGACCGCGGGGTTCGCGTGGCCGACGTGGGCGATGTTGTTCACGAGGTCGAGGTAGGCGCGCCCCTCGGCGTCGTACAGCGTGGCACCGCGCCCGCGCACGATGTGCAGCGGTGCGCGGTAATGCAGACTCAGTGCCGGTACGATCGTGCGCTGCCGCCGCTCGAGCAGGGCTAATGCGTCCGGTCGCGGCGCGCGGGTGTCGTCCGGCAGGTGGAGCATGGCGGTCGGGTTCGGGCAGATACTGCACCAGACGTCGCGCTCGGAGGGCGCGGCGACACCCGGGAAGTCACCCACTGTGTCCAGGAGGTCGGCGATCACCTGGAAGTGAAGGTGCGGCGGCCAGTTCCCGTTCTCTTCGAAGGTGCCAAAGGCCGCGAACGCGGCACCTCGAGCGATGCGGTCGCCGGGGGCGAGCGACGTGAGCACGTCTCGCGACAGGTGCCCGTACAGCGTCGAGAACGGCGGACCGTCCGGCGGTGCGTGGTCGAGCACGACCGTCGGGCCGTAGTCGAGGTGCCCTGCATTGTCTCGGACCGTCCGCACCACGCCGTCGAACGGTGCGTGCACGGGCGTGCCGGCCGGCAGGAACAGGTCGACGCCGATGTGCACCGTCCGGCGCTCGTGCCGGTCGCCCGGCGCGCGGGCGAACACGTCCGACGTGTAGAGGCACCGCGCCTCGTCGTAGCGTCCGACACCGACCGTCGCACCGGCGCGGTCCATCAGGTCGACGACGAGTGCGGACAGGGTCGACGTGCCCGTGACCCCGGTGGGGTCGGCAACCGTGTCCGTTTCCACGCTGAGGTCGATGGCGGCGGTAGTGGCGTTGCGGGGATCGGGGTCGATGACGGGGGCCGCGTCCGCACCGTGGGCCGCGAGCCATTGTGCGACGGCCGCGCCCGCGGGGCTGGCTGGCAGACCGCACGCGTACCGGAAGATGCCGCGCGCCACCCGCTCGTGGGTCGCGGCGAGCCGGTCGAGCAACGTCAGCGCCGGCGCTTCGCTCACGGAGAGATACGGCGCATCGTGACCCCCGGCGCTGCGCGCCGCCGTGTCGCTGGACGAGTTCCTCATGGAGATCGGCGCGCTCGACCACCTCGCGGACCGGGTGCCGGACATCGCCCTTCCGAGAATCGTGCCGACGGTGGACGGGGA
>JBDHIW010000109.1:0-10824 GCA_039587215.1 Gemmatimonadota bacterium | reverse complement strand
GCCGCACCGGCGATCGTCCGCGCGGCCGGTGGGCGGGTCCCGATCGACGTGCAGGATCGCTTCGACGACGCGGTGCGGTGGGCCGAGGCCGCGGCGGAGCCAGGGGACGCCGTCCTGCTCGCGCCCGCCTGTGCGAGCTTCGATCAGTTCCGCGACTACGAGGCGCGGGGCGACCGGTTCCGAGCGCTGGCGCGCGGGACGGACGACGCGTGAACAGTCCACCGCTCGAGTGGGAAGGACGGCTGCTCGGTCTGGTCACGGCGGTGCTCGTGGCGTTCGGCGTGGCGGCCGTCTACGGTGCGTCGTCGATCTGGGCCGTGCAGAGCGGACAGCCGGGCCAGTTCTTTGCGCTGCGACAGCTCGCCGGTGCGGCCGTTGGGTTCGTCCTCTTGCTCATCGTGGCGAGGGTGGACTACCAGTGGTGGCGGCGGCTCGCGTGGCCGCTCCTCGGAGCGACCGTGGTCCTGCTGCTGGTCCCGCTCCTGCCGTTCACCCACGCCATCGCCCCGGAGATCAACGGCGCGCGACGGTGGGTGCGGATCGGACCGGCGACCATCCAGCCGTCGGAGTTCGCCAAGCTGGCGCTGGTCGTGTGGGTCGCGATGCTCGCGGCCAAGAAGGGCGAGATGGTCCGCGAGTTCAAGCGGGGGCTGCTGCCGTTCCTCGTGGTGACGCTGCCGGTGGTCGGACTGATCGTGCTCGAGCCGGATCTCTCGTCGGGCACGGTGGCGTTCCTGCTCGCCGGCATCGTCGTGTTCACCGCCGGAGCCAAGATCGGCCACTTCCTCGTGATCGGCCTCATGGCGCTTCCGCTGCTCTGGCACGAGGTCGCGACGGTGCAGTACCGGTTGCAGCGGATGCTGAGCTTCCTCAGTTCCGGAGACGACGTCGCGGAGACGAGTTGGCAGATCGAACAGTCGCTGGTCGGCATCGGCGCGGGAGGCTTCTTCGGCGTGGGCTTCGGGCAGGGGATGCAGAAGTTGGGGTATCTCCCGTACGCGTACTCGGACTTCATCTTCAGCACGATCGGGGAGGAGCTGGGGTTCCTCGGAGCGCTGGTCGTCGTCGCCCTCTTCTCGCTCTATCTCTACCTCGGATTCCGGATCGCGCGGACGGCGCCCGATCTGTTCGGGACGCTCCTAGCCACCGGTTTGACCGCGGCGATCGGATTGGCGGCCGTGCTGCATATCGCGGTGACCCTGCACATCGTGCCGACGACCGGTATCAGTCTGCCGTTCGTGTCGTATGGCCGGTCGAGTCTGCTCGTCTCGTTGATCGGGACGGGCATCCTGATGAGCGTGGCGTCGCGTCGCGGGAGCGCGGCGTGAAGACCGTACTGATCGCGGGCGGCGGCACCGGCGGACATCTCATGCCGGCGCTCGCCATCGCGGACGCGATCGTCCGGCTCGAGCCGGACCTGGAGCCGGTACTCGTCGGGGCTCGACGGGGCGTGGAGACGCGACTGCTGCCGGAGCGCCCGTACCGGTATCATCTCCTCTCGACTGAGCCGATCTATCGCACGCAGTGGTGGCGCAACCTGCGCTGGCCGGCGCTCGCGGTGCGCGTGCTGCGTCAGGCGCGCGGCGTCATTCGTGCGGAGCGCCCGGTGGTGGCGATCGGTACGGGCGGGTACGCGGCGGGACCGCCGCTGGTCGCCGCGCACCGGGCCGGCGTGCCCATCGTCTTGCAGGAACAGAACGCGCACCCCGGCGTCGTCACCCGGCGGCTCGCCTCGAAGGCGGCCCAAGTGCACCTCGGCTTTCCCGAGGCCGAAGCACGCCTGCGCGTCGGGGGGCACACGGAAGTGCACCATTGGGGCAATCCGGTGGCGCCGCCGCCGGATCCCCGCCCGTCGCGCGCCGAGGCCCGCGGCGCCCTCGGGCTGCCCGCCGATCGGCCGACACTGCTGGTCATGGGTGGCAGTCAGGGGGCCCGGCGAATCAACGAAGTCGTTGGCGCCGCCGTGGGGGCGGGCCACCTGGACGGCGTCTCGCTCCTGTGGAGTACCGGGCCGGGGACGTACGACGACTACGCACGTCTCGACGCCGCCGGTCGGCGGGTCGTCCGGGCGTTCTGGGACCCGATCGCGGAGGCGTACGCGGCAGCCGATCTGGTGGTGGCGAGGGCGGGGGCCATGACGACCGCGGAACTCTGCGCCTGGGGTCTCCCGGCCGTGCTCATACCGCTTCCGCATGCGGCGGGCGGGCATCAGGATGCCAACGCCGCCGCCCTGGAGGCTGCCGGTGCCGTCGTGCGCGTTCCCGAAGCGGACCTCTCCGTCGACACGTTAGCGGACCGTCTTCGGTATTTGTTCGGCACCGAGGATCGTCTGGCGGCGATGGGCAGCGCCGCCGAGGCTCGCGGCAACCCGAAAGCAGCCGAAAACATAGCTAGAACCGTTCTCAACCTAGTGCGCTAAGTCCAAAGCCTTTCGCAACTTCCCTGTTGTTCTTATATTTTCTGCCCACCAATGCACCTCTTCACCCCAGAGGACTCTCGGCCCATCCATTTCATGGGGGTTGCCGGCGCCGGAATGAGCGCATTGGCGCTCATGTCGAGGCGTCGGGGGGTACCCGTCACCGGTTGTGACATCCATCCCGAGGCGGCCGCCGACGTGGCGGCAGCCGGGGGCGAAGTCATCGAAGGCCATGCCCCAGCGCACGTGCGCGGGTCCAGAGCGGTGGTGTACACGGCGGCCGTGCCCACGGACCATCCGGAGCTCGAAGCTGCCCGGCAGTTGGCAATCCCCGTCGTGCGGCGGGCCGACGCGCTTGGTGCCCTGGTGAATGGGCGTCCGCTCGTGGCCGTGGCCGGCACGCACGGGAAGACGACGACGACCGCAATGGCCACCGAGGCGCTCGTCGGGGCCGGCGAGGATCCCACGGGTCTCGTCGGCGGTCGGGTGGCGGCGTGGGACGGCAATGCGCGTCTCGGGTCCGGCGAGATCTGCGTCGTCGAGGCGGACGAGTACGACCGAGCGTTTTTGGCGCTGCAGCCGACCATTGCCGTGGTGAACAACGTGGAGGCGGACCATCTGGAGTGCTACGGATCCGTTGAGCAGCTCGAAGAGGCCTTCATCACCTTCGCGTCCCGTGCCGAGCGCGTGCTGCTTGGGGCAGACGACCGCGGCGCCGTCCGCCTTGCGGAGCCGCTGGGCGACCGAGTCTGGCGGGTCGGCATGAACCCGGCGGCGGACGTGCGGATTGCCGGTGTGCGTCAGGATCGAGACGCGACCAAGGCGGAGCTGCACCTTCCCGACGGGCGCGTCGTCGACTTCGCCGTGCTGGTCCCGGGCGTCCACAACGTGCGGAACGCCGCCATGGCGTTGGCGGCGGTGCACGCACTCGACCGCGACCTCGAGGGCGCCGTGAAGGCGCTGGGCGCGTTTGCGGGGGTCGGACGACGGTTCGACGTGCTCGGCACGTTCCGCGGTGTCACGGTGGTGGACGACTACGCACACCATCCGTCCGAGGTGGCGGCGACGCTCGGCGCGGCCCGGCAGCGTTTTCCCGGCGCACGGGTGGTCGCGGTGTTTCAGCCGCACCTCTACTCCAGAACCGAGGCGCTGGGGGCGCAGTTCGGCATTACGCTCTCGGTGGCCGATCACGTGGTCGTCACGGAGATCTACCCCGCGAGGGAGGAACCCCGCCCGGGGGTGACCGGCGAACGGGTCGCGAACGCGGCCCGGACCGCGGGCGCGACCGTCGACTGGGTACCCGATCTGGACGCGCTGGAACGCCACCTGATCGAGATGGCTGCGTCGGGCGACGTGCTCGTCGTGATGGGCGCGGGCGACGTGACGGCTGTTGGGCACGCCGTCGCCGCCCATCTGCGCGGAGCGGCCGCGTGACGCCGCGCCGGCTCCGGATCCTGCGGATCGCGGCGGTAGCCGTGGTGCTCGGCCTCGGCGTGTACGGGCTGCGGTTCGTCCCGTTCTTCGACGTTCGGCGAATCGAGGTCGTGGGGCTCCGGTATCTCGACCCGATGACAGTGCTCGACGCGCTTGACGTGGCGCCCGACCGCAGCGTGTTCGCGAGCCTCCGCGATGTCGAGGCGCGGGCCGCAGCCCTGCCGGGGATCGCGCGGGCGGACGTGCGGCGCCGCCTGCCGGGGGCGCTTCAGATCCGGCTTGCCGAGCTCATGCCGGTGGCGCTCGTTCCAGGCGACAGCGGGCTCCTGCCGCTGGCAGGGTCGGGCGACACGCTGCCCTTCGACCCGCTCGTGAGCGGCATGTCCCTGCCGGTCGTCGCGGAGCCCGACACGTCGGTGCTGCGGATCCTCGCCGACGTCCGCGTCATGGACTCGACGCTGTTCGAGTTCGTTGACGCCGCGGCATCGCTCGGCGGCGGGGTGCAGTTGGTCGCAGGCGACCGGCACATCGTGCTGCAAGGAACGTTCGGACCGGACGAGTTTCTCGCGCTGCGGGCGGTGCGACGGGATCTCGTCGATCGGGCCGAGACCTTCGAGGCCATCGATACGCGATTCGAGGGATGGGTGATCGTTCGACGGGAGGACGCGTGAAGCGCGGGACGCTGATCGGCGGACTGGATCTCGGCAGCACGAAGACGTGCGCCGTGATCGGCGAGGTCAAGGCCGACATGGGAGACCTCAAGGTGCGGGTGCTTGGGTTGGGCATGGCACGCACGACGGGGGTGAAGCGGGGGCTGGTGCGCGACATCGAGGAGACGACGCAGTCGATCGTGCGGGCCCTCAACGACGCGGAGCGCATGGCGGGCGTGAAGGTCTCGACCGTTTTCAGCGGGATCGCCGGGGATCATATCCGCACGCAGATGTCCACGGGCCTCGCCTCGGTCACGGGCGAGGAGATCCGTCGGCAGGATACCGACCGCGTCGACGAGGTCGCTCGGGCGGTGACCCTGGGCGACGGGTACGAACTGCTGCACTCCATCCCGCAGGAGTACAAGGTCGACAGCCAGGGTGGCATCAGCGATCCCGTGGGAATGACCGGCATGCGCCTGGAGGTGGAGATGTGTCTCATCGCTGCCCAGGCGCAGGCGGCGCAGAACCTTCGGCGCGCCGTGCAGCGTGCCGGCTACGGCGTGTCGGAACTCGTGCTGGAGCCGCTGGCGGGTGCGCTCGCCGTGCTGACCGAAGAGGAGAAGGAGCTTGGCTGCGCGCTGGTGGACCTCGGAGGGGGGTCCACGACGGTCGCGATCTTCCACGACAGCAAGCTCCGTCACGTCGCGTCGCTGCCGTATGCGGGGTCCCACGTCACCAACGACCTCGTTCAGGGGCTCGGGGTGACCCAGGCGGATGCCGAGCGGCTGAAAGAGCGCTGGGGGGTGGCGTTCCAGACCGAGGACGTCGACCCGGACGAGCTCGTGGAACTCCCGGGGCCGCCCGGACACCAGTCGAGGCAGGCAAAACGGGAGCTTCTGACGCATATTATACAGGAACGTCTCGACGAGATCTTTGGTCTCGTTCTCGAACACGTCGAAGCATCGGAGTATCTGGGGCGCCTCCCGTCGGGGGTGGTGTTGACCGGCGGGGGCGCGCGATTGACGAACGTCGTGGAACTCGGCCGCGAAGTGTTCGCGATGCCGGTTCGCACGGGTGTGCCGGGGCGGGGGATCACGGGTCTGGTGGACAGCGTGCAGGAGCCGCGGTTCGCCGTGCCGGTCGGGTTGGCGCTGTATGGTGCGCGCCGCCGGGCGCACGGGGACATGTTCGGTGCGTCCGGGGTTGGGCGGTGGACCGCACCACTGAAGCGCTGGCTACAGGATTTCTTCTAGCGAAGCGACGAGGGGGCCATGGTCTTCGAGCTCGAAGAGGCGGTTTCGCAGAACGCGCGCATGAAAGTCGTCGGAGTCGGCGGCGGCGGCGGCAACGCGGTCAATCGCATGATCGCGGAGCAGCTGACCGGCGTCGAGTTCGTTTCGGTCAACACCGACGCGCAGGCGCTGGTACACAACCATGCCGACGTGAAGGTGCAGATCGGCAAGCGCCTCACACGCGGCTTGGGCGCGGGTGCGCGTCCGGAGATCGGCCGGCAGGCGATCGAGGAGAACCGGGACGACGTCCTGCGTGTGCTGGACGGCTCCGACCTCGTCTTCGTCACGTGCGGCATGGGCGGCGGCACCGGCACGGGCGCGGCCCCGATCATCGCGCAGCTGTCCCGGGACGTTGGCGCCCTGACGGTCGGCATCGTGACCCGGCCGTTTCTCTTCGAGGGCAAGAAGCGCATGCGGCAGGCCGACGTCGGCATCACCGAAATGCGCAAGCAGGTCGACACGATGATCATCGTGCCCAACGAGCGGCTGTTGGCGGTCGTGGGCCGCGACGTGCCGTTCCAGGACGCGTTGAAGAAAGCCGACGAGGTGCTGCTGCACGCCACGCAGGGCATCTCCACCCTCATCAGCGTCACCGGTCTGGTGAACGTGGACTTTGCCGACGTACGCACGGTCATGCAGAACGGCGGGTCGGCGCTCATGGGAACGGGTGTGGGCCGCGGAGACGATCGTGCAGTGGAGGCCGCGCAGCAGGCGATCGCGAGCCCGCTGCTCGACGACGTGTCCATCGGCGGGTCCACGGGCGTGCTGGCGAACATCGCCGGTGGGGAAGATCTCACGATGGGTGACGTCACTCAGGTGAGCGAGATCATCCATGAGGCAGCCGGCGACCAGGCCGAGATCATCTTCGGAACCGTCCACGACCCGGCGCTGGATGGCGAGATTCGCGTGACGGTGATCGCGACGGGGTTCGACAAGGGCACCGTGCCGCAGGAGAGCCCCTTCGGGCGCCAGAGCCAGGCCGGCGTGTTGCCGTTCCCGCCGCGGACCTCGCGTCCGAGCCGGCAGTCGGGCAGCGCGCCGGCGACGCCAGCGGCGCCTCCGCCGTCCCCACCGGCCGCGGACCCGGCCGCGATGCCTGAGATGGAGATCCCGACGTTCATTCGTCGACAGATGGACTGATGCTCCGGCGGCGCGTGACCCGGTTCGTTGCGATCGGGGCCGCCGTGGTCGCGATCGGGTGGGGTGCCCGCGCCATCTGGCTCGGTCGAGGGCTCCCCGTTGCCGAAGCCATCGTCGTGACGCAGGCGTACCGGACCGATCTGGATACCCTCCGCCGCAACGAGACGCTTTCGCACCTGTTCGCCCGCCACGGCATTGCCGGACGGGACCTGCTGGCCTTCCTCGATGCTGCCGACGCGCTCGACCCCCGACGGACCCGGGCGGGGCGCGCCTTCGCGTTCCGTGCGCCGATGCACGCGCCGCGTGCGGATCATGTGCGCGTTCGTCTCGGCGACGTGATCCTCACGGCCCAGCGTGACGATGAGGGCCGGTGGCATGCGGCCACCGAGGACATCACGTGGACGGCGGAGGTGCTCCAGGCGTCCGGCGCCATCACGTCGACGCTCGAGGCGACCGTGCACGGCATGATCGCCGACTCGATTCTCGAGGGTTCGGAGCGTACGCGCCTCGCGTGGAACATCGCGGACGGTGTGTTCGGGTGGGTCATCGACTTCACGCGCGACATCTACCCCGGCGACGAGATTGCCGTGGTCTACGAGCGCGAGGTTTCCTCCGTGGGCGACGTGCGCGCCGGTCGGGTCCTCGCGGTGCAGCTCGAGAGCCGCGGTCGCGCGAATCAGGCATTCCTGCTCGAGAACGGTGCGGGGCGGCCGTACTACTACGACGCCTCTGGGAAGTCGCTGCGCCGCGCCTTCCGCCGGTATCCGGTGGAGTACGGGCGCATCACGTCGGGATTCACGCGCCGCCGCTATCACCCGGTGCTGCAACGGTATCGGGCCCATCGCGGGGTCGACTTCTCGGCACCGACCGGGACGCCCATCCTCGCGACCGGTGACGGGACGGTCTCCCGCGCGGGGTCGTGGGGCTCCTACGGCATCGTCGTGTCCCTCCGCCACGCGCGCGGCGTCGAGACGCGGTATGCGCACATGAGCCGGCGGATACTCCGGCATGACCGGCTTGGCGTCGGGGCCCCACGTGCACTACGAGTTCATCCAGAACGGACAGCACGTGAACCCGTCGACTGCCGTGCAGTACGGCATGGGCGATCCGGTCCCGCGCGGGCGCCGAGGCGAGTTCGACGATCGGCGCGATCGGTTTCTCGCGATGCTGGAACCCTATCTGCAGGAAACGGCCGCCGCCGACGGCGACTGATCCCAACGGACATCCGGGTGGAACTGTATCCCGCCGTCGACGTGCAGCGCGGGCGCGTGGCGCGCGCCTCCGAGCGGGGGCCGCACGAGCCGGTCGCGCTCGCGATGGACTACGCCGCGCGCGGGGCGCGCTGGGTCCACGTCGTGGACCTGGATCTGGCGCTCGCGACGGGGCGCGAGAACACGGCCATCGTGACACGGATCTGCGGCGACCCGACGGCGCACGTGCAGGTGGGAGGAAACCCCACGCATCCGGATCTGGTGCGCACGTACGCGCTCGCGGGTGCCGCGCGCGTCGTACTGGGCGCCGACGTCGTCCTGGATCCGGAACGGTTGCGCGCATGTCTCGCCGTGCTGGAAGGCGCGGAGGTTGCGGTCGCGCTCGAAGTCCAGAACGAGCGGCCGTTCTTCCGGTCGGGCCGCCGCTCGGACGCGACCATCGAGGATCTGGTCGGCGCCGCGGCCGGCGAGGCGGTGACGCACGTCGTCTTCCGCCGCGTGGACCGTGACGGGAAGCTGGCGGGGCTCGACCTCGACGGCGCCCGGCGCGTGCAGGAGGCGGGCGCCGAGCAGGTGACGGTGGCGGGCGGCACGATGTCGCTCGAGGAACTGCGCGCTGCGCGGGAGCGCGGAGTCGCCGGTGTCATCGTGGGCCGCGCGCTGCTGGGCGACGTGTTCACGCTGGAGGAGGCGCTCGCATGCTGTGGGTGATCGCGGCCGTCGGGATTGCGGCCGTCGGTGCGGTCGGCGCGTACGTCTGGCAGGAGCGACTCGGCGCGCGCGCGGCGGTGCCGGTCGCGCTGCGTGCGGCAACGGTGGGTGCGCTGATGCTCCTCATCGTGAATCCCCGGACGCCCGTGCCCGCGCCGGACGACGCGGTGACGGTGTTCGTGGACGCCTCCCTCAGCATGGGTGCGGTGGGCGGGAGCTGGGCTCGGGCCGTGGACAGCGCGGTGGCGCTCGCGGGATCGCCGGACGCGATGCGCCGAATCGGGGAGACCGTCGAGCCCTGGGGCACCGGCCCACCCGACGCCGGAATCTCGCGGCTGGACCGCGCGTATGCAGCCGCCCGCGCCGTCGAGGGTCGCGCCGTCGTGATCACCGACGGCGAGGTGCCGGATCCGCCCGCGGCCGGCCGCCCCGCGAACACGCGGACGCTCGTGATCGCGCGGGATACGGTCCCGTCGGCGGCGGTGGTTGACGTGGTCGTTCCGCGGCATGCGCGGATCGGGGACACGGTAGACGTGGTCGCGCAGGTCGCGACCTGGGGCGCGCTGCCTGACGGAGACGCCGCGCTCGAGGTGTGGAGCGCGGACGCGCGCCTGGTGCGGCAGTCGTTCGTGCTCCCGCCCGCCCCGGGGCGCGCCGCGGTGCGCCTGCGGGTGCCGCTCGGGCGGTTGCGGGAAGGGACGCATGCGCTCCGGGCGCGGGTGACCGCCGTGGGAGACGACGAACCCGGTGACGACGCGCGGGCAGGCATCGTGACGGTGAGCGACCGGCCGGCCGTCGTCGTCGTGATCGACCCCGCCGATTGGGAGGGGCGCTTCCTCGCACGCGAGCTCGCGGCGGTGACGCGCGTGCCGGTGCGGACGTTCGCGCGGGTCGCGGCCGACCGGTGGGTCGACGCACGAACCGTCACGCCGGTGGAGCCGTCGGTCGTGCGCCGCGCGATGGCACAGGCGTCCGTCGTCGTGACGCGCGGTGCGGAGGTGGCCGGCACCCCGCGTCGGTGGTGGGACTGGCCGGCCGGCGACGCGAGCGATGCCCGGTTCGTCGAGGGAGACTGGTACGTGAGCCCGACCGTCCCTGCATCCCCCCTCGCGGGAGCACTGGCAGCCGTGCCGTGGGCGGAGCTGCCTCCTGCGACCGGACTCCTGTTTCGCGCGGGGACCGTGCTGGGCCCGGGCCACTGGCCGGCACTCACCGCTCAGCGAGGTCGCCGCGGGCCGGAGCGCCCGCTCCTCGTCGCCTCCGACACCGCTGGGGGGGGCAGAAAGCTCACGACCGAGGCCGTCGGCTTGTGGCGTTGGGCGCTTCGCGGCGGTCTCGAGCGCGAGGCGTACCGGGCCATGATCGCGGCGGGTATCGATTGGCTGCTGGCAGCGCCGGACGAGGCGGCGGCCGGTGCACTCCGGCTGCCCGACGTGGTGGCGCGCGGCGTTCCGGTCGTCGCCGAGTGGGCCGGCATCGACCCGCCTGACACGCTCACCGTAGATTTCGTCCGCCAGGATACAGCCGTGAGGCGCACCCTCCGGTTCGCCGCGGCGGGCCGGGCCGCCGCGGCGCTCGATACGGGAGTGTACCGGTGGTCCGCCGGGGCCGCCGGCGGGCCGGGCACGCTGGTGGTCGAGCCCTACTCGTCCGAGATCCCGCCCGGGGCGGTCACCGTGGCATCGGGCATCGGCCCGGGCCGTGCCTGGATGGGCGAACGCCCGGTGCGCGGTCGAGCCCTCTGGTTCGTCCTGGTGGTGGCGCTGGCGGTGGCGGAGTGGGCGTGGCGACAACGACAGGGATTGGCCTGAGGCGAGTCATGCAGCACGGATTGTGGCAACGGATCAAACGGGTCGCGCTCACCGACGTGCGGGTGCTCGTGCAGGGTCTCGACGACGACGCGCTCGAGGCGGTTGAGCGCGTGCTCGTCGAAGCCGACTTCGGTCCCGTCGCGGTCGAGCTGGCCGGTG
>JBDHIW010000108.1:0-8022 GCA_039587215.1 Gemmatimonadota bacterium | reverse complement strand
TTGGTTACGGCATCAACGACGCGTCGGGCAAGGAAAAGTACGTCGGCGGTCGCGCGACGATCGGTGCTGGCATGCTTGTCGTCAACGCGAACGCCGGGTACGGTCTTGATCTCAAGATCGCCAACTTCGGTGCGAACGTGGCGGCGAACTTCCTGAGCATGCCTGGCTCGCCGCTGAAGGTCGGCGTCTACGCCGGCGGTAACTACTGGAGCAAGAGCGGCACGAACGTGCTGACGATCCCGGCCGGTGCGCTGATTACGATCACCCCTCCGGGTGGCGGCAGCATGGGCTTTGACGTGTGGGCCGCGCCTGGTATCCGGTACTCCCGGGTCAGCGTCGGTGGCCTCTCGGGCAGCACGACGAAGTTCGGTGGCTCGGCTGGCGTGAACATCAACACGCCGATGGGCTTCGGCTTCCACGCCGCGATTGACTACACGAACGTGAGTGGTGGTTCGCCGATGCTGGTCGGCGGCGGCATCCACTACAAGTTCGGTCTGTAAGCGACCGGTTTCCCGAACGGGAGATCATCGCTAGCTTCACGGGGCGCTTCCGGGTAACCGGAAGCGCCCCGCAGCATTTCCGGGCGTTTAGGGAACCCAACTCCGTCAGACAGGTACATCAGTGATCGTGGATGCAATTCGCCGCGGGCGTGGATGGGCCCCGCTCGTTGCCCTCGTGTGGGGTCTCGCTGTCGTCGGATGTGCACAGACATTCGACGCAACCACGCTGGGCGTGGATGCCACCATGGCGTCCGCCGCCGCGACGTCCGCGACCGGCGAACCGTTCTCCATCAGCCGAAAGTCGATCTACCTCGTGGCCGGCCTGGTGCACGCCGCGCGACCGTCGATCGATGACGTGCTGAGCGCGCAGGCGACGAGCAACGCCCGAGTTGCCGATTTGCGCATCAAGGTGCGAAGCCGCTTTTCGGACATCCTGATCTCGATTTTGACGGTTGGGATGGTCGTGCCGCGGACGGTCACCTTCGAGGGAGTGGTGGTCCGGCAGTAGACCTGCCCCAGCCTGGGAGAGGTGGATTCGCGGGCGGGGGGCGGCAGTGGCCGCTCCCCGCCCTCATCGTTTCTGCCGGACGGCGGCCGGAACTCAGCTGCCGATCAGGGCGCCCAGCCGGATTCCCGCGATGATCTCGTTTCCTTCGAAGTCGTTGAACCAGCGGCGATAGCCCGCCTCGAGCCTCACGGCGAGGGACTCTCCCACGATCAGCCGATAGCCGACCTTGGCACCTGCGGCGAACGCGGTGGCGCTCCCGAAGGCATCCACGAACTGGAAAGCGCCGGACGCGGCGAAGTAGGGGGAGTTCATCCCGGCACCAGAGAAGAGGTAGCCGACGTTGGCCGCCATCCCGATGGTCGTGGCCGTCGAACCGCCGCCGCTCACCAGGTTGAACGCGATCTCCGGGTAGATCATGAGGCGATCGCCAAAGCTCGCATGCATCGTAGCCTGGCTGATGATGCCGCCGCCGGGCATACCGAATGTGGTGACCGTACTCCCGTTGGTCAGGATAGAGACCCCGAGGCCGGTTCCGACTTCGATCTTCTGCTGCGCCTGCGCCGCGGTGCCGAGCACGGCGAGCAGGGCGAGTGCTCCCGCAAGGCGGGTGAGCGTGGGTCGCGTGCGCATGGGACCTCCTTCGTCGAGGGCGAAGAGATCCCCACCATCGCAGAGGCCTATGAAGCGGCGGTGAACCCTCCATGAAGAACGGTGGCCAACGCCCTGGCGGTGCGGCCGGCGCTCCCGATGGCAAACACCTCGCGCGCGTCGCGCTCGACTGCTCCGCGTGCCAGCGCGTCGGCCAGCTCCCGTGCGGGAGCGGCTGCGGACAGCACCCGGCAGGCGCCCGCCGCGACGAGTGTCTGCACGTCTGGGTCGCCGCTGGCTTTTGGGCCAACGGCCACTGGCACGCCGCACGCGGCCGGCTCCATGACCGCATGCACACCGCGCCGACCGAACCCCCCGCCGACGTACGCCAGGCTCGCGAGGTGATACAGTCCTTGAAGCGCGCCCCGTACGGCGACGATGCAGACCGGTGCGCTCGCGTCGATCGACTGGCGGGGGTCGTCCGACCACACGACGCTCGTCAGGCCGCGGGACCGGCACTGCCGCGCGAGGGCCGCCGTCGCGTCGGGCGACGGGTCGTGCGGGACGACGATGAGCCGCGCGTCGCCCCGGTCGCGCCGCCACGCGGCAAACGCCTGCAGTACCGGCGCCGTGTCGGAGGGATGGGTGCTCCCGGCGACGAGCACCGGATCACCCCCCACCCAGGTTTCCAGCGCCGCGGCCGGCCGGGTGGCCGCGGCTGCGTCGAGGATGCGGTCGTGTCTCGGGTCTCCCGTGACCGTGATGCGGTCTGGCGGGACCCCGAGCTGCTCCAGCCTCGCGCCATCCTCCGCGGTGCAGGCGCCCCACCAGGAAACCGTCCTCCAGACCGGCGCGTAGAGGGAGGAGAGCAGCCGTCGTCGCCGCGCACTCCGCGGCGACATCCGGGCGCCGATGACCGCGACGGGGATACCCCGCTCGCCGGCCCCCGTGACCAGTTCGGGCCAGAGGTCGTCGCGGGCGATGACCAGGAGCGCCGGGTCGAGGGCGCGGAGCACCGCCTGGACGGCTCGGGGCTCGTCGAAGGGCGCGAAGTCGGCGTGACGGACGTCGGTGACGGGCCATCCGGTGACCGAGGGAGACGAGAACGACAGGACGGCCTGCACTGGGTCCGCCGTCGACGGGAGGCGGTCGAGCACCGGTTCGAGAACCTGTGCTTCGCCCACGGACGCCGCATGGCACCAGATGAGGGGCGCGTCGCCCCGATGCGTGCCGGCCCAGGCGCGCCATCGGGCAGGGGCAGCGCGCCGCCCGCGAAGGCTGCCGGCCAGGGGGCCGCGGCCGAGCGGGGGAATGACCGCGGCGCAACGGGTGAGGGTTCGGTAGAGGCCACGCACGCGAGGAATGTGATACGTTGAACGCCATGACGTCAGCCCAGTACTTCACCGTCAGCAAAGAGCCTCGCTACAGTCTGCTCTTTGCCTTGCCGCTGTTGCTCCTCTACGAGGGGCTCTCGCTGATGATGGCCGGCACGGAGATGGCCGGCGTACGCAACGGCGCCGACGTGCTGCTCAAGACGCTGTTCGTGAGCCTGGGTGGCCGGTACGGCGTCGCCACGTTCGGCATCGTGCTCCTGGGCACGGGAGGGTACTTCGTCTGGCGCGACATGCGGGTGCGGGGAGGCGCGCTGACGCCCCGCGTGTTCGGGCTCATGCTCGTGGAGAGCATGATCTACGCGGCCATCTTCGGTCAGGTCGTGGCTTATCTGACCGCACAGGTGTTGGGGATGGGTGGGCTTGGGACGGCGCTGGCCGCACAGACCGCGATGCAGCGCCTCCCGCTCGGCACCCAGCTCGTGGTGTCGCTCGGTGCGGGGATTTACGAAGAGCTGCTGTTCCGGGTCCTGCTGGTGTCGGGGATCCTCTTTCTGGCGCTTCGGGCCGGGTGGAGCCGCAAGGTGTCCATCGCCGTGGCCATCGTCGCCAGCGCCCTGATCTTCTCCGGCTTCCATTACATCGGGCCGTTCGGCGATCCGCTGACGGCGCCGTCGTTCACGTTCCGTGCGCTGGCAGGTCTGATGCTGAGCGGGCTCTACGTATTCCGCGGCTTCGGCATCGCGGCGTGGACGCACGCTCTCTATGACGTTGGGCTCTCGCTGCTGATGCGCTGACGTCGGTCGCGCCGACGCCCGTGGTCAGGGCGTCCGTTTGGCCGCGACGAGCGAGTCGAGGATCGGCCGCCACACGTCGATGGGCTGCGCCCCGGGGAGGAGTCCGCCTTCGATCACGAAGGAGGGCGTGCTCTGAAGCCCCGACTGAAACATCGCCTGCCCCTCCGCCATGACCACGCCTCGGACGCGTCCGCTCGCGAGGCAGTCGTCGAAGTCCGACCGCGACACATCCAGCGAATCCATCAGCAGGCGGAAGTACGGCCCGGGCTCGGAGAGGCTGGACCACTCCCGCTGATTGGCGAACAGCAGGTCGTGTGTCTCCCAGAAGCGTCCCTGCTCGGCGGCGCACATGGCGAACTCGTGGGCCGCTGGGGCGTTGGGGTGGATCGACGTGAGTGGGAAGTTGAGGAAGACGAGTCGAATCTTGCCGGTGTTGATGTACTCTGCCTCGAGCAACGGAAGCGTCTGCTCCCAAAAATCTCGGCAGTAGGGGCACTGGAAGTCCGACGCTTCGTAGACGACGATCGGGGCGTCCGGCGACCCCTTCGAGCGCGCGTCGAGATACGCGTCGTCCTGTGTCGCTCCCGACGGGGCCGACGCCGGCATGGCCGACGAGGTCGGGGCCGGTGCCTCGGCGACCGCGGCGTTGATCCCATCGCTTTCGGCACGCCCGGCCAGCGCCGCCCACATGAGGCCGGCACCGGCGGCGGCGCTCGCGAACAGTACGGCGGTCAGTTTCACAGGTGACACGGACTCCCTCCTCGTCCTGTCTAATGCCGCCAGACGCGTTCGAGTTCCCGAGCGCCGAGCGGAAGCTGGAAAGGTAGCCACGACCCGACATGAACCCGACCCCGCCAGCGGAACTCCATGAAGGGGTTGTCCGCATCGGGGTGGATGCCGGTGATCCACCACGTGCCGGGTTCCAGGTCGAACACCACCGTCCCGTCTTCGTCGGTCCGGGCCTCACGCACCCGTCGCCCGGTCCGCGCGATGGCCGTCGCGCTCAGCGCCTCGAAGTCGGCGAACGTGACGCTCTCCCACCGCCTGAGCGAGTCTGCTGCCGCGTGGGCCCGGCGCGCGAGGGCGAGGTCGTCGGCTCCGAGGCTGCGGAGGGCCCGGTCGCGGGCGGCGGACTCGCGCGTGAGCCGCTGGTACATGGCGCGAAACCGTTCGTACGCGGCCGCATAGCCCGGGGCAGTCCGGCCGATCGCGAAGAGCGAATCCGACAGGGCGCGCGTGGAGTCGCGCAGCGCGATCCACGGCCGGTCGAGTGTGCGCCGGCGGGCCATCGCCGTGTCGGGCTCGAACGCCGCCAGCTCGTCCGTGAGCGCGGTGAAGTCCGGAGGGGCGGTCGGGGCGGCGCCGCTCAGGGAGTCCACCAGCGCGTTGACGTCGAACGGGACGACGGTCACGTCGACGCCCGCCGCGGGGGAGCCGTCCGCATAGGCCACGACGACCGTGAGCTCCGCGCCGTTGGACGAGGAGCCGCACGCAGTGCAGAGGAGGGGGAGGACGAGTCCCGCCGCGCCTGCGAGTCCCCGCCGTGCCATAATGCCCTTCAAGGGTGCAGGGAGCCTAGTCGACGATCGCCGTGGGGAAGATGAACGTGCGCGGGTCGACCTGGCGGCCGTCCACCGCAACCTCGTAATGCAGATGCGGGCCGGTTGCGATACCCGTGTTGCCCACTTCGGCAATCTTGTCGCCGCGCTCGACCCACTGACCCACCCGGGCCGTGATGCGGGAGCAGTGCGCGAACATGGTCACGACGCCGAACCCGTGATCGATCGTCACGGTCCGGCCGTAGCCCGTCTTCACCCGCACGTCAACGACCCGGCCGCTCGCCGGCGCCAAGATCTCGGTACCCATGGGGGCCGACACGTCGATGCCCGGATGGGGCCGCTCTTCGTTGAAGATCGGGTGACGTCGGGCGGAGGCGAACCCGCTCGTGAACCATCCCAGCGACGGCGGAATCGGCGAGATCGACGGTGTTCGACTGAGCCGGTCCCGATGTACGCCGAGACTGTCGACCGCTTCCTGATAGGAAGTCGCCAGGAGTCCCGCCCGCCGAACGAGCCCGTCGAGGGTCGCCCGGAGGTCCAGTGCGTCCCGACCGGTCGGTCCTTCCGACAGGAGTTGGTCGTCTTCCGTCCAGGATGCCGGGCCGCCGATACCGGCCAGCAGCACCTCGGGATTGGTCGGCTCGAGCCCGGCCAGCAGACGAATCTGCTCGTCGCGGAGCGCCAATTGCCTCACGGTGTCGTTGAGGGCGCTCACCAACGTTGCCGCGTCCGACAGTTCTCCGGCCAGAAGGGCGTTGCGGCGCTCGATCCGCTCCAACTGCGAGAGATCGACCGCGCGCGCGATGACCGTGTACCCCATGCCTGCGGTCGCGAGCATGAGCAAGACGGCTGCCGTCGCCACCACTTTGACCGCGCGCAGCGACACGCGCAGCGAGCGGGAGTCGCCTGCACCATGTGGGACGATCACGACGGACCACTGTCGTTTGGTCACCGTGTGCGCACTCCGCGATCCTGGGGTGAAATGAGGGTGCCGCCCCGCCGAGAGGCGACGAATGGAGGACACCAAAAATAGGCCCTGTGGAAGAGCGGTGTCAACCCCGACGGCAATATTCTAAATCGTTGTCCTGTAATTACTTAGGATTTCACCGCGGGCTTCGGAAAGAGTGGGGGAAGCGCGGCCACTGTGCGACCGGCGCACGGGGGGCTCTCGAGATGCGCCCAGCCCGCGTCGGCCGGCTCACCGTCCAGGCCCAGTGCCCGCCACACGTCGGCGGTTTTGGACGGCACAAACGGGCTCAGCATGATGGAGATGCGCGCGATGGCCCGAGCCAGCGCACCGAGCGTCTCCGCCAGGTCCGCGTCGCGTCCTTCCTTGGCCTCGGCCCACGGCGCGCGCTCCTCGACGTAGAGGTTGGCGCGGTCCACCAGCTGCCACGCCGCGTCCGCACCCTGGTTGAGACGGTACGCATCCATGGCGTCCCGGTAGGCGGCGGCCGCGTCCACGGCCGCGGCATCGAGGACCGTCTCCGGCGCCTCCGGGACGGTGCCGTCCAGATAGCGGCGGATCATCGCGAGCACGCGGCTCACGAGGTTGCCGTAGCCGTCGGCGAGCTCGCTGGTGTATCGCACGTCGAAGCGTTCGTAGGTGAAGTTGCCGTCCCCGTCCCACGGAATCTCCCGCAGGAGGAAGTACCGCAGCGCGTCGGCTCCGTGGTGATCGATGATCTCGCGGAGCGTGACGCTGACGCCCTCGGACTTCGAGAAGCGCGCTCCGCCCGTGTTGACCCAGCCGTGGCACCAGACCTTGTGGGGGACCGGGAGGTCCGCGGCCATGAGCATGGTCGGCCACATGGCGGCGTGGAAACGAAGGATGTCCGGTCCGATGACGTGGACGTCGGCCGGCCACGTCGCCTCGAAGCCGTCGGTCGGGAATCCCGTGGCGGACAGGTAGTTGATGAGGGCGTCGAACCACACGTACACCGTGTGATCGGGATCGTCGGGCCACGGGATGCCCCACGGCACGCGCGACCGGCTCACCGACAGCTGCTGGTCGGTCGTCCAGTCGGCGACCACGTTGCGGATCTCGTTGTACTTGGCGCGCGGCTCCACGAAATCCGGGCGTTCGTCGTACAGCTGGAGCAGGGCGTCGCGGAATCTGCCGATTTCGAAGAAGTAGTTCGCCTCTTCCAGCCACTTGATGTCCCGCGTGCGGTGCAGCGGGCACTGCCCGTCTTCGAGATCCTTCTCCAGCTTGAAGCCCTCGCACCCGACGCAGTAGTAGCCCCGATAGGTGCCCTCGCTCAGGTGTCCCGCCCGTTGGATCCGACGGAACAGTTCCTCGACGGCGTTCCGATGGCGCTTCTGGGTCGTGCGGATGAAGTCCGTGTGACTGATGCCCAGCTCGTCCCACGCGGCCTCGAAGGACTCGGCGATCCGGTCGACCCAGACGTGCGGGTCTACGCCTGCGGCCTCGGCGGTCTGGGCCACCTTCTGGCCGTGCTCGTCCATGCCGATGACGAAGTGCACGTCGTCGCCGCGCAGCCGGCGATACCGGGCGATACAGTCGGCGCCGATCTTCTCGTACGCATGCCCGAGGTGCGGTTCCCCGTTCGAGTAGTCGATCGCGGTGGTGATGTAGAACTTAGGCATCCGTCGTTCCCTCACCTCCGGACCCGGGCGGCTTGCCTCGGCCGCGGCCTCGGCGCCGGCGCCGGCGCCGCTTCGGCGCGACGGCGTCCACGGCCTGCTCGGTCGTGACGTCCGGCGCCGGGTCCGGCG
>JBDHIW010000107.1:0-8825 GCA_039587215.1 Gemmatimonadota bacterium | reverse complement strand
TGGTGGGAGGCCCGGGCGCTCACGAGCGTGCGGATGTCGCTCGACATGGCGGATCCTCTGCTCGGTCGCGACGCGTCCTACTACCTCTTCCACCTTCCGTGGCAGCGCGTGCTGCACACGTTCGCCACGACGCTGGTCGTCGTCATGGCGCTGGTGGTCGGGGCCCTCTACGTCGCCGTGGGTGCGGTCCGGCGGCAGGGGCGACGGATGCAGATCACGGGACTCGCACGGATGCACCTGGGTGCGCTGCTCGTGATGTTGGCGCTCGCACTCTTCTGGGGCTATCGCCTGGAACCGGCGGAGTACGTCGCCGGCATTCATGGGGTGCCGTTCGACGTCATCCTCACGCGGGTGCGGGTTCCCGTGGCTCGGCTCCTCAGCGCCCTGGCCCTGGCCGCGGCTGCCTCGTCGCTTCTCTGGATCTGGCTCGAGCGGGCCATTCTGCCGATCGCGATGTGGTCGGTGCTCGCCGGGGCGTCGATCGTCGGCCACTACATTGCCCCCGCGTTCGCTGCCGCCGTCCGCGCGCCTGAGGAGGTCGCCTTCGCGGACGATGCCGGGATGCGCGCGGACTTCGAGCGGGTGGCCTACGGGCTGCCCCGCTCCGTGACGGCCGCGACGGAGTGGATGCCGGGCGGGCCGCTACCGGATTGGGACCGCGCGACGATCTGGGACGGCTTTGCGGTCTCGGTTGCTCTGGATCGGGCGAATCCGGTGTACCTCGCGACCCGCGCGCTCGATCACGAGGCGGCCCAGCGGACGCGTGATCTCACCTGGGAGGAGGTGCATCGCGGTGCGCTGCGGGCGGCATCGGGGGTGTTCGCGGTGGCCGCCGATCGGTCGAGCGCGGTGGGGCTGCCGTTGTTCATCCCGGAGCCGGCCCGGCCGGACGTGACGACGGAGCTCGTGACCGAGGTCGGCTTGGGACAGGCTCGCATGTGGTTCGCCCCGGGCGTGCGCGACTTCGCGGTCGTGGAGCCGGCCGACGGCGTGCGGCACGCCGTCACCGTCACGGGTCTGGCGGGGCGCCTGGCGATGGCGTGGGTCCTACAGAGCGCCCGCCTGCTGTCCACGAGCTCCGTGCCGACGGGGTCGTCGGTGCTCTGGGAACGAGATGTCACGAGCCGGATGGAGCGTTACGCACCGTTCGCGCGCTTCGGTCTCGCGTACCCGGTCGTGGCGGGAGACGCCCTCTACTGGGTGGCGACCGGATACGTCTCGGCGGAGGGGTTCCCCGGGACTCGGGGCGTCGAGTGGAGAGGTGAGGGTGTGCGGTATCTTCGCGGCGGGCTCGTCGGGGTCGTGGCGGCCGGCAGCGGGGAGACGGCCGTCTACCTCACGGAGGATGCGGACCCGCTGAGCCGCGCGTGGGCCTCCCTCCTCCCAGAGTCCGTACGGCCCGTGGGCGACGTGCCCTCGGAGCTGCGGGACCACCTCCGGTACCCCGCCGAGCTCCTCACGGTGCAGCGAGGGCTGCTTGCGCCGGTGGGCGGTTCCCCCTCGCGCATCGAGCGCGACCCGCTCGTACTGCGGGAGGTCGGGAGACCGGACGCGCCGGCGTGGTGGCTGGGCACGTCGCCGTCGGATAGCGTGGAGCGTCTGCGTCGGTTTGCGATCGTCGAAGGGGAAGGCGGTGCGGTCCGCTGGTTCCTCGACGGCACGATGCGAGACGTCCGCCCCGTGCTCGAGGTCGTGGACTTCAGCGCGTGGTTCGAAGGGACGGGGCCGACGCGCGCTGCCCGCCGTCTGGCGGCGGCAGATTCGGGAACGCGGGAGATCGTCGGGCCCGTGCGGTCGATCCCAACCGCGAGCGGTCTGGTGCACGTTCGCACCGTGTACGAGTCCGCTGAAGCGCCGGCCGCTCCGGCCGTGCGCGGGGTCCGGGCGGCATGGGCCGGTCTGGACTTCGCGGGCGCGACGCTCGGAAGCATCGCGCGGGACTTGGAGGCCGCAGGGCCGCCCGATGCGGCCGGCGCCCGGTGGGACGAGGCCCGGAGGTGGTTCGAGCGCATGGATGCCGCTCGCCGCGGGGGCGATTGGGGGGCATTTGGTGAGGCCTACGAAGCGCTGCGCCGCCTGATGGGCTCGGTGCTGGATTCGGTTCCGTGACCGGACTAGCTTGCACCGTCTCGTGACGACGACACCCGGTACCATCGTCGTAGCGGTCGGCGGCAACGCCCTGGCGCCACCGGGGCGGCGGTCGACCATCGGCGATCAGTTTGCGCACACGCGCGCCTCGCTGGGCGCAGTCCCGGCGCTCGCCGCCGAGGGCTGGCACATCGCGATCGTGCACGGCAACGGGACCCAGGTGGGGGACGAGCTCGAGCGGGGCGAGGCTTCAGCCGAGCACCTGCCTCCGATGCCGCTGGGGGTCTTGGTGGCGTCGACCGCGGGGTGGATCGGGTACATGCTGCAGCAGTCGCTGCAGAACGCGCTGCACGCGCGGGCCATCGACCGCGAGGTCGTCACGCTGATCACCCAGGCGGTCGTGCGAGCCGACGACCCGCGGCTCGTCGATGCCAGCAAGCCGATCGGGCACGTGCTGGACGAGGCGGCCCGGCGGAAGCTCAGGGAGGCGGGATATGTCGTCGGGCAGGACGCAGCGGGACGATGGCGCCGCATGGTGCCAAGCCCGGTCCCGACCGGCGTCGTCGAGGCGCCCATGGTGCGGCGGTTGGTGGAGGACGGGAAGATCGTCATCGCGGCGGGCGGTGGGGGCACGCCGGTCGTCTGGGACGACGCCCTGGGATGGGAGGGCGTTGATGCGGTGGTCGACAAGGACCGTGTCGCTGCCGTCCTCGGACGGACGCTGCGGGCGGACGTGTTGTTGATCCTCACGCAGGTCGAGGCAGTGTACCGCGGGTGGGGTACGGAGGCACAGGTGCCCGTGCGCCGCCTGACGCTCGGCGAAGCGCGCGCGATGCTCGCAGACGAAACGCTGGGCCGGGGCAGTATGCGGCCGAAGATGGAGGCCGCGGTGGAGTTCGTGGAACAGGGAGGGCAGCGAGCCGTGATCGCCCATCTGGAGCAGGGGGTCGAGGCGCTGGCCGGTCAAACCGGAACGACGATCGTGGAGGATGGAAGCACGTGAACCTACATGAATACCAGGCACGGGCGCTGCTCAAGGCTGCGGGCATCCCGGTGCCGGACGGTGACGTGGCGGCAACGCCCGACGAGGTCGAGGCTCTAGCGACGACGATCGGCCGTCGGGTCGTGGTCAAGGCACAGGTGCACGCGGGCGGACGCGGCAAGGCCGGAGGCGTCAAGCTGGCGGACACGCCGGCCGAAGCCCGGGGCCACGCCGAGGCGATTCTCGGGATGCAGATCAAGGGGCTCACGGTGGAGAAGGTGCTCGTGGTCCCTGCCGAGGAGATCGCGACCGAGAGCTACGTCGGGGTGATCGTGGATCGCGCATCGCAGCGGCCCGTCGTGATGGTGAGTCCGGCGGGCGGCGTGGACATCGAGGAGGTCGCCGCGCAGACACCCGAGAAGATCTTCCGGCTCGCGGTCGATCCGCGGTACGGGCTGTTGCCGCACGAGGCGATGGGGCTGGCGTTTCACCTGTACGACGACGTGCGGCAGGTGCGGCAGGCGGCAGTCATCATGCGGCAGCTCTACGTGGCGTTCCTGCAGGCTGGGGCCTCGCTGGCCGAGATCAACCCGCTCGTGACGACGCCGGCCGGCGACGTGATCGCCCTGGACGCCAAGATCGGTGTCGACGACAATGAACTAGCGCGGCGTCCCGCCATTGCGGCGCTGCGGGACGTGTCGGCGGAGGACCCGCACGAGGTGGAGGCGCGGGAGGCGGGCCTGTCGTACATCAAGCTGGACGGCGATGTCGGCTGCTGCGTCAACGGAGCGGGGCTCGCCATGGCCACCATGGACCTCGTGAAGTACTACGGTGGTGATCCGGCCAACTTCCTGGACATCGGCGGCAGCAGCAATCCCCAGAAGGTCGTGACCGCGCTGCGCATCATCACGAGCGATCCCAACGTGAAGAGCATCCTCTTCAACATCTTCGGCGGGATCACGCGCTGCGACGACGTCGCGAACGGGATCGTGGAGGCGACGAAGCAGATCGACCTCGACCGACCGATGGTCATCCGGCTCACGGGCACGAACGAAGAGCTGGCCGTCCAGATTCTCGAGAAGGCCGGGTTCAGCGCGTTGACGGACATGGATCAGGCGGTGGAGCGGGCGGTCGAGCTCGCGAAGGAGGCGGCGTGAGCATCTTCGTCGATCGGGATACGAAGCTCCTGGTCCAGGGCATCACGGGCCGGGACGGGTCGTTTCACGCAGGGCAGATGATCGAGTACGGCACGCAGGTGGTTGCCGGCGTGACGCCGGGCAAGGGCGGGCAGCTGTTCCAGGACCGCGTGCCGATCTTCAACACCGTCGCCGAGGCGGTCGCCGCGACCGGTGCGAACGCCTCGGTGATCTACGTGCCGGCGCCGTTCGCCGCGGATGCGGTGTACGAGGCGGCCGATGCCGGGATCACGCTCGTCGTGTGCATCACGGAGGGGGTGCCGGTGCTCGACATGACGCGGGTCATGCCGTTTCTGCGCGAGCGCAACGTCAGACTCGTCGGGCCCAACTGCCCGGGGCTCATCGCGCCGGGTCGAAGCAAGGTCGGGATCATTCCCGGACGGATCTGCCGTGAGGGCGACGTCGGAGTGGTGTCGCGGAGCGGAACCCTCACGTACGAGATCGTGCACCAGCTGTCGCAGAGTGCGCACGGCCAGTCCACGTGTGTCGGCATTGGGGGCGACCCGATCATTGGCACGAACTTCATCGACTGCCTGGAGGCCTTCGAGGCGGATCCGGACACGAAGTCCATCGTGATGATCGGGGAGATCGGGGGCACCGATGAACAGGACGCGGCCGCGTTCGTCCGCGATCACGTGACCAAGCCGGTCGTCGGATTCATCGCGGGGCAGACCGCGCCGCCGGGTCGACGCATGGGCCACGCCGGGGCGATCATCTCCGGTTCGTCCGGAACCGCCGCGGAGAAGATGCAGGCGTTCGAAGACGCCGGTATCGCGGTGATGCGCCGGCCCGCCGACGTCGTCGCCCTCCTCGAGGAGAGGCTCTAGCGGCGCGTGAAGCTGGTCGACCTGCTGCCGGAGGAACGGGTCATCGTTCCGCTCGCGGCCGACGATCTCGATGATGCCGCCGTTGTGCTGGCGCGCACGATGACGCTCACGGACAGTGCCCAGGGAGAACTCGAGGCGCTGGTGCGGGAGCGCGCGGCCACGGGACTCGTGACGGCGGGGCAGGCCTTCTTCGTCCACGCCCGCTCGGCCGACGTCGCCGGGGTCCAGGTGGCTCTGGGCGTGTCGCCCGTGCCGCTGCCGCGGAGCGAGGGAGCCGAGCAGGCGGCACGAATCGTCGTCCTGATCGTCGCGCCGCCTCGCGAATCGTCCGCTCGGCTGCGCGCGGTCGGGGCATTCGGGGTGGTACTCGGCCGGGAGGAGGTCGTGCGCGTCCTGCTGGACGCGGAGAGCGCGGCAGCGATCCTCGCCGCGCCTCCATGGGCCGACATGGAGCTCCCAGGCTACCTGACCGTGCGTGACGTGATGGTCCCGCAGGGGGTCGCCCTTCGCCCGGCTGCGACGCTCGGGGAGGCGGCGAACCTGATGGTCTCGCGCGACCTCTCCGCGCTCCCGGTCGTCTCCGACACCAACGAGGTCCTCGGCGTGGTGACCCACCGCGATCTCCTGAGTCACCTGCTGCCGCTCTACGTCAAACGGCTCAACACTCCCGACGGCGATCATCCCGCGCGGCAGCGCGGACTGGATCCGCACGACATCCCCGTGCGGGACGTGATGGACCGGTCCGTCCTCTGCGTTTCCGAGGACCAGACGCTCGGGGAGGTCGCCACGATGATGCTGAATCGAAATGTGGACCGCTTTCCGGTGGTCCGTGACGGCGCGCTGGTGGGGTTCCTCACCCGAGGAGACATCGTGCGCCGACTTCTGGGGCCCTGACGCGCCCCCCAACCTCGATCGACAGGACGAGTTCATGCAGACCCTGGCAATCATCAAGCCCGACGCGGTGGCGGCGGGCCGGGCGGGGAAGATCCTCGCTCACCTCGAAGACGCCGGCTTCCAGGTTCGGGCGGCCGCGATGGTCCGATTGAGCACGGCGGAAGCCGAGGCGTTCTACGCGGTCCATCGCGAGCGGCCGTTCTACGGATCCCTGGTCGCGTTCATGATGTCCGGTCCGTGCATTCCCATGGTGCTCGAGCGGGACGACGCCGTGGCCCACCTCCGGACCGTCATCGGGGCCACCGATCCGGCCGAAGCGGATGAGGGCACCGTGCGGCGGCTGTACGCGGAGTCGAAGGAGCGCAACGCGATCCACGCGTCGGACTCGCCGGAGAACGCCGCCCGCGAGATCGCGTTCTTCTTCTCGGAGGGCGCACGGGAGCGCCTCTGGGGATGATCGACGGATTGACCCAAATGATGCGTGCGATTAGGGTTATGGGCTATGCTGGAGGTTGAGCTCGCCGAGATTCACCGCGGGCCTCTGCCGGTGGATCTGCGCGCTGACCGTGAGGATCCGCTGTTCGCAGAAGCGGACTGCGCGCTCAGGTCGTCCGTGCGCGTGCACGGGCGGGTCACGGCGAGCGGTGCGGACGAGTACTACTTCAGCGGCCGGCTTGAAGCCGAGGTGACCGTGGCGTGCCGTCGGTGTCTCACCGACGTGCCCACGACGGTCGAGACCGAGGTGGAGGCGCTGTTCACGGCGGAGGACTCCGGGGATCCCTCGGCTTACCCGCTGGTGATCCGAGACGGGAAGCTCGACCTCGGTGCGATGGTGCGGGAGAACCTGCTCTTGGCAATGCCGGAGTTCGCGGTGTGCCGGGAAGAGTGCCGGGGGCTGTGTGCCCGGTGTGGGAACGACTTGAACGACGGGGCGTGCGATTGCCAGCCGGAGCCGGACCCGCGCTGGGCGGCGCTGGAGGCCCTGAAGGCTCGATCGGACGAGCCAGAGGAGATGTGAGGTCATGGCGGTACCGAAGCGACGGACGTCGAAGACACGAAAGCGGAAGCGGCGCGGCCACGACAAGGCGCCCAAGATCTCGTTGCAGCCATGCCCACGGTGTGGGGACCCTCGGCGCTCGCATCGGGTCTGCCCGAGCTGCGGGTTCTACGGGGGCGAGCAGCGGGTCACGGTCGAGGACGAGTAAGGGCCGGCGGATCGGGGAGGCGTACGGCGGCGGCTCGGACCGAGTGATTGGTCGGGCGCGCCGCCGTCTCGCATTGTGGGCTGGCGGGACATGCGAAGTCGGGTGAGATTCACGGTTCCGTTGGCGGTGGTTCGTAAGTGCTTGTAGTACAAAGGGATAAGGCTTTTCTGTTACGCGGCGTGTGAGCTGCTCGGGTCGAGCGGCGCACCGCGCCCCAGAGTCTCGCGGAGCGGAAGGAGTCCGAGGATGCAGCGTCCGATTGCGAGGATCACCGGAACGGGTCGATACAGCCCAGCCAAGGTGCTGTCCAACGCAGACCTGGAAGTGATGGTCGATACATCGGACGACTGGATCCGTGAGCGCACCGGGATTCGGGAGCGGCGGATCACGGAGTCCCACGAGACCATTGCCTACATGGCGACCGAGGCGGCGCGGCAGGCGTTGGACGAGGCGGGCCTCGGGCCGGAGGATCTCGACACGATCGTGCTCGGGACGGCGACCCCCGACCGGCTGCTTCCGTCCACGGCGTGCGACCTCCAGGCGTCACTCGGCGCCGTGCACGCGGCCGCATTCGACATCGACGCGGCGTGCAGCGGATTCCTCTACGGCATGACGGTCGCCGAGGGCCTGATGAGCTCTGGGAACGCCCGCAACGCGCTGGTGGTCGGAGCAGAGCGGCTCTCCACGATCGTGAACTACCAGGACCGCGGCACGTGCATCCTTTTCGGGGACGGCGTGGGGGTGGCTCTGTTGCAGCCAGCGGACAACGGGCAGGGCGTTCTCTCGACGTACATGAAGTCCGACGGACGGCTTGCGGATCTGCTCTACCGGCCGGCAGGCGGATCCGTGCGTCCGGTCGACCAAGACGTCCTCCAGGATCAGAGCCACATGCTCCATATGGCCGGTCGCGAGGTCTTCAAGCATGCCGTGCGGTCGATGGCGGATGCCTGCGACCGGGCCCTGGAGCAGGCCGGACTCTCGGGCGAGGACATCGATATCCTCATCCCTCACCAGGCCAACATCCGCATCATCGACGCGACCGCGAAGCACGCGGGCATTCCTCCGGAGAAGGTGTACGTCAACGTCGACCGGTACGGGAATACGTCGGCCGCGTCGATTCCCATCGCGCTGGACGAGTGCGTGCGGGAGGGGCGCATCAAGAGTGGAGACATCGTGCTGCTCGTCGCATTCGGTGCCGGCTTCACGTGGGCCAGCTGCGCGATTCGATGGTAGACTGCGTGCTCCTGTGCCCGGGTCAGGGTGCGCAGAAGGTCGGCATGGGACGAGATCTCGCGGAACGGTTCCCGGCGGCACGGGAGGTGTTCGACGCGGTCGATGCGGCGCTGCAGACCCCACTGTCGCGTCTCATGTGGGAGGGCCCCGACGACGAGCTCACACTCACGCACAACGCGCAGCCCGCCATCCTCACCCATTCCCTCGCAGTCTGGGCCGTGGTCGGCAACGCCTTGGCGCCGCGTCTGGGCGCGGGCCACTCGCTGGGCGAGTACAGTGCCTACGCCGCGGCGGGCGCGCTCGAGCCGGGCGATGCGGTGCGTTTGGTGCGACGTCGCGGCGAGCTCATGCTGGAAGCGGGCCAGGCCAGGGCCGGGACGATGGCGGCCGTGATGGGGCT
>JBDHIW010000106.1:0-9083 GCA_039587215.1 Gemmatimonadota bacterium | reverse complement strand
GCGCCGAGCAGCCGGTTCACGATGCTGGACTTCCCCACGTTCGGGCGCCCCACGACCGCGACGTCGATGACCCCCTCCTGGGGGCTGTCGTCCCGGTCGGGCAGCAGGGCCACCACCTGGTCGAGCAGGTCACCGCTTCCCTTCCCCGTCGATGCGGACACGGGGCACGGCGTACCGAGGCCGAGTTCGTGGAAGGCGTGGTGTGAGATGTCCTCGGCCAGTTCGTCGGCCTTGTTGGCGACGAGGACTACGCGATCCTGATGGCGGCGGAGGAGTTCGGCGACCTCCTGATCCGACGGGTGCACGCCGGCCAGCGTATCCACGACGAACATCACCACATCGGCGTCGCCCACGGCCGCTTCGACCTGGCGCCGGACCGCGCCGCTCAGGGCGTCGGTCTCGGGGATCCAGCCACCCGTGTCCACGAGCCAGAACCCGCGCCCGCCCCACTCCGTCTTCGCAAAGTTGCGGTCGCGCGTTACCCCGGGGCGATCGTCGACGATGGCGGGACGGCCCCCCACGATGCGGTTGAACAGCGTCGACTTGCCGACGTTGGGCCGCCCGACGATGGCCACCGTGGCGCGCGTCATGTCACGGCCTCGTCGAGGGCGTCGGTGAAGCAGTACGAGTATCGGATGGGCACCGGGACCGCCTCTGCCAGTTCGTCGGCCGACATCCCGTCCAGGAACAGCGCACGGTCATTGAGCGCCTCGGCGGGCAGCAAGGCAAGCTCCAGGTCGTCGCGGTCGGCAAGGGCGTCGCGGAAGGCGGCTCCGGGGAGGAGTGCTGCTGACGTCACGCCGGCACCGAACAACGGGTTCTCGAGGACAAGAAGGTCGAAGGCGGCTCCAGTCGCACCCTCGAGGGTCTCCAGAACCTGCGGCATCAGCCGGCCCATCGCCACACCCGTGACGACGCCGATGCGTCGCCCATGGACCGGCGACAACGAGGCGACCTCGTCGGTGATCCGGGTCTGGAGGTACCGCACGGCGCCGACCCCGTTCTCCACCTGCTCGAATCCGTCGTAGGCCTCGGCCGGGGGCAGCTCGGTCTCGGCGCCCAGGTAGAGGTCGTCGGACCCGTACACCCAGCGAGAGCCGCGCGCCCCGAGCGCGCGCGCCGCGAAGGTATCGACGAGGTCGATGGCCTGCCGGCACTGGGCGGGCGTCATGGCGTGCACCAGATGGTGTTTCGAGAACTCGGTGAGCCCCACGGGCACGACGGAGACCGAGAGGACGGCGTCGCCGAGGGCGTAGAGGTCGTCGAGGCTCTGCGCGAGCGCCGCGTCGTCGTTCACGCCGGGTTGCAGGACGACCTGCGTATGGAACGTGATGCCGTGTTCGGCGAAGCCCCGCAGCTGCTCGATGATGTCCGGCGCGCGGGGATTCCGCAGCAGACGGCGGCGCACGACGGGGTCGGTGGCGTGTACGGACACGTAGAGGGGCGACAGCCGGTACTCGATGATGCGGGCGGTGTCCCGCTCTTTCAGATTGGTCAGAGTCGCGAAGTTCCCGTAGCGGAACGAGAGCCGGTAATCGTCGTCGCGGATGTACAGTGTCTCCCGCAGTCCTTCGGGCAGCCCGTCCACAAAGCAGAAGTCGCACCGGTTGCCACACCGACGGACGCGCGGTGGCTCGACCTCAACGCCCATCGGCAGCCCTTCCGGTCGCTCGACGTCGAACTCGTAGGGCTCGCCCTGGGGCGACCGCGCTTCGAGCAGGAACCGGTCCTCGGCCGTGAGGAACTCCCAGTCGAGGAAATCGCCGAGTTCGCGACCATCGATGCGGTCGAGCACGAATCCGGGCGTCAGGCCCAAGGCGGCGCCCAGGGAGTCGGGGGCGACCGACACGACTTCAATCACTGTCGAACCACTCCCCCCTCAAGATGCGTGGACAAGGATACCGACTGAAAATCCCCCGCAGAAGACGGGCGTTCTGCGGGGGACGTCTGAAACGAGAGCGGGCGACCGGATTCGAACCGGCGACGTCCAGCTTGGGAAGCTGGCATTCTACCCCTGAATTACGCCCGCGAGTCGTGGGTCAGATGACGACGGCGCCAGACCGCACCGCCAGAATATCACGATGCCCCGGAGATTGAGCAAGCGGAATGGAAACGGTGGGCGCGGCGGAATCGCTCTCCGCCGCGCCCGACCGCGTTACGAGCCGACCGTGTACCGGTAGCCGACGATGCCCGAGGCCGTTGCCGTGACCGAGAACCGCGTCGAGCCCGACGCGGCAATGGTCTCGCCACCCGCGGTCTTGGTTTCGAGCACGTCCCCGGCGGCACTGAGGAACTCGAACGTGATGGCCGGAACCGTCACCTCCCGGCCGCGGACGTTGCGGAACTGCCCCTGCACGCTGTACGCGCCACCCGACGCCGCGGCGTAGTACACCTCCAGCTCCACCGGCAGCCGGTCGATCTTCGCCAGCGTCTGGTCGGTGGCCCTCGTGTTCGACCCGAGCTGCTGGGCCGAGGCGAGGAGCCGCAGCGCCTCCGCGCTCAAGGGGTCGGCGGCCACGAGCTTCTCGGAAGTTTCCAGCATACCTGCGGTCGCGGCCTGCCGGTCCGCGGCCGGCGCGCCCTCGCTCAGTGCGAGCGCGCGGTAGCTGTTCGCGAGGTCGTACATGGCCGGGACGGCGTAGGGGTTCTTGGCGAGTCCGGTCTCGAACGCATCGATGGCGAGGGAGAACTGTTCCTGCAGGAACAGCGCCTGCCCCGTCTCGAAGAGCGCGCTCGGTTCCATCGTCTCGCCCGCATCGATCACCTCGGCGTACAGCTCCATGGCCTGTTCGTGATTCCCGGCGTTCTCGTACGCCTGGGCCAGATCGACCAGGGTGGTTGCGTCTCCGCCGCCCGCATCACGGAGCCGGTTGTAGTACGCCGCCGCCGAATCCCACTCGGCGAGGCCGGAGTAGAGGTCGGCAATCGACTGGAGCGACGTCAGGTAGTTGTTCTGCCGCTCAGGCTCCTCCATGGGACCGAGATCCAGCACCATGCCGAAGTGCGCGATCGCACTGTCCACCTCACCGTCGTTCGCGAAGATCCTGGCAAGGTAGTAGTGCGAAAGATTGTCTTCGGGTCGGAGCATGGCCGCGGTCGCGAGCAAGCCCTTGGCGGCCTCGAATCCTCCTCCGCGGAGCGAGTCGATCGCTTCGTTGATGATCGGGACCCACGTGAGCTCACGGTAGTACTTGATGTCTTCCGCGCACTCGGGTGCCAGTTGCTGTGCTCGTCGGAACGTCGAATCCATGCCGGCGAGATCACCGGAGATCTGGTACGCGCGCCCAAGGAGGTACCACACGGCCGGGTTCTCAACCTCCCCGCGATCGAGCGCCTCGAGCAGTGTCCGCTCGGCACTGGCGCGCATCTCGATGCGGTCGGCCTCCTGTTCCTCTTCGTATGCGCCCTTGAGGTAGGTCTCTGCCTGATCGACGAGGAAGTACGCCCCCGAGAGTTCGCAGCCGGGACCGCGATAGGGCTCTTGCGCCCGGGCGTCCGTCGTCATCGCCGACACCGCCAGGCCTACAACCGTCATTACAACCAATCGTTTCGTCACCGTGCCTCCATGCTACAGCCTAGACTGACTCATCGTTCATCCCATTCGCGCGCAGCCAACTGCTCCACCGCACGCGCGACGTCGAGCGGCGACCGCTCCAGTCGGTCGGCCGCAACGACGACATCGTCGAATTCCGCCTTGAACCGCGTCCCAGACGGGTGATTCCAGACCTTTACTCCTACCCGAAGACCGGGCTCAAGCTCCACCGCGGTCTCTACTCTCTCCAGCGTCGAGCGGCGCGCAACCGTGCGCCGAATGCCCCCCGTCGTACTGTGTGCAAACAGCGCGGCCGTCACCGCCTCGGCGGCGTGCGGCGGGGTTACGACCTCGATCCGCAGCGCGACGCGTCCCTTCTTGCCGTGCGTGGGCCACACCACACACTCCAGGGCGCCCGCCTCGGTGACCGCCCGACGGAGCGGCTCGAGGTACTCCGGCGTGAGGTCGTCGACGTCCGTGGCCAGCACGTCGACGTGCGCCGCCTCGGTCGCGGCCTCCGCCACCACCAGGCGTACCACGTTCGGGTACCCGTCGGGGTCGCGCGTGCCGGCACCCCAGCCGACCCCGGACAGCCGCCATCCTTCCGGCGGCGGGCCGGCGCTCAGGACGCGGAGCAGTGCCGCGCCAGTCGGGGTCGTGGCCTCGCCCTCGACGGGACCGTTATCCCGAATCTCGATGCCGGCCAACAGCGAGGCGGTTGCCGGCGCCGGCACCGGCAACGTGCCGTGGGCGGCATCCACCCACCCCGTCCCGAGCGCGACCGGAAAATGATGCACCGCCTCGACCCCGAGCAGCTGCATGCCCCAAACGCCGCCCACGAGGTCCAGGACCGCGTCCACCGCACCGACCTCGTGGAGATGCACCCGCTCGGGCGTCACGCCGTGGACCGCCCCCTCCGCCTCACCGATCAACCGAAAGGCCGCGACCGCCCGGTCGCGCACGTCGTCGGGAATCTCCGCACGCTCGACCAACTCAATCAGCTCGTGGAGATGGCGGCCGTGCCCCGCGTCATCGGGCGACGGGATGGCGAAGTCCACCTTTGTACACGCCAGCGAGCAGCGCTCCACCCGCTCGATGCGCACGCCGACATCCGGAAGCCCCATGACGCCCGGGAGCGCGCGGAGCCACTCGGGGTCCACGCCCGCGTCGAGCAGGGCTCCCAACAGCATGTCCCCGGCGATGCCCGCGAAGGGGTCAAGAATGGCGATCCGCATGTCCCGTCGTTCCAAAACCTAGAATATCGATAGCTAGGATCGGTATAGCCACCCGGCGCCCGTATTGAAGAGCACGATGCGTTCGTCCCGGCGGACCGTTCCCGCCGCGAGCAGGATTTCGAGGGCGCTGAGCGTCGCGCCCCCCTCCGGACTCGCGTCGATGCCCTCCGCGCGCGCCATGCGGTCGGCGTCGGCGCTCAGCGTCTCGTCCGGCACGGCGACGGCTCCGCCGGCGGTGTCGGCGATCCCGCGCAGGATCAGCCGCCCCCCGAGCGGGCCAGGCACCCGAAGTCCCGACGCCACGGTCTCGGGGTCGGCCCACGGCTCGGTGGCCTCGGCCCCGGCCTCCACGGCGCGTACGACCGGGGCACACCCGGTGGACTGCACGCTGTAGAGCCGCGGAGCCTGTGTGCGCGGCACCCAGCCGCCGTCGATCAAGGCCTGAAAGGCGATCCACATCCCGATGAGCCCCGTGCCGCCGCCGGTCGGGTAGATGACCGCATCCGGCAAGGTCCAGCCCAACTGTTCGGCCACCTCGAGCCCGAGGGTCTTCTTCCCCTCGATCCGGTAGGGCTCGCGCAGCGTGCTGACGTCGAACGCGCCCGTCTCGGCCGCAAAGGCGCGCGACGCAACGCCGCAGTCGCCGATATGCCCGTCCAGCAGTCTGACGTCCGCTCCGTGGACGCGCATCTGCTCGATGAGCCGCGGCGGCGTCGTCACGGGTGCGAACACGGTGACGGGCCGTCCCGCCCGCGCGCCGTAGGCCGAGAGGGCGACCCCGGCGTTGCCGGCGGTGGGAACGGTAAAGCGCTCGGCGCCACCCAGCACGGCCCGGGTGACGGCGGCCGCCAGTCCGCGGGCCTTGAAGGAGCCCGTGGGATTCTGTGCCTCGTCCTTGATGTAGAGGCGGTCCATGCCGACCGCGTTACCGAGCCGGTGGGCACGCACGAGGCTCGTCCCCCCTTCCCCGAGCGTCGTGGGCGACTCACCCTCGCCCAGCGGCATCCACTCGCGGTAGCGCCACATCGTCCACGCCCGTGTCTTCAGTCGCTCGCGCGTCTCTGGGCCGGGCGGTGTCGTGTAGCGTACGAGCCAGGGGGCGCCGCATGCCGGGCAGAGCGTGGGCGTTCCGGCGGCATCGCCGGTCGTGGAGCATGCGGAGCACTGCAGCGTCCAGGGATAGGTCATGAGCGGAGGTGGTCGAGGAGGCGGGTGGCGAGCTTTGTCGAAAACCCCGGGAGTGAAGCGATCTCCTCCACTGAGGCGAGGCGTACCCCGGCGAGGCTGCCGAACCGCTCGAGCAGTTGCCGTCGTCGAGCGTTTCCGATGCCGGGGACGTCCATCAGCTCCGAGGTGATCGTGCGTGCGGAGCGCTGCTGCCGGTTGTAGGTGATGGCGAACCGGTGGGCCTCGTCGCGGGCGCGCTGCAGGAGGCGGAGCGACGGGGCGCGCGCCGTCAGTCGCACGGCGTCGGACCGACCCACGAGGAAGATTTCTTCGTCCCGCTTCGCCAGTGCGGCGAGCGGGCGATCGCCGAGGCCGAGCCCATCGAGCACTTTGTGCGCGGAGGAGAGCTGCCCTTTGCCCCCGTCGATGACGACCAGGTCGGGGAGCGGCTTGTCTTCAGCAAGGCGACGGGAGAAGTAGCGCTCGACGACCTCCTCGATTGCGGCAAAATCGTCCGGATACCGCGCCGCGTCCGGCCGATCGTCCTGTCCCCGGATCCGGAACCGGCGGTATTCGCCCTTCTTGGGCCGTCCGCCCTCGAACCATACGAGACTGCCGACCGTATCCCGGCCCTGCGACGTCGAGATGTCGATGCAGACCATGCTGCGCGGGACGTCGGCCAGCCCGAGGTCGCGACCGAGCGCGTAGACGGGGTCCTCCGCACGTTCGTCGGTCTCCAGCGACTCGATCCGGAAGCTCTCCATGAGATGACGCGCATTCTGTTCGGCGAGTTGCGCCAGACGCCACTTGGCCCCGCGCTGGGGCACGCTCCATCGCGTCTCCGGCAACAGCTCGCGCACGGCCTCGAAGTCGTCGGGGGCAAAGGGGAGGACGACCGAGCGCGCCCGTCCGCTGGCGACCCGGTAGTACCCGACCACGAAGGCGCTCAAAATGTCCGCGTCGGTCGTCCCGTCGAGATTGTGAAAGAAGCGGTGCTCGCGCGCGATCACCTTGCCGTCGCGCACCCGCAGGAGGACGCCGACCACGTCGTCGCCGTCTCGCGCGATCCCGATGGCATCCGCATCGCCGCCGCCGACCACCTCCACCGCGGCCGGCTGCTCGAGCTGGTCGAGCCAGCGGATGGCGTCGCGGACTTCGGCCGCTTCCTCGAAGCGCATGGCCGTGGAAGCCTGCTCCATGCGCTCCCGCAGCCGGCCGCGCACTTCGACCGTCTTGCCTTCCAGAAACGCGAGCACGTCGTCGATCATGCGGCGATAGTCGTCGCGCGACTGGAGCCCGGTGCACGGAGCCTTGCAGCGGTGAATGTGGTAATCGAGGCACGGCCGGTCCGGCGCGTCGTCGGGCAACCGGTAGTGGCACGATCGGACGCTGAAGATCCGTCGAACGATCCGCAGGGTGCGCCGGAGACGGCCGACGTCGGTATAGGGACCGAAGAACCGCGCGCCGCGGAGCGTCACGTTGCGCACGACGAGAACCCGGGGGAACGGCTCGCCGACGGTCACGGCGATGCGGGGATAACTCTTGTCGTCGCGCAGCTGGAGGTTGAAGCGCGGTCGGTACTCTTTGATGAGGTTGCTCTCGAGCAGCAGGGCCTGCGACTCCGAAGGGACGACGATCGTCTCGACGTCGGCGATCTGGCGCTGGAGCAGCAGTCGGCGCCGGTCCGACGCGTCCGCACCGAGATAGCTCCGGACGCGGTGGCGCAGTCGACGGGCCTTGCCGACGTAGATCACCTGCCCTGCTGCGTTCTTCCAGAGGTACACTCCAGGGTCGGTCGGAAGACCCTGGATCTTCCGTTCAAGCGCCTCGGAGGCGGTGTCAACCACGGTGGTGCCGTCCGTCAGCGCCCGGTCACGCGCCGCAGCATCGCGCGCGCGTCGGCGTGCCCCAGCAGGCCCGCCACGCCGAGGTATGTGATTCCGAAGGCTCCGCCGCCGGCGAGGACTCCGAGCCAGTCGGACGGTGCCACGGCGCCGGCAGCAAACTGGGCGCTCGCAGCAGCCGGAACGACCGCCATCAGCGTCAGGAGTACCGCGCGGAGTTCCGCGGTCTGGAGGACGATTCCAAGGCGCCGGCGCAGCATGGCGTAGTTGAGCGTCACGTTGACGTAGCCGGCGGCCGCGGAGCCCAGGGCGATTGACGGCCGAGACGATGACGGAGACGATGGCGATCCGCACCGGCGTTGCCGTGTCTCCGAGCGCGTAGTGTCCGGAGGCAAAGAGCTTGACGGCCGCTTGCGCCGGGATCGCGATCGCATAGGCGCCGAGCACCGCGCCGGTGATCGCGACCTCCTCCGCGCCGAAGGCTCCCGTACGGAAGAGGGCGCCGATCGCGGGCAGCGCCAACACGCCCAGCGCGACGGCGGCCGGGACCGCGAGAAACGCCACCCGTTGGGCACCGAGGGCCAGCCGCGCGCGGACGCGATCGTCGGTCGCCGACGCGGCGTCCCGACTCAATTCCGGCAAGGCCACGGCCGCTACGCTCACTCCGAAGAGCGACACCGGCAGAATCGCGAGGAGCTGCGCATACCCCAGGACCGCGACCGATCCCTGCTCGAGCAGCGAGGCCAACTGCGTGTCGATGATGCTGGAGACCTGATACGCTCCCGCGCCGAGGACCACGGGGATCCACCGCGTCACGACGGCCCGTGCGTCGGGGCCGATGTCCCGCACGCGCCACTGGAGTCTGCCCGCGAGCCGCAGCGTCGCGGGGAGCTGGACGGCCACCTGCAGCAGACTGCCCACCAGCGCGCCGACGGCCAGTGCCACCGCGAGTCGAGCCCCGGCGAGCATGCTGCCGAAGGCGAGGAGTGTGACGATCTGCGCCACGTTCCACAGTGCAGGGGCCGCGTACGAGAGGAAGAATCGCCGGTGGGCGTTGAGTACCCCGAGGCACCATGCCGAGAGGATCATCACGCCCGACATCGGGAACAGAACCTCCACGAGCCGGACGGTCAGATCGCGCGTCTCGCCGGAGAACCCGGGCGCCACGAAGTCGGTGATCAACGGTGCGAGCAGGATGCCGACGACCGCAGCCACCCCGGTGAGCAGGACCAGGAGCGACGCGATGGCGGCTGCGACTCGCCGCGCCCCGTCACGGTCCTCACGTTCGAGCAACCGGGCATAGAC
>JBDHIW010000105.1:0-12432 GCA_039587215.1 Gemmatimonadota bacterium | reverse complement strand
CTGGACCGTCCCCAGGACGAGCGCATAGTCCCCGGCCTCCTGCACCGATCCACCACCGTACCGCGCCGCGGCAACGCCTGCCGCCATCGCCGCGAGCATGTCCCGTCGGTTCAGTCCGTCCACGTCTGCCATCGTACCCCCTCGCTCCCTCGCGCGCGCACCCGTCGGTGTGCGGTGCGCTGACCGGTTGAAGATACCACGCCGCACTCCACGATCGGGGCCGTAGGCCGTCCAGTGCACCCGCCCCCAGACCCGGAACCTTCCGTGTACATTCGTGTCCAGAACATCACGGATCGCATCGCTCTTCGCCGAAGGAGTCCCCGTGCGTCGCATCGCCGCCGTGTTCTGCATCGCCCTGCTCGGGTCGCCGCTCCGCGCCGACCCGCCGCCGCTCGTCGTGCTGCTCGTGGTCGATCAGATGCGCGCCGACTACCTCGAGCGGTTCGCGCCCGAGTTCTCGGGAGGCCTGGCCGAACTGCTGCGGAGCGGCGCACAGTACGCCGATGCCCATCACGCCCACGCCATCACGGCCACGGCCCCGGGGCACGCGACGCTCGGTACGGGGGTTCACCCGGCGCGTCACGGGATTCCGGCCAACGTGTTCTGGGACGACGCGACCGGCGCGCTTCGCTACGCCGCCGCCGACGACGACGTCGTGATCGTCGGGGCGCCCGGGGACTCGGGACGCTCACCGGCACAGCTGCGCCACGGCACGGTCGGAGACTGGCTGCGTACCGCCTCACCCGAGAGCAAGGTGTTCGCCGTCTCGGGGAAGGACCGTGCGGCCATCCTGATGGGCGGTCACGTGCCCGACGGCGTGTACTGGTATCACCGGTACCGAGGGACGTTCGTCACGTCGAGCTACTACACGGACGCCCTGCCGGCGTGGGTGCAGGCCTTCAACGCGGCGACATCGCCGCTGCAGTACGCCGCCGACGGCTGGCAGCGCACGCGCCCGGACGAGGCGTACGCGCTCGCACGGGAGGACGCGTTCCCTGCCGAATCCGACGGCATCGACATCGTGTTCCCGCACCGGTTCCGTGACGACGACGGCGCGGCGCTCGACTCGCTGACGCCCGACGAGCACGCCGCCGTGCTCTCGCGCTTCTACGGCTCGCCGTTCCTCGACGCGATGGTGCTCGACTTCACGCGGGCCCTCATCGCCGAAGAGCAGCTGGGCCGGGATGCGACGCCGGACCTCCTGCTGCTCAGCCTCTCAGCCGCCGACCTCATCGGACACGAGTTCGGGCCGCTGAGTCACGAGGTCGCCGACGAGTACTTCCGGCTCGACGCGCTCCTCGGGGCGTTCTTCGCCACCCTGGACACGGTCGTCGGATCGGGGAAGTGGTCCGTGATCGTGTCGGCCGACCACGGCTCGCCGCTCATCGTGGAGGAGTACCAGCGCCAGGGACTCGCCGCGCAGCGGGTCACGCTCGCCGACGTCGAACAGGCACTCGTCCCCCCGCTGCAGCAGGTGCTGTTCGACGCACGGGTGCCCGAGGTGCCGCGCATCAGCGCGTCGTTCCCCTTCGGGATCACGCTGGCCTTCCCGCCGGGCAGCGTCACGGGGGACCAGCAGCGACAGGTGCGGGCAGCGGTCGCCGAGGGAATCCGCAATGCCCCGTGGGCGATCGACGCATTCACGCGCGACGAGCTGGCCGCGGACTCCACGCCCGACCGCGCGTATCTCACGCCGTTCCGGCGAAGCTTCGTGCCCGATCGCGCGCCGGACGTGGCCGTGGTGTACGCGGAGCGCCACTTCCTGTCTCTCGGCCTCGTCGTCAACCACGGGACCCCGCATGCGTACGACACGCATGTCCCTCTGATCGTCCGTGGGCCGGGCATCGCGCCCGCACGGTACGATCGCCGCGTCCACACCGTGGACGTGGCGCCGACGGTGGCCGCGCTGCTGGGTATCACCCCGCCCGACGGCCTGGATGGCCAGGCGCTGACGGAGGTCGTGCCGACGCGCTGACGCCGGGAGCGTTCAGCCGGCCTGGGTGGCCGCCGCGCGGATCTGCTCCCAGGCTCCTTGCACGTGATGGAGCCGCGTGAGCGTCCCACCCATCGCCATGCGCATCACGAGCACGCCGTCGAGGCGCGTGTGGTTCAGGTAAAGCTTCCCCGAGGCGTTCAGGCGGTCGAGCATGGCCTGCGTCGCCGCGTCGCCGTCCACGTGACGGAAGCACACGAGGTTGAGTGGCGCGGGCGCGGCGAGCTCCAGGTGCGGATCGTCCTCGACCCACTCGGTCAGCGATCGCGCACACTCCACCCCGCGGCGGATGTGCTCCTGCAGACCGCGCCGGCCGAAACTGCGCAGCACGCACCACAGCTTGAGCGCACGAAAGCGACGTCCCAGCGGAATCTGCCAGTCGCGGTAGTCGAACACCTCGCCGCTCTCGGATGCGGCATTCCGGAGATACTCGGGTGTGATCGCCAGGGCGCCCGTGAGCGCCGCGCGATCGGCCACGTAGAAGCAGTCGCAGTCGAAGTTCGTGAGCAGCCACTTGTGAGGGTTGCAGCAGTAGCTGTCGGCGAGATCCACACCGTCATGGACCCACCGGAACTCCGGACACACGGCCGCGCTGCCCGCCAGCGCGGCGTCGACGTGCAGCCACACCCCCGATCGACGGCACACCTCCCCGATGGCGGACACCGGATCGATGGCGGTGGACGACGTGGTACCGACCGTGGCACAGACCATCACCGGGCGACATCCGGCCGCCCGATCGGCCTCGATCGCGGCAGCGAGCGCCTCGGGACGCATGGCGTACCGCTCGTCGACGTCGATGGCGCGAACCTGCGCGCGCCCGATCCCCGCGATGCCGGCAGCCTTCACCACCGAGAGATGCGCTTCCCGCGACGCATAGACGGTCAGCGGTTCGGTCACTCCCTCGCGGTTGGTGCGTCCGCCGGTCGCCCGCTCGCGGGCGGCCACCATTGCCACGAGCGTCGCGCTCGACGCCGTGTCCTGGATGACCCCGCCCCCGGCCGTTCGCGACGTGAGGCGTTCGGGCAGTCCAACGAGATCGGCCAACTGGTCGAGCACGTGCGTCTCGAGCTCGGTGGCCGCCGGGCTCGTGACCCAGAGCATCCCCTGCACGCCGAGGCCGGCGGACAACAGATCGCCGAGGATGGCGGGGCCCGAGGCGTTGGCCGGGAAGTAGCCGTAGAAGTTCGGCGACTGCCAGTGGGTGAGGCCGGGAAGGATGAGCGCGTCCAGGTCGGCGAGGATCGCGTCGAACGGCTCCCCCTCGTCCGGAACGTCCGGAGGAAGGGAGTCCCGGATCTCACCCGGACGAACCCGGGCGAGCACCGGAAGCTCCTCCACCGACTCGAGATATCGCGCCACCCATTCGACGGCGCGATGCCCCGCGTCCCGAAACTCGTCAGGCGTCATACCTGTCGGTCAGCCACCCGACCCAGGCGGGTCAGAAGTTGACCACCAGCGCGACCTTGAACAGCGAATCCAGCTTCTGCAGCGGGACCGTGACCGTTCCCTGCGCCGCGCCGCCCGAGTCGAACAGGTCCACTTCGGTGAGCGACGGCGTGTTCCGCCAGAGCAGCTGCAGCGAGGGCTTGAACGCCAACCGCGAACTGATGGCCACCTGCGCTGCGTTCGTCACGTCGATCCGGACGTCGTCGGTGTTGTCCAGGTTGAGATCGGCCACCGCGACGCTCGTGAGCTCAGTGGTGCTGGTGACCTGGGCCTTGAAATCGTATCCCGCCCGCACACCCGGGAAGTTGGTCTTTCCAAAGGGATTCGCGACCACGTCCTCCTGGAACGTGTAAGTCCCGGAGGCGTCCGCCTTCAGCGTGACCTGCTCCGACTCGATGATCGTCGCGCCGAGCCCCGCGGCGATCAGCAACCGCGAGTCGATCCCGGCAAACTGGTTCCGCAACCAGTCGGCCCCGCCGAACGCGAACACCTTGCTGCTGAAACGGTAGTCGTACCGGCCCCGTGCGAAAAACGCCTCGGCGGTCTTCTCCGACACGCTGGTCTCCTGCAGCGTGAAGCTACTCGGCGTCCCCACCGCCGTCCGAGACGTCTTGGTCGACTGCGCGCGGATCGCCCCCGCCTCGATCTTCACATCCGACCGTTCCGACGTCCGGGTGATCTTGAGCGCCGCCCCCAGCGCGTTGGACTCGGCATTCCCGGCGGTCCAGACCGCTGTGACCTCGGCGGTGAACGCCCACGGATTCTCGTCCTGCCCCGTCAGCGGGGCGGTCATCGCTACGGCAAGAATGCCGAGACACGCGGTAGCTCTATACATGCCATTTCCCTCCGGGCCCGCCGTCACAGGTTGCGTGGATTCACCGGCCGGGACGTTGCCGGCGCCACCGCCTCGTCGTCCTCATCGGCCTTGGTCGGGTCTTCGCCCGGGTTGATGAACAAATTGTGCTCGAGTTGATACTGCCGGTCATGCAGTTCGCGGTAGCGCCCGCCCAGCGCCAGCAGCTCAGGGTGCGTTCCGCGCTCCACGATCTCCCCGCCCTCGATCACCAGGATCTGGTCGGCACTCCGAATCGTGGAGAGCCGGTGAGCGATCACGAACGTGGTGCGGCCCGCTCGAAGCGTCCGCAGTCCCTCTTGGATCAGGGCTTCGCTCTCGCTGTCGAGGCTCGACGTCGCTTCGTCCAGGATGAGAATCGAGGGGTCCGCCAGGATCGCGCGGGCAATGGACAGCCGCTGCCGCTGTCCGCCCGACAGCTTCACGCCCCGCTCGCCGATCACGGTCTCGTAGCCCTCCTCGAATCCTCGGATGAACTCGTCCGCATTGGCGATGCGTGCCGCCTCCCGAATCTCGTCGATCGTCGCGTGCGGCTTCGCAAAGGCGATGTTCTCCGCCACCGTGCCGTCGAACAGGAAGTTCTCCTGAAGCACGACCCCGAGCAGGTGCCGATACTCGCGGAGCTTGAGGCCCTCGAGGTTCCGTCCGTCGAGCAGAACCCGCCCGGACGCCGGGTGGTTGAAGGCCATGACGAGCGAGATCAGCGTGCTCTTCCCTGAGCCGGACGACCCGACGAGCGCCGTCGTGGATCCCGGCGGGGCGACGAAGGAGATGCCCTTGAGCACCGGCACCCCGTCGACGTAGGCAAAGCTCACGTCCTCGAAGGTCACTTCGCCCTCGACCGCGCCGATCGGCGCCCGGCGCTCGTCGTCGTCTTCCTCGGTGGGCTCGCGCTCCAGCTCGTGAATACGGTCCAGTCCCGCCACAGCCTCCGTGACCTGGGTGCCGATCTCCGCAATGCTCACGAGCGGGGCCGCCACGAGCCCTGCGAAGAAGATGAACATGACGAAGTCGCCGAGCGTCATGGTGCCCTCGATGATCGCCCGGCCGCCCATCAGCACTATCAGGACGCCGATCGCCCCCATGACCAGTGTGGCGAACGCCCCGATCGCAGAAATGCCGGTGACCGCACCCGCCACGTTGCGAAATAGTCGATGCACGGTGCGCGCGAACACCAGACGCTCGCTCCGCTCCGCCGTATAGGCCTTGACGACGCGAATGCCGCCCAGCGACTCGCCCAACCGCCCCGTCACGTCGGCGTTGAGCTTCCCCCGCTCCCTGAACAGCGGCCGCAGCCGCTTGAAGGCGACGGCCATCCCGCCGCCGAAGACCCCGAGCACGATCAGGGTGAGCGCCGTGAGCTGCCAGTTGAGCACGAAGAGCACCGTGAGCGCGATCGACGCCGTCACGAGTCCGCCGACCAGTCGCACCAAGCCGGTCCCGACGAGGTTCCGGATGCCCTCCGCGTCCGTCATGATGCGCGAGATCAGCACGCCCGCCTTCGTGGAGTCGAAGTACCGGGTCGGGAGACGCATCACGTGCGCCTGGACGGTCTTTCGCATCTCGGTGATGGCGCGCTGGGCCGCGACACCGAGGATCTGCGACAGCGCGAACGAGGAACCGGCCTGCACGATCGTGGCGGCTCCGACCACGGCCGCAAGCGGTACGAGGAGGTCGGTCCGCCCGTTGCCGACCACGTCGTCGACCAGGAACTTCGACGACCCGGGCAGTACGAGCCCGGCCAGCCGGTTCACGATCATGACGGCAAGTCCCAACGCCAACCGGCGGCGGTAGCGCCACATGATGGCACGGGCCCGGCGCCATACGCCTTTGCGGTTCACGGTCGTCTGCGGGTCGGTCATGCGCTCGAAATGTAGTCACGTTGTCCCCAAGGGGCCGGGGGCACACATTGGGACGAACCCTCGCAACCGAGTCAGCCATGAAGATCATGCTGTGTGTCCTGACCGCCCTCGTCGTCGCCCCGGCGGCATTCGCGCAGGAGGATGCCGACACGAACCGGAGTTGGCACACCGTGGGTGGCGAGCGCCACGGTATCAGCTACTTCCCGACCCACCGATACGCCGGCGTGGAATACGAAGCGGGCGACACACTCGCGTTCGATCGATATCACACGGTCGCCGTGATGGACACGTGGCTCCGCCGCTGGGCCGAGATCTACCCCGAGATCGTGGCGCTCACCGAAGTGGGACGGAGCTTCGAAGGACGGCCCATCCTGCAGATGGCGATCACCAACAAGGCGACGGGTCGGCCGGAAGACAAACCCGCCGCCTTCTTCGAGGGCGGCCGGCACTCGGGTGAAATCACGGGCAGCGAGTCGGTACTCTGGCTCGCACAGTATCTGCTCACGTCGTACGGTCGCGACGCCGCAATCACGGACCTTATCGATCACACCGCTATCTACCTGCGGCCGCAGAACAACCCCGACGGCTCGGAACTGTACCTGCAGACCGCCCAGCGCAACCGCAGCTCGGTGCGGCCGCACGACACGGACCGCGACGGTCTGCTCGACGAGGACCCGGCGGAAGACCTCGACGGCGACGGCGTCATCTACCAGATCCGCTACCGGCCCGCCGCCGACAGCGACCTGGAAGCCAACCGCGTTCTCGACGAACGCGATCCCACCGGCCGGCTGCTCCGGCAGACGCGTCCAGGTGAGATCGGGACGTGGCGCGTCATCACCGAGGGGATCGACAACGACGGCGACGGGCGCGTCAACGAAGACGGCATCGGAGGGCTCGACCTTCATCGGAACTACCCGGAGAACTGGCGGCCGGACACCGGCGGGGACGAGACCGGCCGGGGCTACACGCAGTTCGGCGCGGGCGCCTTCCCGCTGAGCGAGCCCGAGACGCGTGCAACCGTGCTCTGGCTGCTCCAGCACCCCAACGTGTCCGTCGCCAACTCGATGGACACGCGCGTCCCGATGCACCTCCGGCCCCCGTCGACGTCCAAGAGCGAGGAGCGGATGTTCCCGGAGGACCTCGCCTACTATGAGTACTTCGACAGCGTCGGCGTCAGCATCACGGGCTACGACTGGGCCGGAGACGTCTATCACGATTACATGACGCGTACGGTGGTAAACCCTTTCACCGGTGACAGCGCCCGCCCCAACCCACTGTTCGGACACGGCCCGGATTTCGGCTACTTCTATTACGGCACGATCTGGTACGGGGACGAGTTGTGGAATGGCGGACGAATGGAGGACTTCAACGGCGACGGTCGCCTCGACGACGTGGATGCCCTGACCTGGGACGACCGCGCGAACGGCGGCGCGGGATTCCGGGAGTGGGAGCCCTTCGACCATCCGACGTTGGGGCGCGTGGAGATCGGCGGGTTCCACCCCAAGTTCTTCTCGCAGAATGGACCGCCCGCCGAACTGGAGCGCTGGGCGCGCAATCAGGCGCTCTTCAATCTGCAGCTCGCTCTGCACCTGCCGCGGATCGCGGACGTCGACGTGGCCACGAGGCGGGTCGGATCGGACGGCGACAGCACGACGTATCAGGTCACGGTCTCGTGGCGGAACGCCGGCCGGCTGCCGACGGCGCTCCGGCAGGCGCAGCTGGTCAAGATCGTGCGCGAAGATCGCGTACGGCTGCAGTTCGAGGGTGACCTCACCCAGGGAAACGCGCCCACGGTCCGGGTGGTGCGTCCGGGCAGGCAGGACAAGACCGGATACGCCGGCTGGACGGAGCCGGGGGCACGAAACCAGTACGTGTTCGAGGTGCGGACCTATGGCGTCGAGGGCGTGGTGGGAACCGCCCGCGTGCTCTCTACCCGAGGAGGACTGGTCGAACAGGAGTTCACGCTCGGGCGACCGCGGTACTGGATCACATGTGACCGTGACCACTGCTCAGCGGTCGTGGGACCGCGACCTTAACATCTGGGGCACGGGGTCGTCCACCGCCTCAGACGCCGACGAGGCACTCGGCCCCACTCAATGACGACGCGAGGTACGACGATGGTCCACGCCCAGCGCAGTCTGGCACTGTTTGCTTGCAGCCTACTGGCAGCAGGCTGCAGCGATACGCCGGCCGACCCGACGGTCGATACGCAGATCGAAGCCCAGGTCACCCAGGACGCCGCCCGCTACGCCGGCGGGGCGGCGGTGGACGACCTGCGCCTCATGCTCCGGGAGTCCGGCGGTCTCGACGTCACCGGACCGGCCCCGGTCGAGGAGGAAAGCGAGCTCAGCATCTCGCGCAGCATCACCTTCTTCGACTCGCTCGGCGCCGAGATGGATCAGTTCGACCCGCTCCTCACGGCTACGGTACAAATCGTGTCATCGGTGAGCGGGACGCGAAGCCGGAGCGGGCCGCGCGGCACGATCAACGTCACGATCGATCGCGACCGTGCGATGGCCATCTCCAACCTTCTCGGGGAAGAGACCGAGCGGCAGTGGGACGGCGGCGGCAACTCGGCGAAGAACCGTGTCGTGACATCCGACGAGCAGGGCACGCGGGAATACGACATGGCCGATACGGTCACGGTGACCGCGGTCCTCATCCCGGTCCCGCACGGCAGCGGCTATCCGCTCTCCGGCACGATCGAGCGCGTGATCTCGATGGAGCGCACGAACGGCGAAGACACCCAGACCCGGCAGCGGACCGTCCTTGTGGAGTTCAACGGCACCCGGTTCGTGCCGATCACGATCAACGGCGAGACGTTCACGCTCGACCTGGAGACCCGGGACCTCACCGAGGGGTAGCAGTCTCTTCCTGCGACAGCACACACGGGGCGGCGCCGGTCACGGCGCCGCCCCGTCTTCGTCTCCCCGTGCCTCAGACGCGCAGGTGATCGGCCCGCCAGTCCGTCACCAGCTTCTTGATGTCGTCCGGGCGTTCGATGCCTTCATCCAGGACCCGCCTGGCGATCGCAGCCACTTCTCCGTCCCCCGCGAACCGCAGCCCGATGAGCTGCTTGGTCGAAAACTCGGGCACCCGCGCTCCAAGCTCGTCTGGGAGGAGCGCTTCGAGTCGCAGTCGTTCCTCGAGGCGAATGACGCGGTTCTGCACCGTGAGTGCGAACGTGCGCGCGTACGCAGCGACCGCCATGAGGGCATAGGCCGTGAGCACCGCCACGATCGTCGACGTCGTGGGTCCCCGTATGGCGGCCCCAACGGCGAAGCCGAAGTTGATGATGAGCAGTGGGAATACGACGAAATGATATCCCGGCACCCACCGACGGTGGTTCGCGAACGATTGTGACTCGGCACTCATGGCATCCTCATCGAGATTGGGGTCGTCGGATCAGCGGCGCTTGGCTCGTCGTCGGCGCTCGGCCACCGCGATGGCGGCCTCCATCCAGGTCTCGAGCATCTCGACGTCGTCCAATGCGTCGCCGGGAACGGTGTAGTACTGCATCGGCGTGGTGCCAGGGCCGAATGGGCGAAACGGCTCCAATTCGAGCACTTCGTAGTCCGGCCGGTTCACGTCGTCGACCTTGAAGTACAGAACGTCATCGGCGATGACGGCAAAGAACGCGTCACCCGCGTAGACCCCGATCCCGCCGAACATCGCCCGGAGCCGTACCGGCCGCACGCGGCCGAGCTGCTCCTCGACGAAGTCCCGGAACCCGTCACTCACCGCCACGGGATGGCCGTGCCCGCCGGAACCGGCCCGGCAGCGTGGAGATGCGTCACGGTCAGTTCCCTCCGCGGCTCCAAGGAGGCACTATCCCGTTGGCGCGGGCATAGGCGATCGACTGGCCGAGGTGCTCGTGTAGGTGCGTCACGGTCAGCACCCACATCTCCCGGGCTTCGACCGTGCGCCCGAAGAAGGACAGCTCACGGTCGGGGGCCCGCGAAGACGCCACAGTCATCGCGTCCTTCAGGTGGGCAAACGACGCTTCCAGCGCCGCCACGATCTCGGCCTGCGTCATTTGCCGGGCTTCGTATGCCTGCACCGTGGCATAGTCGTCCGGATCGATCCCAGTCTCCGACGGCGCCGATGGACCGTCGAACGCCGGCAGGAGGTAATTGTCGGCGACGACGTGGACGAACACTTCGGCGACCGACCGTACCCCCTCCATCGGCCGCCACGCGAAGGACGCCTCGGGCATCGCGGTCGCGAGTCCGACGAGCTTGGTTTCGACCGCCTCGACACGCGCGATCAGGTGCTGCAATACGGGCGTGCCCGCCTGTGCGGCAAGCGGCGGTGCGGCCGACAAGAGCATGCCTCCGGCGAGTACGACGGCGCGCGTGCGAACGTGCATCATGACTTCCTCCGTCAGGGAACTGGATCCGGGGACGGTGCCGTGGTGATCACGGCCGGAATGCCGTGCTCGTCGACCAGCGCGTTCAACGCACCCAGGTCGGGGCCGAGCAGCTGCCGGAGCGTACGCCGATGGTCCGACCATCGTGTGCCGAGGTCGTCAATCAGCTCGCGCGCACCTTTGGTGACCTCACCCTCGGCACCCTCCACGGCACTCCGGAGATAGATGTAATGGAAGTTGAGCCGCGGCGGGAAGTTGATGACCGTCTGTCCGTCGACGGTGCGGTTCTGGACCAGGGAGTCTTCCAGCGCCTGCAGCCGTTCCGACAGCGCGCCGCCCACGGCGACCACCGTGTCCGCGCCGTCCACGTCGCCCGCACGTCGTACGAGCGCGTCGACCTGCCCGCGGACGTCGCGGACCTGCACGACGCCTCCGTGGATCGCCCGCAGCTCCGCGTCGATGCGGTCGACCAGCGCCGCCTGGACGCGGAAGTCCTCGGCACTCGCCGTGACGCGAGGATCCGCCCGCACTTCGAGCGAGACCTCGCGGGTCTCGTCGCCCCAGCGCACGCGTACCGTGTACGTGCCGGGCACCGCGCGCCGCCCGTTGAGGGTTCCCCACACGTACAGTCCCGGGACCCGCGTCACGGCCTCGTGGCGCAGGTTCCACACGAATCGGTTGTGTCCCGGCTCCACCTCGAGCACGTCGACCGAGTCGTCGTCGCGCGTCGACGAGTAGCTCCGCACCAGGGTGCCCGCTGCATCGTGCACCGTGAGCGTGACCGCCTGCGAGTCCGTCGCGGGCACGCGGACGTCGATCACCGCCCCGTTGGGCGGATTGGCACCGACGGTCCCGCCACCGCCGAACCCACCGCCGAGTCCTCCGGCGAAGCGATACGCCGGCCGCGGCGTCAGGACGGTGAAGGCGTCGTCGTCGGGCGAGTCGGGCGCCTGCTGCAGGGGAGAGAGGTCGTCCAGAATCCAGAACGACCGCCCCTGCGTGGCGGCGACAAGATCGTTGTGCGTCCGCTGCACGATGAGGTCCGTGATCGGCGTCGTCGGCATGTCGAGCTGCAGCGACTGCCACCGCGCTCCCGCATCCCACGACACGAAGAGCCCCAGCTCGGTGCCGGCGTACAGCAGCCCGGGCCGCACCGGATCCTCACGGACGACGCGCACGTGCGCCTCCTCAGGCAGCCCGTCGACGACCCGTCGCCAGCTCTGCCCGTAGTCGTCGGTCGTGAACACGTGGGGGGTGAAGTCGTTGAACTTGTAGCGCGTGTAGGCGACGTAGGCAGCCGCCGGATCGTGCGGCGACACGTCGATCGCGTTGATCATGCCCTCGTCGAGGTTCCGCGGCGTGACGTTCGACCAGCTTGCCCCACCGTCGCGCGTGACGTGGATGAGCCCGTCATCGCTGCCCACCCACAGCGTCCCCGCATCGTGCGGCGACTCGGCCACGTACATGATCGTGTTGTAGATCTCGCCGCCCGCTCCCTCGTTCGTGATCGGACCGCCCCCGTAGCCCTGCTTGGCGTCGTCGTTTCCGGTCAGGTCGGGGCTCACGGCCTCCCACGCATCGCCGCCGTTCGTCGAACGGAGCAGCACGTTCGCCGCATGGTAGAGCACGTCGGGATCGTGCTGTGAGACGAGGATCGGCGCGTTCCAGTTGAACCGATACTTCATCTCCCGCGCCTGCATCGCCGCCGGCAACATCGGATAGGACATCACGTTGCGCCCCGCACCCGTTCGCGCGTCCCACCGCTCGATCTGCCCCATGTCGCACCCGCCGTAGTTCACGGACGGGTCGTCGGGATCGAACGCCACATAGGCGGTATCGCCCCCCGACACCGCGTACCAGTCTTTCCAGCCGATCCCGCCCGGCGCCGCGCTGGCGATCGCGACCGAGC
>JBDHIW010000104.1:0-12752 GCA_039587215.1 Gemmatimonadota bacterium | reverse complement strand
TCGCCACCACCGCCAGCGGCGCGTCGGTGGCGGTGCGGCCAACAGAGGCGAGCGATTGGCGGCAACGCTTCGCAGTCCCTCTCGTCGTGCTCGCCGGTATCCTCGGTCTCGTGGCCGGCTGGGGGTGGCTCCGCCCGAGCGGCGAGGTCTTCCCGGTGATTCGCTACGCCATCGGGTTCCAGGAGGATCAGGCGCTCTCCTTGGCCTACGGCACGTCGATCGCGGTGTCGCCCGATGGGAGCCTCATCGCGTACGCGGCCCTGACGGACCGGGGGTCCGAGCTGCGGGTACGGCCGCGTGATGCGATGACCGCCGATCCGATCGCGGGGAGCGACGGCGTGTGGCAGCCGTTCTTCTCACCCGACGGCGGGCGCGTCGCCTTCGTCACGGGCCAGCGCAGTCTCGTCGTGGCCTCGGTCACGGGCGAGCCGCCGTTCGTCGTCTCGGACACAGGCCTGTGGCGGAACGGGGCCACATGGGGCCACGATGGCCATCTCTACATCGGGTGGCGGCAGCACGGCACCGTCCTCTCGCGGGTTCCCGAATCCGGTGGCACGGTCGAACCGGTGACGGTCCTGGACTCCGCTCGGGGCGAGGTCAGTCACTCGTGGCCGGACGCCCTCCCCAACGGTCGTGGCCTGCTGTTTACGGCGATGCGGCACACCAACCAGGCCACGGCGAGCGACGAGATCGCCGTGGTCGACTTCCGCACGGGTGAGCACCGCGCGATCGTCCAGGGGATCATCGGCCGGTACGTGGCCGGATACCTGCTGTTCGTCCGGTACGACGGCACCCTGCACGCCGCGCCGTTCGATCAGGACGCGCTCGAGTTGTCGGGTGCGCCCGTCCAACTCCTGGCCGGGATCCCCGTCGAAGCCGGCCCCGACCTCGCGGTGTCGGCGAGCGGGCGCCTGGCGTATGCGCGAACCGGCATTGGCGGAGGGCTGGCGCAGCCGGTGTGGATGAGTCGTTCGGGGGTCGCGACGCCAGTGGACGACGGGTGGACGCTCACCGCCGGCAGCGCGCCGTTCCTGGCGCCCGATGGATCCCGCATCCTGATCAGCGTCCAAGAGGACGACGGCATCGACGTGTGGGTTCGGGAGCTGCGAAGCGGCACGTTCACCAAACTGACGTTCGACGGGAACAGCGTGAATCCCGCGTGGCACCCCGGTGGGGAATCCGTGATCTACCGGTCGGTTCAACCCGGCCTGTCGTACGACCTCTTCACGAAGTCCACGACCAGCGGCACCCCCGCGGTCCTGGTCGATCCTGAGGGCGAGATCCAGACGGGCACCTGGTCGTCGGACGGGCGATGGGTGCTGGCGACCACGGTCGACGGGGACATCTACGCGACTCAGCCCGGTATCGACAGCGCCCTGACGCCGCTCTTGACCGAGCCGTTCGGCGAGTTCGCCCCCACGGTGTCGCCGAATGGCCGGTGGCTGGCGTACGTCTCGGACGAATCAGGCCGACCGGAGATCTACGTGCGGCCCTTTCCCGACGTCGCCGCGACCCGGCAGCAGGTGTCCACTGAAGGTGGGGTCGAGCCACGATGGTCACGCGACGGGCAGGAACTCTTCTTCAAGACCCCTGGTCGTGCGTTCGTGGCCGCGCAGGTGCGCACCGAGGGCGACTTCTTCGTCGACCGTCGTGACGTGCTCTTCACGCCCGAGTCGTCCTTTGCCAACGACGTGTTCGTCACCCAGTACGACGTCTCGCTCGACGACATGATGGTCGTGGAGAACTTCCTGGACGAGGTGCGGGCCGCGTTCGAGCGGTAGGCAGGAGACGGGATCGTCGCTTCGCAGTCGGTCGACTGCGGTGACGGCCGTCTGCTCGGTCAGTCGTACACGGCCGCGAAGCGCTCGCGCTGCTCCGGGGATCCCAGGGCGATGAGCGCCGAGTCTTCGACGAGACGACGATCGGGCGGCAGGTGCGTGACGATGCCCTCGTCCTCTTCGAGCGCGATCACGTTGAGGCCCGTCCGTGCCCCGATCTCGGCTTCGGCCAGCGTCTTGCCTGCGAGCGACGACGGCACGGGAATCGAGTAGATGTCGACGCCCTCGCCCAGCATGACGAGTTCGCGTTCCTGCACGATGGAGAACACCGTCTGCACGCCGAGCGATGCGTAGCTCAGGACGAAGTCGGCGCCGGCACGCTGAATGGCCTCCACGTTGCGCTCGTGGGTGACCCGGGTGAGGATACGCGCGTCGGGATTGAGCCGCCGGCAGTAGACCGTCAGATACACGTTCATCGCGTCGTCGTGCGTCGTGAGCAGGATGGACGGTGTGTCCGCGATGCCCGCCTCGTCGAGGACCTCCCGGTCGGCCGCGTCGCCGATGATGAGGCGGTCCGGGATGCCGGCGATCTTGGGCTCGAGGTCGGGATTCCGCTCGACGACGTGCACGGGGACGCCGCGCGCCTTGAGCGCCAATGCCGCCGCCCGACCCACTTTGCCCCCGCCGATCACCAGAACCGGATTCGGGTTCGCGTCGTAGATGACGAGGAGCTCGTCAAGCTCCGCGATCTGTTCGGGCGTGCCGATGACGACCGGGAGGCTCAGGGGAGACAACTCCAGATCCGGTTGCGGCGCATGGAACCGGCCGCGCTCGGTCACCCCGACGATCGTGACCCCCGTGAACTCGCGCAGGTGCGTCTCCCGAATCGTCTTGCCCTGCAGCGGCGTGTTGTGCACGGGGAACTCGGCGAGCAGAAGATCGTGGAACTTGCCGATCACGTTGGCGTGCGCCGTGCCCGCACTCACGCGGTTGGCGAGCTGCTCGCCCAGCTGGTGCGCGAGGGGGAGTACGTGGTCGGCGCCGCTCAGCTCCAGCACGTCGATCGAATCCTCCACCTCCGCGAGCGCCACCACGGGAAGCGATTCGGACAGCTCACGCACAGTCAGTACGATGTTCGAGTTCACCGTGTCCGACGCGTTGGCCAAGATGAGCCGTGCCCGTCCGACCCCCGCGGCGCGATACGTCTCGACCGCGTCGATTTCGCCGGTGAGGACCGGCACGCCGGCGTCCTGCATCCGCATGGCCAGGTCCGCGTCGGGCTCGATGACGTAGGCGGGGACCTCGGCGAGCTCGAGGCGCTGTACCAGCCCGAGGGCGATCGGGTCGTTGGCGCAGATCAGGACGTGACCGGATACGTCGGCCGGCAACGACTGGAGTCCGCGAATGCGGCTCCGACTGCGTTGCTCAAGCCACGGGGCATACACGAAACGGATGAAGAGGAACGGCAGAATGATGAGCAGCAGGAGGAGGCCGGTGAGCAACACGACGGTACTGAACGCACGGCCTAGATCGCTGTGGAACGTGATGTCGCCGAACCCGAGCGTACTCATGACGGTCAGGGCCCAGTAGATGCCCGTGAACCACGTGTGGTTCTGCCCCTCCCACGCCATGATGAAGTGGAACACGATCCCGTAGAACAGCACGACGGCCACGAGGAGCAGCACGTACTTCACGAACGGCATGAACTGCCAGCGAAGCTTCGTGCCCTCGGAGAGGAGCGCGGCTAGCTGCGATCCGACGGTCTTCACGCGGCGCTGCCCATCCGTCCGGCACCCGTCCGGCCCGATGGCACCCGGGCGATCCCGCTCCGGTGCGCCGAGCGGAGCCGCATGCGCGCATGCGGTTCGTCCGGCGTTTGTGGCCGTTCCATGGTCATCCTCGAGGCTGTGGTCACGCTCCAAGTTGAAGGCGGGGGGTTCGGGCCGCCAGTTGGCGGTGGGCCCCGGGCTCGCGGCAGGGGGCGGGCGTCTCGTCGTTGTCGGCCGCCCCCCGTCCCTCCAGTCGAGACAACGTCGATTCTCAGTCGAGGGTTCGTTCCTAGTTTGTGCCTGTCCATCTGGCGGACTGCCGCCGGGACGGCTGGCCCTCACACGGAGCGGTGCCGATGGCGGGCTCCACCTCATGCCGCCTGACGGCTCCATGACGGTAGACACCCAGGTTGGGAAACGGACGACCGGACCCGAGGAATCGAGCGATGGCGAACGCAGCACCGATGGAACGAGACAGCACCCCACCGCCGCGCGAGGGCGGCACGGCGATCGATGCTCTGTTGGCGAGCCCGGTCGTCGACGTGCTGGACCTCCATGGGTCGACCCGGGACGAAGCGCGAATCCAGATCGAGGGGTTCGTGGTTCTCCGGGCCGCCCGCGGCGGTGGGGTGGTGCGGATCATCACCGGCCGCGGCGTCCGTGCCGGACAAGGGCCCGTACTCCGAGGCGTCGTGCATCACCTGCTCTCCGGACGCCTCGCGGCCATGGTGCGGCGCTACCAGTCGGATCTCGGGGGCGGGGCGGTACTCGTCGATATCCGATGATCCACCGGCGCCGGACGACAGGCGCGTCCGAGGACCTCCCGCGCCTTCCGTCCAGCGCTGCCCCAGCCGCCGGCGAGTTCTTCTTCGAGGGCCGAGACGAGCCACCCGCGGCTCCGGATCGGGATGCGGGCGATGAGAATGACCAGCGCGGCGAAGTGGAAGGGTATGACGGCGGCTCAGTACTCGACCTGTTCCTGTAGCGACGGCCGGGGCGCTGCGGTCTCGTGTGCCGCCTGTGATGCCTACTCGGCCAGTGCCCGCAGCAGCGCCCGCGGTTCCTCGGAGCCGATGAGCATCCGCTTCCCGTCCCGCAGTTCGAGGAAGACCCCCTTGGATCCCCGAATCGTGTAGGCCCAGCCGCGCGCACGGCCGCCGTAGCGGATGCCCCACCCGCCGTACTGGAAGATCGGCCGCACGTCCCGCGCCTCGCAGCTCGCGATCTCCGCGCGGGCAACCCTGCGCGTCCAGACGGGCGCGAAGCGGACCACGACCTCGCGGTCGTCCACCGTCACGATGAGCCGCACGCGGAGGATGAACACCGGCAGGAGTACGCCCAGCACCGCCCACATCGCCCAGACGACCCAGTCGGGGCCCGGGTCGTCGCCCCACGGGCGGTCCAGCAGGATTTGCTGCACGAAGGCCCACCAGCCGAGCCCCACGGCGAGCACGTTGATGACGTAGACCCACGGGGCAGGGCGCTGCACCTCGGAGTAGTTGGTCATGCGACCATCCCGGGCATACGGTCGGCAGCCGATGACGCGGTGACCATATGGAGAACCTCGCGTCATCGGTGCCGGTTGACAACATGAACTTTACAACACAAAGTACTTTGTAGATGACGCCGCGCCCCCCGGCGACGGCTGAGGCACGTGGGAGCCCCGACCCCAGATGCGGAGAAGCCGATGACCACGTTCAACCCCTCACGACAGGCCTATCGGGCCGCGATCGGCGTGGCGTTCGGTGCGGCCTTCCTGCTGCTCTGGATGATCCCCGCCGTGGGCGTCATCGGTGCGGAGGAGAACCCCGCCGACCTGATGTATGTCGCCGTGTTCGCCGTCGGGTTCGTGGGTGTGCTGGTCACCCGTCTCGAGGCGCGCGGCATGGCGCGGGTCATGGTCGCCGTGGCGGTGACGCAGATGCTGGTCGCGGCGACGGCCCTCGCGATGGGCGAACACCACGCACCCGTCACGTCCGTCATGGAGATCCTCGGCCTGAACGGGTTTTTCGCCTCGCTGTTCGCGGGCTCGGCGTGGCTCTTCCGGTACTCGGTCGAGCTGCGGGCGCGGCAGGAGGGATGACCGGACGGCTGCGGGGTCCGGTCGGGCGCCGCTAGGAGTCCTTTGGCACGCGCCCGGCGGTGAGCATCCGCTCGGTGAAGTCGAGACGTTCCTGGACCTCCAGCAACTGCGCCTGCGTGGCGTCCTGCTGGTCGGCCAGGCGGTCGATCTCCGTACGAAGCGCATCGACGGCCTCGCCGAGTTCGTCGCCCCCACCGCGGGTCTCGAACTCCTTCTTCTTGACGTTGTACCAGGCCACCGCCCAGACCGAACCCGAGATCATCAACGTGCCCATGATCACGCTCATCAGCGGTATGACTTCTGGTGGCATCGTCTCTTGCTCCGTTCGGGGTCTTCTGAAGCTACGCGATGGGCTTTGGAACGACAGTGATCGTCAGCTCGCGCTCCCGCCGCGCTCGCCCTTTTCGGCGATGAGCTCCACCGGTGCGACGATCGTGTTCGACACGTTGGCGATCATGTTCGCGACCTTGGTCGGCGCGTTCTCGCCCATGAGCAGCTGCAACCCCAGCGGCGGGGGGCCCGCCGCATCGGTGGTCGCGGCGCGCAGTCGTGCGAAGAAGTCGGTGGCGAACTGGTGGCGATCCTGCTCTCGCGTCACGCGGAAGCCTGCCGCCTCCAGCGCCGCCCGGTACTCAGCGGGCGACGACACGGCGCTCTCGCTCGCCCTCGTTGCCCAGGGGACCGGAAACACGAGATCCCCGGTGCCGACGCGCATGACGTCGTAGATCGCGAGGACGCCGCCCGGCTTGAGCACGCGGTGCAGCTCCCCCATAAGGCGTGCTTTGTCGGTGATGTTCATGCCGACGTGGAGCATGTAGGCCTTGTCGAAGGTTGCCTCCGGATACCCGAGTGCCGTCGCGTTTCCCTGCTCGAGCGTGATGGAGGACGCGAGCCCGACCCACGCGCACAGCGCGTTGCCCGCGTCGACATATTCGCGGGTGAGGTCGACCCCCGTCACACGGCACCGGTATCTGCTCGCGACGAATCGGCTGGCGCCCCCCAACCCACACCCCACGTCCAGGACGTGGTCGGATGGATCGATCTCGATCTGGGAGAACAGCGCCTCGGTCGCCGCGCGACCACCGATGTGGAACTCGTCGACGGGGGCGAGATCCTCGACCGACACCGTGTCGGGCGACTTGCCGAGGCGCTGAAGGCCGGCACGAATTGCATCGAGGAGGTCGCCGTGCGTGTAGTGGTGGGCGACCAGGTCCGGATCGGGCAACGTTCCTCCTGGAGGTGTGGCGCCTCGCGGGGGCGAGTGGCGACGACCGCCGAAAAGTGCGGCCCGTCGGACTGGACGTCCAGGGCGGGTGGTGGCGAGTGCCGACCTCGGTGCGAGCGGTCCACTCGACGTCACGCACGGACGTGTCCCCTCAACTATTTTTCGTCCACGCCGTGATACGCCGGCGGGTGGTACGCCGGGGATGGGCCGCACGAGCCGAGGCATCACGATGCGATACCGAGGACCGCATTTACTCAACGGATCCACAGGAGGACCGCGTGTCGGATATGCCAAGCCAATGCCCGATGTCGGGCGCCAACCTGTCTGTGCAGGATTCGGCGACGGAGCGGTGGTGGCCGAACCAGCTGAACCTCAAGATTCTCCACCAGCATCCGCCCAAGGCCGATCCGATGGGCGAGACGTTCGACTATGCCGAGGCATTTCAGAGCCTCGACCTGGACGAGGTGAAGCGCGACATCGTCGAGGTGCTCACCACCTCTCAGGACTGGTGGCCGGCCGACTACGGTCACTACGGCCCACTCATGATCCGGATGGCCTGGCACAGCGCCGGCACGTATCGGGTCGGTGACGGCCGCGGCGGCGCCGGCTCGGGGACGCTGCGATTTGCGCCGCTCAACAGCTGGCCGGACAACGCCAACCTCGAGAAGGCGCGCCGGCTGCTGTGGCCGGTGAAGAAGAAGTACGGCCGCAAGATCTCGTGGGCCGATCTCATGATCCTGACGGGGAACTGCGCCCTGGAGTCCATGGGGCTCGAGACCTTCGGCTTCGCCGGCGGTCGTGAAGACGTGTGGGCGCCGGAAGAGGATACGTACTGGGGATCCGAAAAAGAGTGGCTCGGCGACGAGCGCTACTCGGGCGAGCGCGAGCTCGAGACGCCGCTCGGGGCCGTGCAGATGGGGCTCATCTACGTGAACCCGGAGGGTCCCAACGGGAATCCGGATCCGAAGGCGGCCGCGGTGGACATCCGCGAGACGTTTGCCCGGATGGCGATGAACGACGAAGAGACGGTGGCGCTCATCGCGGGCGGCCACACGTTCGGGAAGACCCACGGGGCCGCCGACGTGCCCGCGCATGTCGGGGCGGAACCCGAGGGTGGCGGGATCGAAGAGCAGGGCTTCGGCTGGAAGAATGCGTTTGGTACCGGCACGGGCGGTGACGCGATCACGAGTGGGCTGGAAGGTGCCTGGACGCCGACGCCGGTGCAGTGGGACAACAGCTTCTTCGATACCCTGTTTGGCTACGAGTGGGAGCTTACGAAGAGCCCGGCCGGGGCCGCGCAGTGGCGCCCCACGGACCGCGCCGCCGACGACACGGTGCCCGACGCGCACGATTCGTCAAAGCGGCACGCGCCGATGATGCTCACGACGGACCTTGCGCTCCGTATGGATCCGGCCTACGAACCGATCTCGCGGCGCTTCCACGAGAACCCCGATGCGTTCGCCGACGCGTTCGCCCGGGCGTGGTTCAAGCTGACGCATCGTGACATGGGTCCGATCGCGCGGTACCTCGGTCCCGAGGTGCCGTCGGAGGCGTTGGTGTGGCAGGACCCGGTGCCCGCTGTCGACCATGCGTTGATCGACGATGCGGACATCGCCACCCTCAAGGCGACGATCCTGGAGACGGGGCTCTCGGTGTCCCAGCTCGTCGCGACGGCCTGGGCTGCTGCGTCCACGTTCCGCGTTACGGACAAGCGGGGCGGGGCCAACGGCGCCCGCATCCGCCTGGCGCCGCAGAAGGACTGGGCCGTGAACCGGGCCGCCGGCGTCGAGGCGGTGCTGCCGGTGCTCGAGAAGGTGCAGGCCGACTTCAATGCTGCGCAGTCCGGCGGCAAGCGCGTCTCCCTTGCCGACGTGATCGTCCTCGGCGGATGCGCTGCGGTCGAGCAGGCTGCGAAGAACGCCGGCCACGACGTCACGGTGCCGTTCGCACCCGGGCGGACCGACGCGACGCAGGAACAGACGGATGCGAGCTCGTTCGCGGTCCTCGAGCCCACGGCCGACGGGTTCCGCAACTACCTCGACGCAAGCCACAAGCGGCCGGCGGAGGAGTTGCTGGTCGACAAGGCGTTCCTGCTGTCGCTGAGCGCGCCCGAGATGACCGCGCTCGTGGGCGGCATGCGTGCCCTCAACGCCAACGTCGAGGGTTCACCGCACGGGGTCTTCACCGACCGTCCGGAAACGCTCACGAACGACTTCTTCGTGAACCTGCTCGACATGAACACCGAATGGCACGCGTCGAACGGGGCATACGAGGGGCGCGACCGCGCCACGGGCGAGGTGAGGTGGACTGGAACGGCGGTCGATCTCGTCTTCGGATCGAACTCGCAGCTCCGCGCGTTGGCCGAGGTGTATGCCAGCGATGACGCTGGGCGCACGTTCGTCGATGACTTCATCGTGGCCTGGACCAAGGTCATGAATCTCGACCGGTTCGACCTCGCGCGGTCGTAGATTCTGCAGGACAACGAGCGGCGGTGGCCGGCTCAGGTTGAGCCGGTCACCGCCGCTGTTCGTTCCCGTCGCAGGGTCGATCACCGGACGTCCCGCCGGCCCTCGCCATCCGCCGATTCCTGCCGCATCTTTGACGCGGTCACCACCTCCTCTCGTGCCAGGTCCCCCAGCATGACCGAGATCATCGATCAGTTGAAGGTTGCGCTCGTCGACCGCTACGTCATCGAGAAGGACATCGGCGAAGGCGGCATGGCGACGGTCTATCTCGCCCAGGACGTCAAGCACGACCGAAAGGTGGCGCTCAAGGTGCTACGGCCGGAACTCGCCGCGGTCATCGGTGCCGACCGCTTCCTGAACGAGATCAAAGTCACGGCCAACCTGCAGCACGCGCACATTCTGCCGCTCCACGACTCGGGGGCGGCGGACTCGTTCCTGTACTACGTGATGCCGTTCGTCGACGGGGAGACGCTGCGCGACAAGCTGAATCGGGAGAAGCAGCTCGGGATCGACGACGCCGTGAGGATCGCCGAGTCGGTGGCGGCGGCCGTCGACTACGCGCACCGCCACGACGTGATCCACCGGGACATCAAACCCGAGAACATCCTGCTGCACGAGCCGACTTCGGGATTGCCCTGGCGGTGAGCCACGCCGGCACCAGTCGCATGACCGAGACCGGCTTGTCCATCGGGACGCCGCACTACATGTCCCCCGAGCAGGCGATGGGCGATCGCGAGCTGGACGCGCGGAGCGACATCTACTCGCTCGGTGCCATGCTCTACGAGATGCTCGCCGGCGAGCCCCCATACCAGGGATCCACCGCGCAGGCCATCGTCGCCAAGGTCATCACGGAGAAGGCGCCGCCGGTCACGACGCATCGCGACACGGTCCCCGGCCATGTGGCGGCGGCGGTTGCGAAGGCGCTGTCCAAGCTCCCCGCGGATCGCTTCGCCACGGCGTCGGAGTTCGCCAAAGCACTCACGAACCCGGCGTTCACCCTTCCCTCGACCGTCACGGGCCCCGCCGGCGCTGCCGCGGGTTCGACGGCGCCGGCGTGGCGGCGTGTTGGCTGGCCGGTGGCGCTCGCGGTGGTGGCGGCCGCAGCAGTATGGGGCTGGGTCCGGCCCGAGGCACCGCCCGTCGTCTCGCGCTACGGGCTCTCGTTGCCGCCCGGGCAGGAGATGGCGGAGGTGTTCCAGTCGGCCATGACCTTCTCGCCCGACGGCGGGTCGCTCGTGTATCTCGGGCCCGGGGATCAGCTGTGGGCGAAGCGGCGCGACGAATTCACCGCGGCGCCCATCGCGGGGACGGTGGGCGCGCGAGGTCCCGAGTTCTCACCCGACGGCAATTGGATCGTGTTCGGCGTGGGCACCGAACTGCGGCGCATTCCCGCGGTGGGCGGGTCGGCCACCGTGCTCACGGACTCGATGGAAGCCCAGTTGATCGGCGCGACGTGGCTCGACGACGGGACGATTGCCGTGGTGGCTGCGGGCTGGCGATTGGGTCGCGTGCCCGAAGTCGGGGGCCCGCTCGAGATTCTGGTCGATTCCGTGTCGGCGAGCGGCGGATTGGCGGTCGGGCGTCCCGGGGCGCTGCCGGGCTCTCCCGGCGTGCTGTTCAAGCTTTGTGACGCCGGCTGCCAGACGCGCAGCGAGTTGTGGGTGTTCGAATTCGCGTCCGGCCAGGCCCGGATGCTGCTCCCGGGGGTCGCCCAGGCATGGTGGGTGCCGACCGGGCACCTCGCGTACGTGCGACAGGACGGGGCCATGTTCGGCGTCCCCTTCGACCTCGGCGCACTCGAGGTGACGGGCCCCCCGGTCCCCCTGCTCGACGGCATTCGGGTGGCCATCGGCATCGTGCCCGCCGCCGCGATGTCGGCGGCCGGCGATCTCGTCGTGTCCCTCGGTGATGGGGGACAGGGTTTAGCAGGCGTCGAGGGTGTGTGGTTGGACCGCACCGGCACCGCGACGGTCATCGATCCCGACTGGCGCGTGAACCTCGGCGGGAACTGGGGGTTTGCGCTGTCGCCCGACGGGACCCGGCTGGCCGTGAAGGCCGAGACGGACGACGGCGCCGACATCTGGATCAAGGAACTCGACCGAGGGCCGTTCAGTCGGTTGACGTTCGAGGCGAGCCCCGAGCTACGACCGCGATGGACGCCCGATGGATCGTCCGTAATGTTCCTCGCCGCTCGTGGCGACAACCAGAGCGTGTACGTGCGCAATGCCGACGGGACGGGCGCCGACAGCCTACTGCTCGACGTGGGCGCGGATGTCTGGGAGGCCCTGTATTCGCGAGACGGCGAGTGGCTCCTGTTCCGCGAGGCCGGTGTCGCCGGCGCGACGGGCATGCGCGACATCAAGGCGATCCGGCCCGGTGTCGACAGTGCGCCGGTGCCGCTGCTGCAGGCGCCGTACGACGAGAAGGTGCCCGCACTCTCACCGGACGGGCGTTGGCTGGCGTACGAGTCCGACCAGTCCGGCCGCAATGAGGTGTTCGTCCGGCCGTTTCCCGACGTCGAGGGTGGCCAGTGGCAGGTATCGACCACCGGTGGACTGAGCCCGGTGTGGGCGCCCTCGGGCGAGGAGTTGTTCTACATCGACGGCGAGCAGAACATGATGGCGGCGCAGGTTCAGACCGACCCGACGTTTTCGCGGGGTGAGCAGCGTGTCCTCTTTGCGATAAACTCCAGCTACCTCATCAACGGGAACTACACGTCCTTCGACGTGCATCCGGACGGGGAGCGCTTCCTGATGATGCGGATCCCGATCGCCGAGTCCCAAGACGGCACGGGCCAGGTGGTCGTCGCCGAGAATTGGTTCGAGGAAGTCGCACGAAAAATGCGGAACTGACCGCGCCGGGCGTACGCGCGGCAGGATCACGAACGGCGGTGGTCGGCTCGAGGAGAGTCGACCACCGCCGTTGCTCGTGCGGTGTGAGTCTCGTGCGCCCGCCGCGAGACGGCCTGCCGCGTTCTCTACGCCGGCTGAATGTTCTGATTGAGACGCAGCATGTTGTCCGGGTCGTACGCCGCCTTGATCTTCGCCAACCGCTCGTGGCTGGCGCCGTAGGCGTCTCGAACCCGCGCGGACTCCTCGGCCGTCATAAAGTTGACGTACACGCCTCCCGTGGCGTAAGGCGTGGCAGCGTCGTACAGGTCCCGGCACCATCCGACAACCGCGTCGTCGCTGGCAGGATCGTCCCAGCGACCGTGCACGTTCATGATGTACTCGGCGTCCCGGTGACGGTACGCGGTGGCATCGGCTGGGATGCGCTTGGTAGCTCCGCCCATGTGCGCAATGAAGATCTCGCATTGCGGATCGGGCAGGGTGCCGACGCGCTCCACCAGCACATCGAGCAATCCGTCATCGAGGGCAAGGAAGTCGTGCGACTTCCAGTAGTTGCGAGCCCCCGGAGTCAGGAGCGGGTCGA
>JBDHIW010000103.1:0-8300 GCA_039587215.1 Gemmatimonadota bacterium | reverse complement strand
GAGTCCGATGGCGGCGGCGACACCGGTGGCGATAAGTACGGCCAGCTTGGCCATACCGAGCATGGCCGGGTCGACGAACGCGAGTTCGGCAATGAAGATGGCCATCGTAAACCCGATGCCGGCGACGCTGCCCAGGACGAAGACGTGGCGCCATCCGATCCCCGCGGGCAGTACGCAGAGGCCGAGCCGGACGGCCAGCCAACTGAAGAACAGCACGCCGGCCGGTTTGCCGACCGCGAGTCCCAGGATGATGCCCGCGAGTACGGCGCCGCTGCCCGATCCGCTGAAGGACAGTCCGCTGAGGTGCACACCGGCGTTCGCGAGCGCGAAGAGGGGCATGATGCCGTAGGCGACCCAGGGGTGGAGCGCCGATTCGATGCGGATGGCGGGCGAGACGGCTTCCCGGCGCGCAAACGCCATCCGTTCGAGCGGCCGGAGGAGCTCATGATCCGAGGCGCCGTGCGCGACCCGGTCCTGGAAGTCGTCGAGTGCCTCGCGAGCGAGCTCGAGGAAGCCTGCCGATCCCACCCACGACCGCACGGGCGCTGCGAGACCCACGATCACCCCGGCGATGGTCGGGTGAACACCCATCGTGTACATGCCCACCCAGATGACCACCAGGGGCAGGGTAGAGATCCACCCGGGTCTGGTCCCGAGGCGCTGCAGGGTCAGCAGCAGGACCAGCCCGACGGCGGCGATCAGCAGACCGGTCGCGCTGAAGCCAGAGGAGTAGAACACCGCGATGACCAGGATCGCACCGATGTCGTCGATGATCGCGATCGCCAGGAGCAGGATCCGCATGGCGGGGGCGACGCGGTTGCCGAGGAGCGTGAGCACGCCGACGGCAAAGGCGATGTCGGTGGCCATGGGCACGCCCCACCCGTCGAAGCCCGGACCCGAGCCGTTGATGGCGAGGTACAGGCCTGCCGGCACCAGCATCCCCCCCAGTGCGCCGGCAACGGACAGCGCCGCCCGCCGAAAGTCCGACAGCGCACCCTCGACGATCTCGCGCTTGATCTCGAGGCCCACCACCAGAAAGAACACGGTCATGAGACCGTCGTTGATCCAGAAGTGGATATCCCGCGTGAACGTCCATGGCCCCAGTCCCAGCGTCAGCGGCGCGTGCCACAAGGTCTCGTAGCTCTCGTGCCACGGAGAGTTGGCCCACACCAGGGCGATGGCCGCGGCGGCGAGGAGCAGGATGCCGGCGGACGCTTCCACGTGAAGGAAGCGCTCGATCGGACGCCGCACCGTTTCGGCGAGCCGCCGCGCAGGAAGCCACGCTTCCGGCGGGATACTGGGGTGGGTCGGTCGGTGCTGCCGCGGGGTCGGTTCGGACACGGAGCTCAGATCAGTCGACGACGGTCCAGGTATGACCCCGATGCAACAACTCGTCCACGGACCAGTCGTCCGACGCACCGGCGCGCTCGAGTTGTGCGATCACGTCGCCGTCGTACGTGGCGGCGGGGTCGCAGTACAGGATGCCGAGGACCATCGGGAAGTCCGGCGGGTGGAGGCCCGCAAGCAGCGCGGCCAGCGTCCGGTTGCGCTCGTCGTGCACCAGGGTGTCGTCTTCGGTGCCCCCGTTCTCCCCGACGGTCACGACCTCGATCTCGAGCCGTCCGGGTTTCAGTCGCAGGCCCCGGGCGCCGTCGGCGCCGAAGCTGAGCGGCTTGCCGTGTTCGGCGACGATCTGGCGCTCGGCCGCGACACTCCGCTCGGCGAACGCGGCGAAGACCTGGTCGTTGAAGACCACGCAGTTCTGGAAGATCTCGACGAACGACGTCCCCCGATGCCCGTGGGCCCGCTTCAGGACCTGGACCAAGTGAGCCTGTTGGGTGTCGATCGTGCGGGCGACGAAGCGGGCACCCGCACCGAGCGCGAACGATGCCGGGACGACCGGTGCGTCCACCGATCCCATCGGTGTCGAGGGCGAGCGCGTGCCCGGCTTGGACGTCGGGGAGTACTGTCCTTTCGTGAGTCCGTAGATCTCGTTGTTGAACAGGATCACCTGAAGGTCCACGTTGCGGCGGAGCACATGCAGCATGTGGTTCCCGCCGATGCTCAGCCCGTCGCCGTCACCGGTGATCACCCAGACGTCGAGATCGGGATTGGCGAGCTTGACCCCCGTCGCGATCGCCGGAGCACGGCCGTGAATCGTGTGAAAGCCGAAGGTCGACATGTAGTAGGGGAACCGCGCGGCGCACCCGATGCCGGATACGAAGACCGTGTCCTCGGGCCGTCCGCCGAGTTCGGCCATGGTCTTCTGCATCCCCTTCAGGATCGCGTAATCGCCGCAGCCGGGGCACCAGCGCACCTCTTGGTCGGAGGCGAAGTCCTTGGGCTTGAGCGGCAGTGGAGCAGTCGTCGTTCCCATGGTCAGCTCTCCATCCGATCGCGCACCGTCTGGACGATCTCGGCGATCTTGAACGGCTTGCCCTGCACCTTCGGCAGGCTCTCGGCCGGGATGAGGTAGGCGCTCCGTAGCAGGTTCACCAGCTGCCCCGAGTTCATCTCGGGCACGAGGATCCGTTCGTATCCGCGGAGGAGCTCGCCGAGGTTCCGCGGGAACGGATGGAGATACCGGATGTGCACGTGCGCAACGTCGAGGCCGTCGTCCCGCAGCTGCCGGACGGCCTGGTGAATCGCGCCGTACGTCGAACCCCAGCCGACCACGACCATGGGTCCGCGGTCCGGGCCGAGGCACGCGGTCTGTTCCGGCACGTCGTAGGCGATGCCGGCCACCTTCGCCGCCCGCTCGTCCGTCATCTGCTGATGGTTTTCCGGGTCGTAGCTGACATGCCCGGTCTCGGCCTGGCGTTCGAGCCCGCCGATCCGATGGGTCATGCCCGGCGTCCCCGGTCGCACCCAGGGACGTGCGCCGGTCGACGGGTTCCGCTCGAACGGCAGGAAGTCCTCCGGGTCCGTTCGGAACCGAATGGGGAAGGTCGGGAGGCTCTCCGCGTCCGGGATGAGCCACGGCTCGGCCGCGTTCGCGAGGTACCCGTCGGTCAGCAGGAGCACCGGGGTCATGAACCGGGTCGCCAGGCGTACGGCCTCGATGGCCACCTCGAAACTGTCGGCCGGCGTGGCGGCGGCCAGCACGGGGATGGGCGCGTCGCCGTTGCGTCCGTACACGGCCTGAAACAGGTCCGACTGCTCAGTCTTCGTCGGCAGGCCCGTCGAGGGTCCTGCGCGCTGCGCGTTGATCACCACGAGGGGCAACTCCGTGGCGATGGCAAGACCGAGCGCCTCGGTCTTGAGCGCGATGCCCGGTCCGGAGCTCGACGTGATGCCGAGATGTCCCGCGTACGAGGCGCCGATCGCCGCCCCGATAGCGGCGATCTCGTCTTCCGCCTGGAACGTGATCACGCCACAGTGCTTGAGGCCGGCGAGCGCATGCAGGAGCGGGGAGGCGGGCGTGATCGGATACGAGCCCAGGAAAAGCCGGAGGCCCGCGGCCCGCGCCCCGATCGTGAGGCCCCACGCCAGGGCGTCCGTCCCGGTGATGGTTCGGTACGTGCCCGGCGGGACCTCGGACCGACTCACCGTGAAGCCGACGATGTCTCCCGGCGCCTCGACCGTCTCGCCGTACGCATGACCCGCGTTCAGCGCCGCGATATTGGCGTCGGCAACACCGGGGTTCTTCTTGAACTTGGTCCGGAGCCAATCGGTCGTCGTCTCGCGTTCGCGACCGAACATCCACAGCATGAGGCCGAGCGTCCACATGTTCCGCGATCGCAGTGCGCCCTTCTGACTCAGCCCGAACGGCTCGACGGCGTCCAGCGTGCGCTGGGAGATGTCGAGCTGCACGACCTGAAACGGCGCCAGGGTATCGTCGTCGAGGGGGCTCGTCTCGAGCCCGGCCTTCGCGAGATTCCGCGCCGTGAAGGCGCCCGTGTCGACCACGACCATGCCGCCGGGACGCACGTCGCCGAGATTGACCTTGAGCGCGGCCGGGTTGAGCGCCACCAGCACGTCGAGTTCGTCGCCCGGCGTCATCACGTCGGAGCCGAAATGCACCTGAAATGCCGACACGCCGAAGGTCGTGCCCGCGGGCGCGCGAATCTCGGCCGGATAGTCGGGAAACGTCGCGATGTCGCTGCCCATCAGGGCGGATTCGACCGTGAACTGCGACCCGGTGAGCTGCATACCGTCCCCGGAGTCGCCGGCGAACCGGACGACGACGGTATCACGAGGGACGGGTTGCACGCCCGGGGTGGCTGCTGTGGTCATGCGGGGGAGTCCTTGGAGATCGGCTTGACTGCCTGAATAGTTACGCACGGCTCAGCCGAAATGCCAACCGGTTGGTATATTCTCTCGTTCACCGTTTCGCACCATCCAGGAGTCTGACGTCATGCACAAGGCGATCGTCGCCGCGATCAACAAGCAGATCGCGATGGAGTTCAGCGCAGCTCACCTGTATCTGGCCATGGCGGCCGACCTCGACGCGGATAATCTGCCGGGGTTTTCGAAGTGGATGAAGCACCAGCACACCGAGGAGATGTCGCACGGCATGCGGCTCTTCGACTACCTCCTCGAGCGCGGCGAGCGGGTCGTCCTCGAAGGCGTGAAGAAGCCCGCGCCGGCATACGCCGGGCCGATGGACACGCTGAAGAAGTCGCTCGCGCACGAGCGCAAGGTGTCGGCGTCCATCACGGCGCTGTACGAGCTGGCCGTGAAGCACAAGGACTATCCGACGCAGTTGCATCTTCAGTGGTTCATCGACGAGCAGCTCGAGGAAGAGAAGACCTTCGAGGATCTCATCGCGCGCTTCAAGATGGCGGGTGAGAAGGGTCCGGGTCTGCTCATGATCGACCGGGAGCTCGGGCAGCGCGGCGGCGAGTAGCCGCCCCGACTGGTGACCTGCGCGGCCGGCCCCGGCGTGGGGTCGGCCGCGCGGCGTTTCTTCGATGAGCGATCGCCTCCGCGTCCGCTACCAGGTCCCGCCGGACACGCCGGACGTCGGTGCCTTCGCCGCAATCATCGCGCGCGAGCAGACGGTCGAGTTGCCGCCCGCGACCTATCCCGACCGCATCGAGCGCGACGTCGTCGGGCGCGTCGAGCTGCTCGACCCGGCCCCTGACGGCCGGCCCCAGTTTGCCATCTCCTACGACCCGGCCATCGTCGGGAACGACCTGCTTCAGCTCGTCAACGTCGTTTACGGCAACGTGTCGCTGCTGCCCGGTGTGCGGGTTGCTGATGTGGCCCTGCCGGCGACGATGGTGGCCCGGATCGGTGGGCCGCGGGTCGGACTTGGCGGTCTTCGCTCACTGACGGGCGTCGCCTCGCGTCCGCTGCTGGTGGGCGCGGTGAAACCCATCGGTCTGACGTCCGAGGAACTCGCGGAGCGCGGAGCGGCGCTCGCCCGTGGCGGGATGGACGTGATCAAGGACGACCACGGTTTGACCGACCAGGATTTCGCGCCGTTCCGGGAGCGCGTCGCGCAATGTCAGGACGCGATTCAGGAGGCGGGCACGCGCGCGGGCGGAGAGACGGCGCACTACGCCCCCAACGTGACGGGTCCGTTGGAGACGCTTCCGGAACGCTTGGAGCATGTCCGCGCGTGCGGGTGCAGGATCGTCGTGATGTCGCCAATGCTGACAGGGCTGGGCGCGCTTCGAATGGCGGGAGCCCACGAACTTGCCGTGCTCACCCATCCTGCCATGACCGGCGGGCTGGTCTGCGGGGATGCCGGGTTGGATGCCAGCGTCTTCCTGGGCGTACTCCAGCGTCTTGCGGGTGCGGACGGCGTGGTCTTCATCGCCGCTGGAGGGCGGTTTCCGGTGACCGTGGACGAGACCGAACGCATCGTCCGGCGGGTGCGTTCCGCCGACGAGGGGATGGCGCCGGCGCTCCCCGTCCTCGGGGGCGGCATCGCCGCCGAGGATGCGGGGGCGTGGGTCGAGCGGCTCGGAATCGATCAGGCGTTCCTCGTGGGCAGCAGTCTGTACGCCACGGGAGACCTCGAGGGGGCCGCGCGCCGGCTCCGTGATGCCGTGGAGCGCGCCTGTGCGTGATTCGTCACGGGTGTGGCGAGCCCAGGGCTTTCGGTGGGATGGGGTGACGCTCCGAGCCTACGAGGGAGGGCAGGGCGAGAGTGAGGGCGTCACGCGCCAGGTGCTCGCCGACGAAGGCGACGTGGCTTTCGAGACGCGCTACTTCGAGGTCGCGGCGGGCGGGTTCACCCGGCTCGAACGGCATCCGCACGCACACGTGGTCGTCGTGCTCCGCGGCAGCGGAGAGGCGCGGCTCGAAGATCGCACGGAAGCGATCGGGCCCGCCGACTGCGTGTACGTCGCGCCACAGGAACGCCACCAGTTCCGGGCTTCACGGGGCGAGGTCCTCGGGTTCCTCTGCATGGTGGACCGCGCGCGGGAGCGGCCGCCCGCAGACTGACGGCCTCGGCGGTCGCCAATCCGATTGTTATTCACCGTACGAGAGGGCAGTTTTCAAGGGGCGGCTGGGCGTCTTGAGGGGAGTTTCACAGTCCTCTTAGGGTCCCCCGAGCACTAGTTCGGGGCTTGCCACACGGGGAAGACATGTCCGGAGATGTGGGGACGTTGCTGGTCGGGGTTTTGGGCAGTGCCGCCGTGCTGTTGGTGCTGGTGCTCATGGCCGCGTTGGTCGGGAGCCTCAGGCGAACGGCGCGGACCCTCCGGTACCTGCTGGATGCCGTCGACGCGCTGAAGAGCGAGGTCAAGGCGCTCAAGGCAACCCCACCCCCACGACGTCCGTCTACGGGGATGCCGGGTGACCCAGGCCGGGACGAACCCCGCACGGGGCGGTCGACGTCCGAACACCGAGCACTGCGCACGGAGTCTGGATCGCACGACCCGCCCTGACGGGGATCGCACTTTGCTCAATTGACAGGCTGCGGTGCCTGTGGGAACGACGCAACAGGTGGTGCGTGGTCGGTGCAGGACACGTAGGGTCAATGCGATGTAAGCTGTTGCATTGAAAGCACTTGAAGTCCTGTCACGACGGCCGAGATGGTGGGGCTCTCCGGGGAAGGCGTGGCACATCCGTTGCGCGTATGGAGGGAACCGCCGGGGTCTTCCGGCTCTTCGAGATGTCCCGTCACCCGCTGCAGAGGGTGCTGAACGACGCATGGATCGAGAGATCGTGACGCCACGGAATCCCCGTGCGCCCGCGGCCAGACGACTGGCAGCGGGCGTCGGTGTCTTGGCGTTGACGCTCTCGTTGACGACGTGCCAACTCGACGAGCTGGTCACGCCTCCCCCGGCCGGCACACCCGCCGTCTCCCTCTCAGCTCTCTCCGACTCCGCCGCACTCGGCAGCACCGCGCTCATCACCCGGACCGTCACCGTCACGAATGCGGGGACGGGGACGCTCCGGTGGAACGTGGCTCGGGCGCAGGGAAGTCCGTGGATCGCGCTGAGCGCAACGACGGGCACGGCGCCGGCGGAGGTCACGGTGACCGTGGATCCGACGGGACTCGATCTCGGCGACTATCGGGACACCCTGGTGGTCGGCGCGGAAGGCACCCCCGATGTCACGCGTCTCCCCGTGCTGCTCACCGTCCACCCGTGTCTGTCCGAGACGCTCGTCCCGGGTGATTCGGTCGAGCAAACGGTCGGTGAAGCGGACTGTGAGGCACCGGACCGTCCGGGGAGCTTCGGCAAGCTCTTCCGCATCACGGGCCTCGAGGGCGACTCGATCACGGTCGCGCTGTATGCCGACTTCCCAGCGATCCTCCTGATCGACAGCGCGCCCGACAGCGACGCACCGGTCTTTGCCGAGACGCAGTTCTGCCGCGCGGCGGGTCCGGACCGGTGCTTCGTCAACCTCCCGCTCCCCGCGACGGGCCCCTACGGCATCACGGTCACGACCGAGAACCCCGCCGACACCGGCGCCTTCTCGCTCGCATTCTCCGTCCCACGCCCGCCCGCGGCCCCGACATCGATCGAGCAGCTGCGCCGCGACGGCGTCACCACACTGTCGGTCGGCGGGTCGGTGGCCGACTCCGGGTTCGTGGCGCGCGCGACGGGGACCGACCCCGATCTCGCCGACTCGGTGCAGTTGGACGTGGAAGTGGTGCCGGTCGACTCGGCCTTCACCGGCGTGCCGACGCGATCGGGCGTGATGGTACCGTCGGGGAACGTGAGTGGCGTGGAGCTCACGGGGCTCCTCGACGACACCCGGTATCGGTGGCGTATCCGGACGACCGACGTGAGCGGCCGTTCGAGCGGGTGGGTCGAGTACGGCGAGAATGCCGTCGACGCGCCCGACCTGGAGGTCAGCGTGCCGGAAGCGCCGGATGCTCCCGGCGATCTGCA